>JASFKL010000024.1:0-19797 GCA_050118655.1 Gammaproteobacteria bacterium | reverse complement strand
AACGCGGCGCCCTCGCCACCGATATCTGTGCGGAAATGATCAGGCGCTTCGAGGCTCACGGGGCGGAGCAATACCACGGACGCATCGGGCAAACCCGCGATCTCGACCAATCGATCAAACGCTCCACCGACCTGGTGCTCTCGGGCAAGCCGCACTGGCAGGATCTCGACCGCGAACTTTTTCGCTCGCTCAGCCGGGCGCTCGCCGAATTCAAGCAAAAATTCACCTTCTTCGAAGGCCCGTTCAAGGACAACGGTTACGCCATTCAGCGCACCGATGCGGGCGAGTTTTATCACTGGCATATCGACGGCGGCAGCCACGAATTCGCGATGCGTCAACTGGTCGCGATCTGGTATCTGAACGAACCCGACGGCGACGGCGGGGAGACCGAGTTCAAGTATCAGCAAATCTCGATCAGGCCCGAAACCGGCAAATTGTTGTTGTTCCCGCCTTTCTGGACCCACCTGCATCGCGGAAAAACGCTCGCCGGCGGAAGCAAGTACATCGCCACGACCTGGGTCGTCTTCGCCTGATCGCAGGCCGGGACCGGGCGCGAACCTCTGCACCGAAACTGCGATTGATAAATTTCAATGTGAATTACCAAACGATTTGTTCGACTACCTGTCTACACCAATACGGGGCGGGTTGCCCCGTTAGAGAATGTTTTTGATTCGCATAGATGAAAGGAAGGTACATCATGACTCGACATAAATTACCCGAACTACCCTACTCCAGGGACGCCCTGGAACCCTACATTTCCGCCGAAACGCTGGACTACCACTATGGCAAACACCACGCCAGCTACGTGGAAAAACTCAACGGTATGATCGACGGAACCGAGTTCGAATCCTCCTCCCTGGAGGAGATAATCGAAAAAGCCTCCGGCAGTCTTTTCAACAACGCCGCTCAGGTCTGGAATCACAATTTCTACTGGCAATGCCTGAGCCCGGAAGGCGGCGGCGAGCCCAGCGGCAAGCTGGCCCGTGAAATCGAGCGAGAGTTCTCGACCTTTGCCAAGTTCAAGGAACAGTTCGAGTCCGCGGCCAAGACCAATTTCGGTTCCGGCTGGACCTGGCTTACCAAGGACAGGAACGGGCATCTGGAAATCGTCAATACCGACGATGCCGGCAACCCCCTCAAGGATAACCGGCATCCGTTATTGACCTGCGACGTCTGGGAACATGCCTACTATATCGACTACCGCAATGACCGTGGTAAATATCTCGAAGCATTCTGGAACCTCGTGAACTGGGATTTCGTGGCCTCGAAAGCCACGCCTTGAACCGCCATTAACCGCGACCGGGTCGGACTCGAAACGGGAACCGCGGCCAACCCGGAATAGATTCCGGGCTCCTCGTTCCGCTTCGAAGCCGGATTCGCGCGGAATCCGCGTTGCGAGGCGATACGTATTGCCTCGCAGCCGGCCGCCGCCGGACTTCGGGAGCCGGCTCGCGGCGGCAGCGAGCCGACCGCCGGGCCGCCGCCGTCGAAACCTCTGCCGAAATCGACCATCCCGCTATTTAAGCGGCAGGCTTTGCTATATTCTTGTCTCGTAAATCGAGGCAAGAGTATGACCACCGATATCGTCGATTCGGACGAGGACGCGACCCCCCGCGGTCTGCACGAGCATGCCGGCGATCTGCTGGCGATCGGCCTGTCCGAAGACTTGCTGCAAGCGCTGGACGGGGCGCTGCCGAACCTCAGGCTGTCACGCTACGATGCGGGCGACCCGGTCTATCGCCAGGGCAGCGACGTCGAAGCGCTATACCTGGTGAAGAGCGGCCGTATCAAGCTGATGAGTTATTCGCAGGACGGTAACGCCCGCATCGTCAGATTGCACAAACGCGGTTCCGTGCTCGGCCTCAACGGCCTGTTGAACGAAAAACACGACCACACCGCGATCGCGGTCGACGATATCGAGTTGTATATCCTGCCGATTCAGGTGATCAGGGTAATCGAGGGACTGGATTCCGAGGCTTATCACAAGCTGCTCGAATATTCGCACGAGTATCTCAAAGAAGCAGACACCTGGATAACCGAATTTTCCACCGGCGGTATCCGCGGCAGAGTCGCGCGCCTCGTGCTCTACCTGATGTCGCAGGACGATTCGACAGGCCGGCGCGAGGTCGCCCTGCTGACGGTCAACGAAATGGCCGAAATCATCGGCGTCACGCCGGAAAGCGTCAGCCGCGTACTGGCGGAATTCAAACGCAACGGGATCCTGTCCGTGATCGACGAGAAAAATCCCGATGTTTACCGCTGCGATGCAGCCGCGCTGAACCGCGAGGCGGCTTCCTGAGACCGATCCCGGCCCGCAGGGCCAGGTCAATCGCCGGGATTAACCCTCGACCGACCCGATTGCGATATTTCAATGCCGATATCCGTGAACTTGATAGCGTTGTTCGCAATCAAATTAACGAGGTTCGAACAATGAGTGAAAAGCATGCCTACGAAAAGAAATTGCAGGCCCAGCTGGACGAATGGTCCGCCGAAATCGACCGTCTGAAAGCGAAGGCCGACGCACTGGAGGCCGATGCACAGATCGAATACAACCAGCGCATCGACGATCTCGTTGCCATGCGCAAAGCCGCGGACGAGAGGCTCGAGGAGCTTCGCAATGCCAGCGACGACGCCTGGGAAGATCTCAAGGCCGGTGCCGACGAGGCCTGGAGCAGTCTCGAAAAGGCATTCCTGTCGGCCAGGTCACGCTTCTAGACGGCCTGATTCGGGCTTGTCCCGCGCGCGGCGGCTACCGCCGCGCGCCGATTCGTTTTGCCAATAATCTGATTAAGGAGCAGTTCAATGAATTACGAAATCATCAAAAAAATTGCGGCCGCGATAGTTCTATCACTGGCGATCGCCGCACCGTCTCATGCCGCGCTTTCACCCGGCGACAAGACTTCGATCAAGCAAGTCAAACAGGAGACCCGCGAACTGATCAAGTCGATCAAAAACTACTCGGCGGATCAGCGCGACCAGGCGATTCAGGAAATCGAAATCGCGATTGTCAAACTCGATAACCGCATCGAATCGCTGCAAAAGCGCATCGACGGCCAGTGGCAAGGGATGAGCGAAGAGGCTCGTGAAAAAGCCCGCGCCAGCCTCGACGCCCTGCAGCAACAACGCAAGGATCTGGCCGGATGGTACACCGATCTGAAAGGCAGTTCCGCCAGCGCCTGGGCCGATATACGCAGCGGTTTCTCGAAGGCATACCGGAATATCAACAAGGCCTGGGAAAAAGCGCTGAACGACCTCGGCGACATCGAAGCCGGCTAGCGCCGCTCAAAAGTCGGATATTCCCTTCATTTCGAAACCGGCCTGCTCGAGCGCGACCATCAGACGTTCGCGCTCGGCGCCGGTCATTTCGTCCAGCGGCGGTCGTACGCGCGACCACTCCGGGTCGTCCAGGTAATGCGCGATCGCCGCTTTCATGCCCGGTATCATCACGTAATCCTGGAAA
Source organism: Gammaproteobacteria bacterium (assembly GCA_050118655.1). Taxonomy (GTDB): domain Bacteria; phylum Pseudomonadota; class Gammaproteobacteria. The sequence goes on along the minus strand of JASFKL010000024.1, from coordinate 16,337 downwards.
ATCCCCCGCACCGCGTCGAGATCGGCCTGCCGCTGTTCGGCGTCGGCTTGCTCGAATTCCCGGCATAAGGCCGCGATCGGCGCCGGGTTGACATTGGCAGTTGCGGTAATCGATCCCTTGCCGCCGTGGCGCAGGGTATCGAGCAGAAAAGATTCGGAACCGCAAAATACATCGAACCCCTGCGGCTGGAAGCGTTCCAGCATCGCGCGCGTGTTGTCCCAGTCGCCGGAACTGTCCTTGACGCCGGCGATGTTGTCGGGATAGTCCCGCAGCAGGCGCTCGATCAGCGTCAGGGTAATCGGTACCTGGGCAATCTGCGGAATGTGGTACAGGTAGATATTTAGCCGCGCGTCGCCGACGCGTTCGATCACTTCCGCGTAACTGCGGTAGAGGCCTTCGTCGCTGACGCCCTTGTAATAAAACGGCGGCAGCATGAGTACGCCGGCACAGCCCAGGCTCACGGCCTTGCGGGTCAGTTCCACGGTATCGGGCAATGCGCAGCAGCCGGTACCGGGCATCATCCGACGCGGCGGCAGGCCCGCCTCGACCAGCTGCTCCAGCAGACCGGTTTTCTCCGCCGTGGACATCGAGTTGGCTTCCGAATTGGTGCCGAATACGGCCAGGCCGACATCGTTGCCGACCAGCCAGCGGCAGTGACGCACCCAGCGCGAGACATCGGGCTGCAACTGCGCATCGAACGGGGTGACGACCGGCGCCAGTATTCCGGCCAGGCGATCTTGATCTGTCATTTGGTGGTACTCCGCTTTCCGGTTTCGCGCCGTCGATCGGCGCGAGGTCAATAGTAACGGAAATCTGCCGGAAACCCGAGACGGGTCGTTGCCCGGGGCTTACTCGGCGAAGAACTCGTTACCCTGAATTTCGCCGTCGGTATTGATGCGAATTCGCCGCGTCGCCGGCTTTTTGCTTAGGATATAAGCGCACATCATGGTCGCGAACTCGAGGTTGTCTTTCTGCATCGCGGTCAGCAGCTTGTCGGCGACGATCTGGCAACGCTGGGTCTGATCGGGATCCGGCACCCACCAGCGGCTCATCTGCCAGCCGCAGTTCATGTCATTGTCCATTTTTTCGAAGAAATCCGCGGCCTCTATGCCAAGCGTTTCTGGCACATCCAGCGTATAACTCTTATCATCGATCTCGATAGTCAAATTCATTGGGGTTTCCTGAAATCATGCTGGTAAAAATTCCCGCCCTGCTCGACGAACGCCAGATCGATGCGGTCTGCTCGGTATTGCGCCGGGGCGATTTCGTCGATGGGCGAAATACCGCCGGCGATCGCGCCGCGCTCAAGAAGAACAACCAGGAGCTCGCGCCCAGTGCCGATACCTTCGAAGCCCTGAACAACGTCGTCATGACTCAACTGGTCAGACATCCGGTTTACCTGCAAACCGCGATGCCGGCAAAAATCTGCGCGCCGATCTACGCGCGCTACACCGCCGGCATGGAATACGGGTCTCATATCGACGACCCCGTGATGGGACCGCCCGGCGAACGTTACCGGTCCGATATTTCGATCACCGTTTTTCTCAACCCGCCCGATGAATACGAGGGCGGCGAGCTTTGCATCGAAACCCCGGCGGGCGATCACGAGATCAAGTTGCCGGCCGGCCATGCGGTGTTGTATCCGTCGGGCAGTTTTCACGCGGTAAAGCCGGTCACTGCGGGTGAGCGACTGGTCGCCCTGACCTGGGTACAAAGCCTGATCCGGCGGCCCGATCAGCGCGAAATCCTGGTTCGGCTCGACCAGGCACGACAGGCTCTCGGACCGGAAGACAATGCCGAGGCCCTGAATCGGGTCGACCTCTGCTACGCCAACCTGTTTCGCATGTGGGCCGAGGTCTGACCGGTCTCCGCCTAGCGATGCGATCCCTTCTCTTCGTGCGCCATGTCGACCAGTTGCGTGGCTAACTCCTCGAACTCGCGCTTGTAACGCGCCAGTTCCGAATCGCCATCGAAATCGTAATATTCCTCGGCCGAAAATTTTCCGCCCTGCTCGATCTCGATAAACTTTTGCTGCATTTCGAGCATGCGCTTGATGATTTCCTGTTTCTTGCTCATAAAATTCTCCTGATGCCGCCTTCACGGCGTTGTGTGCTGATTTAATATCCGCCCTTTCTACGGCTTTCGGGAAGTCCGGCGATGCGTCCTCCCTGTTTGCTGGGGTCTCCCGGAAACAGGTCGTAAAGCGTTTTCGCGTTAACCGATTTATCGTCCCATATTTTGGCCATGGCTTTGACCAGATTTCGGGTGTTCGGCTGATTACCGCCGCTATTGATATATTCGCCGCGTAAGTAGTCGATCAAATCCCAATGTCGCTGCCCGAGGTCGATCTGTTCCTCTCGCGCCATCGTCTCCGCCACCGATCTGGACCAGTCCTCGATATTCTCCAGATACCCTGTTTCAGTGGTCGGAATTTCAACACCATCGATACTAATACTCATCAATGCTTACCCATGCCAGTTAACGATTCGATTATTCGCGCGGTTCGTGCACCGCGTCTATACCCTTGTGCGGCACGAACAGCCCGCACCCTAGCAGGCGTTCGCCCCCGATTCCCCGCTGCTGCAAGGTCACCGATTGAGCCGGCTTCAGGTCGGCAACCAGCAACGCGCGGGTAAACAGTTCGCCGTCGGCGGTTCGAACGCTCCCCGACATGCCGCAGAGCATCCTCGAGACCGCTATACCCATGGTCTCCAGTTCGGCCGCGGCCTGCTGCAAGAATTCCTCTTCCGACTGGTCGGGCCGGCAACAGACGGCGCGCGCATGCAATGTATCCAGGCTCGACAGCTTGCGCACCGTGCATTCGCCGACCTCGATCGATTGCGCGCCCATATCCAGCCGCCGGTTCGACATTTCCGCGACCGCCTCGCAGTCTTCCCGCCTTAGCCGAATCGCGAGCCGCGCGCGGCGCGGCAGCGGTATCTCGGCATCGGCACCCGCGGGCGCCTGCCAACCGTTACCGGAGCCGGCCAGGCGAATACCGTGCACGCCGATGCGCGCGCAGAGCTCGCTGCCGAGCCGTTCCTGCAGGGCGCGCGACAACGAGTAGGCGTGATCGATATCGATACTCTTGCCGCGCAGCCTGAACACCAGGTCGACCACGTCATCGGGTACCTGGAACTCTTGCTCGCGGCTTTCCGGATCCTGCCAGTACATGGCCTAGGCGCCTTCCTGTTGCGGTTGCCGCTCCAGGTCGATAGCCTCGAGGTAACGCGCCCGGTATACCAGCCGCGCCGGCTCGTCCGCCAGATCCCGGAATGCCTCGCGCCCGTGCAGGATGTTATTGCAGACGATTCCCTGGCCTGCCTGCAGGCGTAATTCGATCGCGGCACCGCCGTCCACCAGGATTTCTCGCACCAGGTCGAGCGCGCGCCGGCTGAGGCGGTCGGATTTCCACTCGATATTACGCGGTCGCGAGGTATAGCGCATGTTCAATCCACGCCCGCCGGGTTGCAGCGAAAACACCGGACCCGATTCCTCGGCGCGCAATACCTGACCGCCCTGCACGTTGGCGGGGATGCGCATCATGTCGTCGGCCATCAACGCGGCCAGCAGCCCGGGCTCCCGGTCGCGAATCAACAGGTACATCAATTCGTGGTCGAACAGGAAGTTGCCGCCGCCCCGCCGCGCCTGGCTGACGCAGTAGAGCGAAAAAGCGCTGATGCGGCGCCCGGGCGGATTGTAATAACCGTCGGTATGCCAATTGAGCGCGCGGCGGGTATAGGGTATATAGCGCGACAGTGCATCGGCCTCGTCGACCGCGCGCAACGCGGTAACGCCGCGATCCGAATCGCCCTCGCCGCCATCGGCATGCAGCAGGCCGAATTCGCGGTTCAGGGCCAGGAAAGCATCCTTATCGAATGCGCCGCGGGTTTCGAAGATCGCGAAATTATAGGCGCCGATCTGTTCGCGCAGCTCGGGACGTAGCGCCTCCGGCAAGCGGCCGGAATCGTCGAGCTCGAACACCCGCTCGGCGGAATGCCGCCCGAGAAGCCCGAGCTTGCGCACACGCCAGGCCTGGTAAGCGCCCTCGTTTTCCAGCAAAAAAGGCGATTTCGCGGCATCTGCCTCGAGCGCGGCATTCATCTGGTCTAGTGTGGCGTTCAATTTTGCTCCGGGACGGCATGCATAGACGGCCGAACACAGCGATTCTATTACACGCGCGGCAGGATTGGAGCATCCCATCGGTAGGAGTTCGAAAACTCGTCGATAGTTTAGCCCAAGTGGTTGAATTTTAAATACTTATCGCAGTATAGTTGGAGCTGGTAAAAATCCCCCCCGAGGGCCGCGAAAACAGCCTATCTCGTTGGGGATAATATTCAGTTGCACGACACCCCAACCGGGGGATGGTTCATTTGGACCGATTCCAACAAACTAGGCGCCAATGCCATCGAGCCGCCGGAAGATCGACGTCCGGCCGCATCCTGCTATTTCGGTCTGCATTGCCGGAAGAAGATCACAACGGATAAACGGGAACTTCATCACCATGGCTAAAAAAGTACATCTCACTCCGATGCTGGACGAACTCGAAAAAGGCCCCTGGCCGAGTTTCATTTCCGGTATCAAGAAGCTCCGCGACGAGCACGGCGACGAGCGCATCAACGGCGTTGCCAATTCATTGCTGGGCCAGCTCGAACACTCCTACGAAACTCGCAAGGGTTACTGGAAAGGCGGTACCGTAAGCGTCTACGGTTACGGCAGCGGCATCATTCCGCGCTTCTCGGAAGTCGCCCAGGCATTCCAGGAGTCCAAGGAATTTCATACCCTGCGGGTACAGCCCCCGGCGGGTAACTACTACACCACCGACATGTTGCGCCAGCTCGGCGACAGCTGGGAAAAATTCGGTTCTGGCCTGGTCACCTTTCACGGTCAGACCGGCAACATCATGTTCATCGGCACGTCGACCGAAAACACGCAGCATTTCTTCAACGAGATCAACGAGTACGGCTTCGATCTCGGCGGCGCCGGACCCTGTGTACGCACCGGCATGTCCTGCGTCGGCGCGGCGCGCTGCGAACAGTCCTGCACCGACGAAATGCGCATCCACCGCACGCTGCTCAACAATTTTACCGACGACGTGCATCGACCGGCCCTGCCCTACAAGTTCAAGTTCAAGGTGTCCGGATGCGGCAACGACTGCATGAATTCCATCGAGCGCTCCGACTTTGCAATCATCGGCACCTGGCGCGACGACATGAAGGTCGACCAGGAAGCATTCAAGGAATACGTCGCCAAAAAAGGCCGCCAGCACACCATCGACAACATCATCACGCGCTGTCCGACCAAGGCGCTGTCGCTGAACGACGACGACAGCCTCGAAGTCGACAATCGCAACTGCGTGCGTTGCATGCATTGCCTGAACGTCGTTCCCAAAGCCCTGTCTCCCGGCGACGACAAGGGCGTTACGATCCTGATCGGCGGCAAGCGCACGCTCAAGATCGGTGACCTGATGGGCACCGTGATCGTGCCGTTCATGAAGCTCGAAGACGAAGAAGACTTCGAGGCGCTGACCGAACTCGCCGAGGAAGTCATCGATTACTGGGCCGAGAACGGGCTCGAACACGAGCGTTGCGGCGAAATGGTGGAGCGCGTCGGTCTGGTCAACTTTCTCGAGGGTATCGGCGTCGAAGTCGATCCCAACATGATTTCCGACACTCGCACCAGTTCCTACGTGCGCATGGACGACTGGGATATCGAGGCCAAGAAATGGTTCGACCGCAAGGCCGAACAAAGAAAGGCCTCCTGAGCCGGACGGCCGCGAGAGTAACGACGATGTCAACAGCAATTACCGCAGGAGCCCGATAATGGAAGGCCAACGCACCCCGATCGAATCCGGTTGCCCCGACGGATTCCAGTACATGCATCCGCTGATGCGCAAGAATTACGGCAACTGGGCTTACCACGAAGATCCGCGCCCCGGCGTGCTCAAGCACACCTCGCGCAGCGGTGAGGCGATCTATACCGTCCGCGCCGGCACGCAGCGCATTCTCGATGTATTTACGCTGCGCAAGCTCTGCGATATCGGCGACAAGTACGCCGAGGGATACGTGCGCTTCACGATCCGCAGCAATATCGAATACATGGTAGCCGACGGCAGCAAGGTCGAACCGCTGATCGAGGCGCTGGAGAAAGAAGGCTTCGTGGTCGGCGGAACCAAGAACTCGGTGGCGATGATTTCCCACACCCAGGGCTGGCTGCACTGCGATATCCCGGGCACCGACGCGTCGGGCGTGGTCAAGTCGATGATGGACGAGCTGATCGAGGAATTCAAAGGCTGGAATATGCCCAATCGCGTGCATATGACCACCTCCTGCTGCCAGATCAACTGCGGCGGCCAGGGCGATATCGCGATCAACATTCAGCATACCAAGCCGCCGAAGATCAACCACGACCTGGTCGCCAATATCTGCGAACGCCCGTCGGTGGTAGCGCGCTGCCCGGTGGCGGCGATCCGGCCGGCGCTGGTCAACGGCAAGCCCTCGCTCGAGGTAGACGAAAAGAAATGCATTTGTTGCGGCGCCTGCTACCCGCCCTGCACGCCGATGCAAATCAACGATCCCGAGAATACCAAGCTGGCGATCTGGGTCGGCGGCAACCATTCCAACGCGCGTGGCAAGCCGACCTTCCAGAAACTGGTCGCGGCTGGCATACCGAACAATCCGCCGCGCTGGCCCGAGGCGACCGCGATAGTCAAGAAAATTCTGCAAACCTACAAGGACAATGCGCGCGACTGGGAACGCCTGAGCGACTGGATCGAGCGCATCGGCTGGCCGCAGTTTTTCGAACTCACCGAACTGCCGTTCACCAAGTTTCACGTCGATAACTGGCGTGGCGCGCGCCGCAGCCTCAACGCGTCCACGCATATCCGGTTCTGAACGGTGTCGAAGGTAAAATTCGCAATTCTGGTCAACGAGGGCCCCTACACGCACCAGGCGTCTGACACGGCTTATCATTTTACCGACGCCGCGCTGCGTGCCGGCCACGAGATCGTGCGCGTATTTTTTTACCACGACGGGGTCAACAACGGCACCCGGCTCAGCGTACCGCCCCAGGACGACCGCAACATTTCCGAGCGCTGGTCGGAACTGGCGAAGCAGCATGACGTCGAGCTGATACTTTGCGTCGCGGCATCCCAGCGTCGTGGCCTGCTCGACGCCGACGAGGCCAAGCGCGCCGGAAAGGATACCGACAACATGGCGGAAGGTTTCCAGATCTCCGGTCTCGGTCAGTTGATCGACGCCGGCATCCAGGCCGACAGGCTTGTCGTATTCGGTGATTAGCAATGGCCAGTAAAAAGTTTCTCTACATCAATCGGAGGCCGCCGCACGGCACCATCTACGCGCTCGAATCGCTCGAAGTGGTCCTGATCGGCGCGGCCTTCGAGCAGGACGTCAGCCTCGCCTTCGTCGACGACGGCGTTTACCAGTTGCTGCGCGACCAGGACACCAGCGCCATCGGCTCTAAAAACTTTGCACCGACCTTCCGCGCGCTGGGCGATTACGACGTCAGCAAGATATACGTCGAGCGGGAATCGCTCGAATTGCGCGGATTGACCAAGGACGACCTGATGCCTCTGACCTACGAGGACGAAGACGACGACTGGGCCGAGAAAGATGCCATCCGGGTCGTCGACAGCGAGGAACTCGGGGCTATCATCGAGCAGCAGGATGTGCTGCTGAATTTCTAGCGAGGTCGCGATGTCGGTACTGCACATAGTCAACAAGTCGCCCTATGAGCGCAATTCGCTCGACACCTGCCTGCGCCTCGCGCGGGACGGCTCGGCGATCCTGTTGATCGAAGACGCGATCTACGCGGTGAGCAAAAAGGCTTCGACCGCGGAAAAACTGCAATCGGCGCTCGAAAAGCATAAAATTTACGCCCTCGAGCCCGATCTGAAGGCCCGGGGAATCGATCCCGAGCAAGCGATCGATGGCATATCACTGGTCGATTACGACGGCTTCGTCGAACTTGCGACCGAATACGAAAATTTGCAGTCATGGCTTTGACTGTGACACCAAACTAACTGGCTGAGGTAAAAAATGTCGATTGAACTGGGTGGAAAAAGTTACGAAACAGACGAAGAAGGTTACCTGGTAAACCTGTCCGACTGGAGTGAAGATCTGGCCAATGAAATGGCCAAGGCCGACGGCGCCGAACTCGGAGAAAATCACTGGGAGGTCATCAACTTCCTGCGCGATTACTACGAGGAATATCAAATCGCTCCGGCAGTGCGCGTACTGACCAAGGCGGTAGGCAAGAAACTGGGCAAGGACAAGGGTACCAGCAAATACCTCTACGAATTGTTCCCCTACGGACCGGCCAAGCAAGCCTGTAAATATGCGGGCCTGCCGAAACCGACCGGCTGCGTCTAGGGTCTGTTTTCTGCACCGGCCGGATTCCCGCATGACGAGTTTCGGGAATCCGGCACAGCCTGCTAGCCGAAGACCGGTAATTCGGGCCGGATACGGTTGTCGGTTGATATTGCGGACGAGTTTGCCATGTCGTTGTTGACCCTAGCTTATACGCTGCTGTTCTACATTGCCGGCATCGTTTTGCTGGCAGGGCTGGCATGGCGAATCCGCCTCTACGCGCGCACCCCGACTCCGTTACGCATACCCACGACCCCGGCGCCCACCACCACGGCGGGCGTTTTTCGGCGCATGTTTTTCGAAGTCACGCTGTTCAACAGCCTGTTCAAGGCGAGCAAGTGGACCTGGCTGTTCGGCTGGGTAATGCATGCCGCGCTGCTGCTGGTATTGCTGCGCCACCTGCGCTACTTCACCGAGCCGGTCTGGTCCTGGGTCGCGTTGCTGCAGCCATTCGGCTTCTACGCGGGTTTCGCGATGCTGGCCGGTATCGCCGGCCTCTGGGCGCGGCGCCTGCTGGTCGACCGGGTACGCTATATTTCCTCGCCCTCGGATCACCTGATGCTCGCATTGCTGCTCGGTATCGTGCTGACCGGGCTCGGCATGAGGTACGTCGCTCCTGCCGACATCGTCGCGGTGAAGGCATTTTTTCTCGGACTGATGTACTTCGACTGGCAGCCGATGCCCTCCGACTGGATGCTGAATCTGCACCTGTTGCTGGTCGCCGTGCTGATGCTGGTATTCCCGTTCAGCAAGCTGCTGCATGCACCGGGCGTATTTTTCAGCCCGACCCGCAACCAGGCCGACAATGCGCGCGAGCACCGTCACTTGCCGACGCGCAATTCCCCGGCCGTCGACACGCAGGGCTGACCCGGGCGGCAACCATGGCAGACTTCGAAACCCCGGCATTGAAACCCTGGCCAGAGATCCCGCCGATCGAGATCGGCGCGATGGCTCACAGCAAGCCTTACGCCGCCAGGCAGGAGCACCAGCAAAAACTCGGCTTTCCGGGCGAACTGATCGACGACTGGCAACAGGTCGCGATCGCCAGGCTCGGCGAACTGGTTGATAACTCGCGCGCGTTGCGCGTATTTCTCGACAGTTGCGTCAAGTGCGGCGCCTGTACCGACAAGTGCCATTACTACCTCGGCACCTCGGACCCGAAAAACATGCCGGTGGCTCGCCAGGATTTGCTGCGCTCGGTATATCGGCGTTACTACACCCTGGCCGGCAAATGGTTTCCGTCGCTGGTCGGCGCGCGCGACCTCGACAAGGGCGTGCTCGACGAGTGGTACAGCTATTTTCATCAGTGCTCGCAGTGCCGACGCTGCTCGGTGTACTGCCCTTACGGTATCGATACCGCCGAGGTATCGATGGCCGCGCGCGAAATCATGGATACCGTCGGTGTCGGCCAGAAGTACTGCAACGAAATCATCGGCAAGGCGCAAACCATCGGCAATAATCTCGGCCTCCCCGAACCCGCGCTCGCCGACACTCTCGAAGGCCTCGAAGAGGATATCGAGGAAGAAACCGGCGTCACCGTGCGCCTGCCGCTGGACGAAAAGGGCGCGGATATCCTGCTGATCACGCCGTCCGCGGATTTTTTCGCCGAACCCCATGTCGACGGCCTGATCGGCTACGCCAAGGTTTTTCACCAGGCGGGCCTGTCCTGGACCCTGTCGAGTTATGCCAGCGAAGCCGCCAATTTCGGAATGTTCATCGGTTCTTACGAAAACACGCAAAAGCTGACCTTGCGGATTCGCGAGGCAGCGCTGGAACTCGGCGTCAAGCGTATCGTCTTCGGCGAGTGCGGGCATGCCTGGCGGGTAGCCTACAATTTTCTCGACACCATGGCCGGACCGTTCGATTTTCTCGACCCGAATTACCCCGTGCCGCAGCATATCTGCGAGGTAACCTACGACCTGATCCAGCGCAACGCACTGAAGTTCGACAAGTCGGCAAACGACGACATGGTGCTGACCTTCCACGATTCCTGTAATGTATCGCGTGCCTCGCGCATGGGCGATTTCGAAGGCGGACAATTCGTGATCCCCCGCGCCGTCATCCAGGCCAGTTGCAATCATTATGTCGATATGCCCGCCGATACGATTCGCGAGGCGACATTTTGCTGCGGCGGCGGGGGCGGCCTGCTGACCGACGACCTGGTCGAGTTGCGCGTCAAGGGAGCCTTGCCGCGCATGGAAGCCCTGAAACACGTGGTCGACACGCATGGCGTTACCCATCTCGCGGCGATTTGCGCAATCTGCAAGAGCCAGTTCAGCAAGATACTGCCCTATTACGATTTCGAAATGGATCAAATCGTCAGCGTGCACCAACTGGTCAGCAACGCGATCGTGCTGGGCGAAAAACACTAGACGACAGACTTAAACATTGGAGAAAGACATGGCAGCGTCCGAAAAAGAAGTGGACAAGAAACTGACCTTCAGGAAGTTCGAGGACGGCGTGCACCGCTGGCGGACGGCGGGCGAAAATATCTTCAACGAGGACACCTCGTACAAGTGCCCGACCTACGTGCATCGTACCCCGCCCTGCCAGGGCAGCTGCCCCTCGGGTGAAGACGTGCGCGGCTGGCTCAACATCGTGCGCGGCATCGAACTGCCCCCCGAGGATGTCAGCATGCAGGAATACGCTTTCCGCCGCTCTACCGATGCCAACCCCTTTCCGTCGATGATGGGCCGCGTCTGCCCGGCGCCCTGCGAACAGGGTTGCAATCGCAACAACGTCGACGATTTCGTCGGCATCAACTCGGTCGAACAATATATCGGCGATACCGCCAGGACCGAGGGATACAAGTTCGGCGATCTGCCCGCGATGGGCAAACACCGCGTCGCCATCGTCGGCGGCGGACCGGCCGGACTCGCGGCCGCCTACCAGCTCCGGCGCAAGGGCATCGCGAGCACGATTTTCGACGAGCACGACCAGCTCGGCGGCATGTTTCGCTACGGCATCCCGGGCTACCGCACACCGCGCGAATTTCTCGATCACGAGATCGACCGTATTCTCGAAATGGACCATATCGAAACCCGGCTTTCGACCCGCGTCGGCCGCGACGTCAGTATCGAGGAACTCGACAAGGAGTTCGACGCGGTACTCTGGGCGATCGGCTGCCAGACCGGGCGCGGCCTGCCGCTCGAGCACGGCGACGCACCGAACTGCATCTCCGGTGTCGCGTTTCTCGAGGCCTTCAACCGCGGCGCGTTGCAGGTCACGGCCGACCGCGTGGTTTGCGTGGGCGGCGGCGACACCTCGATCGACGTGGTTTCGGTGGCCCGCCGTCTCGGCAGGATCGACAAGCTGCCGAAAGAACAGCTGACCGAGTTCGTGGTCGGCGGCTTCACCGCCCACGACTCGGCCTACGCGGCGATGCGCCAGGGCGCCGATGTCACCCTGACCTCGTTGTTCGAGCGTGCCGAGATGACCGCTACCGAGCACGAGGTCGAGGACGCGCTGCGCGAGGGCGTCAAGGTTCTCGACGGCGTCATGCCGATCGAAATCGTCGTCGACGGCGACGGCCGCGCGACCGCGCTGAGAATGGCGAAATGCCAGTTCGAGGACGGCGCCCCGAAGCCGGTCGAGGGCACCGAGTTCGAACTCGGATGCGATCTGATCGTGGCCGCTATCGGCCAGGGCGGCAATCTCGAAGGTATCGAGGAAATGGGTAATGACAAGAACCTGATGGATTCCGACAAGTATTACCGGCACGCCAGCAAACCGGGCCATTTCGTGGCCGGCGACATCATTCACCCGCATTTGCTGACCACCGCGATCGGGCACGCCTCGATCGCTGCCGACAGCATCGAACGTTACCTCGGCGGCGCCGATTTCGACAAGCGGCCCAAGGTCGACGTACACCACTTCAATTTGCTCAATAAACTGAAAGAAGTTCACCTCGAACCCGAGGAGTTCCCGCACCACCCGCTGTGGGGTACCAACGAGGCGACCTTCGCGGTGCACAACTACGAGGATCGCTCGAGCAACGAAATCATTTCCACCGAACGCATGTTCCTCGGCCATTTCAATTACGAGGCACGCCACCTGCGTGAAGAACACGGGCCCGACTCGGAGCACGTGCTCGGCGATTTCGAAGAACGCTCGCGCTGTCTCGACGAAACCCAGGCAGTCGAAGAGGCCGGGCGCTGCATGAGCTGCGGCATGTGTTTCGAATGCGACAACTGCGTCATCTATTGTCCGCAGGACGCCGTTTACCGGGTCAAGAAAGACGAGCGGACCATGGGCCGCTACGTTGCCACCGATTATACGCGCTGTATCGGCTGCCATATTTGCGCCGACGTCTGCCCGACCGGCTACATCGACATGGCGCTCGGAGACCATTAGCCTGAAAATTGCACGGTCGATCCCGGCTCTCGCCGTAGGCCGATAGATATGAATAACATTTTGGATGTATGGAACCAGATACTTTGAAAGCCTTTGGTGCAGCCGACCCGAGACCCGTTTCGGCGCTGACTGGTCCAGCTACGACTGGACCCGGGCTTCCTTCGAGCCGTTGCTATGGCTACGACTCTCAGCCCAGCCCGGCGCCCGGCCGCAGTTGTCCTGCGTTATCGCACGAAATACCGGTACGATTTTCAGGCTGACGATGCGCGGATATCGGATTTCAAGCTATTTCCTTTTGCTGTGCGGCTGCCTCGTGCTGTCCGCGGCGACGCAGGCAGCCGGTTTTGGCGATATTACGATTCCGAAACCCGCCACCCCGAAACAGGCCGAGAACTGCGTTGCGCCGACCGAGATCATGCGCCGCGAGCACATGAAATTCCTATATAAACAACGCGATCGAACCGTTATCGACGGCGAACGCAACGGCAAGTACAGCCTGACCGGCTGCATGGATTGTCACAACCCGGTTTCCGCTACCGGTGATGCCCCCCACTACGGGGATCCGGACCATTTCTGCAGCGCCTGTCACGCTTACACCAGTGTCAAGATCGACTGCTTCGAATGTCACGCCGATCGCGGCTACGGTACCACCCGGCAAAACAGCGCGTCGGCGAACGCCTGGGACGATGGCGATAAACTGACTTCGGTAACACTGCAGCGCAGACTGGAGACCGACGGTGGCGACTGACGGCGCGAATCATGACGCCACGCGCCGGGGCTTCCTGAAAGGCGCGGCAGCGCTCGCCGGTACGCTGGTCGCGCCGGGCGTATTTCTCTACCAGACGGGCCAGGCCTCGTCCTCGCTGCAACCCGGCGTGCGCTGGGGCATGCTGATCGACAACAACGCGCTCGACGAGCGCGATGTCGACGCCTGTGTCGAGGCCTGCAAGCGGGAGAACGGCTGGCAGGCCGCACCCGGTTCCGAAACCGACGCGCAATGGATCCGTAAGGTTAGCCTGAAGGATCGCGCATCCGGGAAGCAGAGCTTCCTGCCGCTGATGTGCCTGCATTGCGAGAGTCCGCCCTGCGTCGACGTCTGCCCCACCGGGGCATCGTTCAAGCGCGCGGACGGCCTTGTGCTGGTCAACAAGCATACCTGCATCGGATGCCGCTATTGCATGATGGCCTGTCCCTACAAGGCCCGTTCGTTCATCCACGAAAGCCTGAGCGACCAGTTACCCTGGGCACCCCGCGGCAAGGGCACGGTCGAATCCTGCACCATGTGCGTACAACGCATCGATCGCGATGGCGCCGCTGCTGTGCCGGCCTGCGCCGAGGCCGTCAACCGCGACGACCGCAGGGCGATCCTGTTCGGCGACCTCAACGACCCCGAAAGCGAGATTTCCCGGCGGCTGCGCGAACTCGGCGGCAGCAGCCCGCGCGCCGACATGAGGCTCAATCCCGGGATCAGGTTCCAGGGACTGTAGACATGCAGCAAGCGCCGACCTACCGCGAAATTTCTACCGGCAACTCGCGTTACCGGGTGCTACTGACGGTTTTGTTCATCGTTGTGCTGGCCGGCTTTGCCGCTGCTCACCAGATGGATACCGAGGGCCACCATATCACCGGCATGACCAACCAGGTCGTCTGGGGCCTGCCGCACGTGTTCGCGATATTTTTGATTATCGCGGCTTCCGGCGCGCTCAACGTCGCATCGATATCGTCGGTGTTCGGCAAGCAGGCCTACAAGCCGCTGGCGCGCTTTTCGGCAGTCCTGGCGATCACCCTGCTGATCGGCGGCCTGGCGATACTGATGCTCGATCTCGGCCGTCCCGACCGCCTGATCGTGGCAATGACGCATTACAACTTCAAGTCGATATTCGCGTGGAATATTTTCCTCTATATCGGCTTCATGGTCGTCGTCGCGGTCTATCTGTGGTTGATGATGGAAAGGCGCATGCAGCCATACAGCAAGCGCGCCGGGATACTGGCGATGATCTGGCGCCTGATACTGACCACCGGTACCGGCTCTATCTTCGGCTTCCTGGTGGCGCGCGAGGCATACGATACAGCGGTCCTCGCCCCGATGTTCGTCATCCTCTCCTTCTCTATCGGACTGGCGGTGCTCGCGCTGCTGCTGATGCTCTGTTTCAGGCTCGACGGGCGCGATATCGACGATGCACTGATCGGCCGCCTCGGCCGCCTGCTCGGGATTTTCGTCGCCGCGGTATTTTACTTCGTGCTCGTTTATCACCTGACAAAACTGTACGGCACCCAGTATCACGGTTTCGAGCGCTTCATCCTGCTCGACGGCGGCATTTACAGCTGGCTGTTCTGGTGCGGGCAAATCGGCATCGGCACCCTGCTGCCGCTGTTGCTGGTTTACAGGCGGCGCTGGCAGGGTTCAGGCAAGATGCTGGCGGTAGCCTGCGCGGCGGTCATCGCCGGCGGCTTCGCGCAGCTCTACGTCATTATCATCGGCGGACAGGCGTTTCCACTCGACATCTTCCCCGGTTACATCGTCGAAAGCAGCTTCCACGACGGTATGATCGCGAACTACACACCGAGCATCTGGGAATTGCTGCTCGGCCTCGGCGGGCTGACCGCGGCGCTGCTCGGCGCCCTGCTGGTAGTGCGCGTATTACCGATTCTGCCGGAAACACTGCGCACAGACGCGAGCTAGCCCGAATATTGCACGAGCCGGATAATGGTTCTTCGTTACGTGGCTGAATACAAAAGGAGAATGTAAAGGCAAATGGTAAAAAACTCACGGGTACAAAGTGTAACCGACTTTCATCCTGTTCCAGCGGCAGCTGGAATGCTCGTACAATATTCAGGCTAGGCGATGCCCCGGGTATTCCTGTCGGCGGCACACAAATCATCGGGCAAGACCACGCTCGCAATCGGTCTTTGCGCGGCTTTCAGGGAACGCGGGCTCGAGGTGCAGCCCTTCAAAAAGGGGCCCGACTATATCGACCCCGCCTGGCTCGGCCTGGCTGCCGGCAGACCCTGTTACAACCTCGACTTTTTCATCGCCGGCGAACAGGAAACCGTCGACGAATTCTGCCATCAATCTGCCGATGCCGACCTGTCGATTATCGAGGGTAACAAGGGCCTCTACGACGGCGTCGACCTCGATGGCGACAACAGTAATGCCGCGCTCGCCAAGGCGATCCGGAGCCCCGTGGTGCTGGTCATCGACGTGCGCGGCACGATGCGCGGTATCGCACCCTTGCTGATCGGCTACCGGGTGTTCGACGAGGAGGTCGACATCGCCGGCGTAATCGCCAATATGAGCGGCGGCACGCGCCACGAATCGAAATTGCGGGCAGCGGTCGAAGAGTACACCGACATCCCGTTTCTCGGCGCACTCGGCAAAAATGCCGGCCTTGCCATCGACGAACGACATCTGGGCCTGGTTCCCGGCTACGAGGATCCGCAGGCGCGTAAAAAAATCGCGCAGATAGCGCTCGCCATGCGCGACAATATCGATCTCGAGCGGATTTTCGAACTGGCGGGCCGCGCGGGGACGATCGCGCCCTCTGCCCGGCCGCCGGTACGCGACGGGGAATTCGAGGGATTGCGTATCGGCATCGC
>JASFKL010000023.1:0-19824 GCA_050118655.1 Gammaproteobacteria bacterium | reverse complement strand
GGTGACGCAAAGACGCTGTGGCGGACCGCACGGACCAGGGATCCGCACAGGCGGGTTTTACCCAGGTTGAGCGGACCGTCGGGAGCAGGGTCCGTCGCATCGCGTTTTGCGACGGCCGCAGCAGAAAGTCGAGGGGGATATGCGGGCTAGCCGTGATCGTGTCCGCCCGGACCGTGCACGTGGCCGTGCGCCTTTTCTTCATCGCTGGCATCGCGCACCTCTTCGACGGTGACATTGAACTTCAGCGATTTTCCCGCCAGCGGGTGGTTGGCGTCGACCGTTACCGTGTCGCCCTCGACCTCGGTAACCACGAGATTGATCTGACCCTGCTCGGTTTGCGCGGTAACCGCCATCCCCGGCTCCACCTTGTCCATGCCCTGGAATGCCTCCCTCGGCACCTGCTGGATGCGGTCGTCGCTGCGTTCCCCGTAGGCATCGGCCGGAGGAATGGTTACTTCCAGTTCGTCACCCTCCGACTTGCCCTCCAGCGCCTGCTCGAGACCGGGGATGATATTTCGCGCACCATGCAGGTAAGTCATAGGCTCGCCATTCTCGGACGAGTCGATCAACTCGTCGTTTTCGGAATCCGAAACCTTGTAATGAATAGTGACAACCTTGTGTTGTGCGATGGTCATAGTTTATTTCCTGCGATTGGGCCCCGCCGCGGGACCTGTGAATTGAATTCCATTCGACCCGCAGCGATTCAGCGAGCAACCCTGGAGGCAAAATACGCAAAGGCGAGGTAGTTATCGGTTGATGGCCTGACTCTACGAACGCGCAGTATAACAAGTCTGGCGGCCAATTTTCAGCAATTTCAGGGACGAACCGGTCCGGGGCCTGCCAACCGACTCGAGGCCGGCACTGATCCAGGAACCCTTTTTCGCCGTATTTATAATGATTTTTTCCTTAATAACCATAGATTTAGCATGTATATTAATGTTTGCTAATACTATTGAACTTTGAGGCTTATTTATGTTCTAATTGCTGGCACTCGAGTAAGATGAGTGCTAAAAAGCAGATGAATCGAGGTCAAAATATGAGCACAGAACTGGTCAATACACGCAATTCGCTGCCCATGTTACTGGGGAGTTCGAGTATGGACGCCTACATTCAGGCGGCCCGTAGCGTGCCGATCCTGACTGCCGAGGAAGAGTACTCGCTGGCCGAAGACCTGCAGAAAAACGGCAATATCGAATCAGCCCAGAAACTGGTACTGCCGCACCTGCGCTTCGTGATCAAGATCGCCAATAATTACGCCGGTTACGGACTGCCGACTTCCGACCTGATCCAGGAAGGCACGATCGGTCTGATGAAAGCCGTCAAGCGCTTCCGCCCCGAGGTCGGGGTGCGCCTGGTATCTTTCGCGGTGCACTGGATCAAGGCCGAGATCCACGAGTATATTCTCAAGAACTGGCGCATCGTCAAGGTCGCCACGACCAAGGCGCAGCGCAAGCTGTTCTTCAAATTGCGCAGCCAGAAAAAGCGTCTCGGCTGGTTCAAGTCGGAAGAAATCGATCACGTCGCCGAAACCCTCGGCGTGAGCCGTGAAAACGTTATCGAAATGGAGAACAGGCTCAATAACTACGATATCGGTTTCGACATGTCTGCGGACGAAGACGAGGACAGCGCTTACCTGGCGCCGGTCAACACTCTGGCTTCCAACACGCCCTCGCCCGAGCTGTTGCTCGAGGCCCAGGATACCGAGGAAACCAATATGCAATTGCTCGGCGAAGCCATCGAAGAACTCGACGACCGCAGCAAGGCCATCGTCACGCGCCGCTGGCTGGAAGAGCCCAAGGCGACCCTGCACGAGCTGGCCGACGAATACGGCGTTTCGGCGGAACGCATTCGCCAGATCGAAAGCAACGCCTTCAAATCGATCAAATCGTCGTTCGTCGCCTGATCGGAACAGGAAAATTCCCGCAAGCCCGGCACTGCCGGGCTTTTTTTTTGTGCCGGCCGACCCCGCGAATCGTGACTATACTCGGCAGACAGCCAATCCAATCGAGTATCTATGCCGGAAAGCGAACCAATCCCGGAACAGGACGAAGAAAAACTCTTGCTGGAGGAAAGGATCAGGGCGCTCAAAACCGACCTGCGCCAGAAAAAGGAAATCATCCTCGCCCAGCACACCAAGCTCGAAGCCTTCCTCGAGTCGTCGATCGATGCGCTGGTGCAAATGGATTTCGACGGTCATATTACCGGTTGGAACCGGCAGGCCGAAAAAATCTTCGGCTGGAGCGCCGACGAAATCCTCGACCAGAGAATCGAGGATACGATCATCCCGGTGCGCTACCGCGCCGCCCACAACAAGGCGATGAAGCGATTTCTCGAAACCGGGGAAACCACGGTCATGAATACACTGGTCGAAATTCACGCCCTGCATCGCGACGGTCACGAATTCCCGGTCGAATTATCGCTGTCGGTCATCGATTCACCCGACCTGCAAGAGTTCAATGCCTATATCCGCGATATTTCCGAGCGCAAGCACGCCGAAACCGTGATCTGGAACCAGGCCAATTTCGACTCGCTGACCACCCTGCCCAATCGCAACCTGTTCATGCAGAAACTGGAACACGAAATGCGCAGCTCCGATCGCAGCAACCAGTCGATGGCCCTGCTCTACATCGATATCGACCGTTTCAAGAACGTCAACGACTCGCTCGGCCACGACATGGGCGACTTGCTGTTGATCGAGATTTCCAGGCGATTGAAAAAAAACGTGCGTGAAATCGATACGGTATCGCGGCTCAGCGGCGACGAATTCACGATCATACTCGGCAAGATCGACGATCAGCTTGCCGTGCAGCCGATTTGCCAGGAGTTGCTGGACGCCCTCGCCCGGCCCTTCCAGCTGGATAACGAAAAGGTGTTTCTGACCGCCAGTATCGGTGTGACCTTTTATCCCCAGGACTCGAAGGATATCGAAACCCTGAAACGCAACGCCGACCAGGCCATGTACGCCGCGAAAACCGAAGGCAGCAATCGCTATAATTTCTTTACCCCCGAACTGCAGGAGCGCGCCAGGCGCAAGCGCAAGATGATCGGGGATTTGCGCGAAGCAGTCCGCCAGCGGCAATTCGAAATTCACTATCAACCGATCGTCGACCTCGCAACCGGCCGGATACGGAAGGCGGAAGCACTGATTCGCTGGAACCACCCCGAATCCGGTTTCGTGAACCCATCGGTTTTTATCCCGATCGCCGAGGAAACCGGCATGATCGCCGAAATCGGCGACTGGGTTTTTACGACCGCAGTCGAACAGGTCCTGCGCTGGCGTGAGCGCTTCGACGGTGACTTCCAGGTCAGCATCAACACCTCGCCGCGGCAATGGATAGACGACGCCGCTGCGATGAGCCAGTGGTTCGATCACTTGCACAGGGCCGGTATCGACGGACAGGCGCTCTGCGTGGAAATTACCGAGAATCTACTGCTGGAAGCACAGGACAGAATTACCAACCGCCTGCTGGATTTCCACGAAGCCGGAATCCGGATTTCGATCGACGACTTCGGCACCGGATACTCGTCGCTGTCCTACCTCCAGCAATTCGAAATCGGTTACCTGAAGATCGATCAAACATTCATTCGCAACCTGCAGCAGGATCATAACGATCTCGCGTTGTGCGAGGCAATTGTCGCGATGGCGCACAAGCTCGACATCCAGGTAATCGCGGAAGGCGTCGAAAGCGCGGACCAGGAAAAACTGCTGAAAGGCTTCGGTTGCGATTATGCCCAGGGTTATCTGTATTCCAGGCCCGTGGGGGCAAAGGAATTCGAAACCCTGATCGGGCAGCGTGCCACCGGTACTTGATCCGGCCAGCGTGAAACAAAAAAAACCCGGCATGGCCGGGCTTTTTTCGGTTTCGATCCGGCGCGCGTAGCGCCGCAGGTCAGAGCCAGTATACGAATATAAACAGGCCCAGCCAGACCACGTCCACGAAGTGCCAGTACCAGGCAACGCCCTCGAAGGCGAAGTGGTGCTGAGGAGTGAAATGCCCCTTGGCGGCGCGAATCATGATTACCACCAGCATGGTCGCACCCATGGTGACGTGAAAACCGTGGAATCCGGTCAGCATGAAGAAGGTGCTGCCGTAGATACCGGAGTCGAGCCGCAGGTTCAATTCCTCGTAGGCATGTACGTACTCGTAGGCCTGCAGACCCACGAAGCTGAACCCGAGCACGACGGTCGCGAACAGCCAGTAAACCAGCCAGACGTTATCCTTGCGCTTCAGCGCCCAGTGAGCCAGGGTAACGGTCAGGCCCGAGGTCAACAGGATGACGGTGTTCAGTGCCGGCAGACCCCAGGCGCCCATGGCCTGCTTGGCGACGTGGAACTTGTCGGCCAACGGCACTTGCAGCAACGGCCAGGTTGCCTGGAAGTCGGGCCACAGGTACTGCGCGGTAGCGTCGTTGTTGGAAGCCCCGCCGAGCCACGGGATTGCGAACTCGCGAGCGTAGAACAGCGCCCCGAAAAACGCCGCGAAGAACATTACCTCGGAAAAGATGAACCAGCTCATGCTCCAGCGGAAGGTAGCGTCGACCTGCTTGTTGTAGAAACCGGTGAGCGATTCGCGGCAGACCTGGCCGAACCAGCCGTACAGCATGAAAATCAGGATGGCGAGGCCGACGAATATCGGCGTCATGCTCCAGTTGCCGTGCAGAAAATTGGCAAAGCCGACCAACGTCAGGGTCAACCCGATCGAGCCGATGATCGGCCAATGGGTGCCATGGGGTACGTAATAATCTTCGTTGCTAGTACTGCTCATGGTTCGTCTCTCTAATGTATTCGAAATAATTTGTTGTTAACTGCTCTGATCCCGACTGTAAAACGTATAGGACAGGGTTATCTGGCTAATACCACTCGGGATACCGCTATCGACAATGAACCTGACCGGCATGTCGCGCGTCTCGTAGCCCTCGAGCGACTGCTGCGTAAAGCAGAAACATTCGGTCTTGTTGAAGTGCGACGCGGCAGGGCTCGGCGACACGCTGGGTACCGCCTGCCCCAGCGTCTGGTCGGCACTGCTGCTGTGTACCCTGAAGTTGGCCTCGTAGATCTGGCCGGGATGAATTTCCATTTTCTTCACCAGCGGCTCGAAGGTCCATGGAAGCCCTGCAGC
The DNA here is from genome assembly GCA_050118655.1 of Gammaproteobacteria bacterium. GTDB lineage: Bacteria > Pseudomonadota > Gammaproteobacteria. The sequence goes on along the minus strand of JASFKL010000023.1, from coordinate 14,704 downwards.
GGTACTGGTGAGAAATCTCACCTCGATCGTCCGCGAGGTATCGACCTCGTTGGCCGCGGCCTCGGCCGCCTCGATTCGTCCGGTCTTGCCGTTCAGGCCGGTAACATCGCAAAACACGTTGTACAGCGGCACCAGCGCGAAGCCGAAACCGAACATCAGCACCGGCACCATCGCCAGTTTGAACGGCGTATATTTCACTTAAAACTGCCCCACAGGAACGAGGCTATGAAGAACGTCGCCACGATCAACAGGTGCGCGATCACGATCTGCCAGGTGCGTTTGCGTCGCTCCCTGGATGTAAAGTAATCCTCCCGCTCTCGTTGGTCCCGCTGCTGCATCGACATTGTCCATAGCCCGTGTTGCTTACCTGACCGGCGGCGCCTGGGTAAAGCTGTGATACGGCGGCGGCGAGGGCAGCTGTTCGAACTCGAGACCGGTCGCGCCTTCCCAGACGCGGTCGGTCGCCTTTTCTCCGCCCTTGATCGTCTTGATGACGATGTAAAGGAAGAACACCTGCGCAAGTCCGAAGGCGAAGCCGCCGATACTCGAAATCATGTTGAACTCGGCGAACTGAAGCGAGTAGTCCGGAATACGCCGCGGCATACCCGACAGACCGAGGAAATGCTGCGGGAAGAACAGCACGTTGACCGCGATCGTCGACCACCAGAAGTGGATCTTGCCGAGCGTCTCGTTATACATGTGCCCGGTCCACTTCGGCACCCAGTAGTAAAACGCGGCAATGATCGAGTAGAGCGCGCCGGTAACCAGAACGTAGTGGAAGTGAGCGACCACGAAATAAGTGTCGTGATACTGCGTATCCACCGGCGCCACGCCGAGCATCAGGCCCGAGAAGCCGCCGATGGTGAACATGATGATGAATCCGAGCGCGAACAGCATCGGGGTTTCGAAAGTCATCGAGCCCTTCCACATGGTCGCCACCCAGTTGAACACCTTGACACCGGTAGGCACCGAAATCAGGATCGTCGCGTACATGAAGTAGAGTTCGCCCGCGACCGGCATGCCGGTCGTGAACATGTGGTGTGCCCAGACCATGAACGACAGAATCGCGATCGACGCGGTGGCGTAGACCATCGAGCTGTAGCCGAACAGCGGCTTGCGCGCGAAGGTCGGGACGATCGCGGAGATGATGCCGAAGGCCGGCAAGATCATGATATAGACCTCGGGGTGACCGAAGAACCAGAACACGTGCTGGAACATGACCGGGTCGCCGCCGCCGGCGGCATCGAAGAACGAGGTGCCGAAATGGCGGTCGGTCAGCATCATGGTCACCGCGCCGGCGAGTACCGGCATGACCGCGATCAGCAGGTAAGCGGTAATCAGCCAGGTCCATACGAACAGCGGCATTTTCATCAGCGTCATGCCCGGCGCGCGCATGTTGAGGATCGTGGCGATGATATTGATCGAGCCCATCACCGACGAAATACCCATCAGGTGTACCGCGAAGATGAAGAAATCCGTCGAATCGGGCGCGAAGGTCGTCGACAACGGGGCGTAGAAAGTCCAGCCGAAGGCCGGTGCGCCGCCGTCCATGAACATGGTCGAAGCCAGCATCGTGAACGCGAAGGGCAGGATCCAGAAACTCCAGTTATTGAGCCGCGGCAGCGCCATGTCGGGGGCGCCGATCATCATCGGCACCAGCCAGTTGGCGAGCCCGACGAAGGCCGGCATGATCGCGCCGAAAACCATCACCAGGCCGTGCATGGTAGTCATTTGATTGAAAAACTGCGGCTGGACGAACTGCAGTCCGGGCTCGAACAGCTCGAGACGGATAACCATCGCCATCGAGCCGCCGTAGAGCAGCATGATGAACGACAGCCACAGGTAAAGCGTGCCGATATCCTTGTGGTTGGTGGTTGTCACCCACCGCATGATCCCCTTGGCGGGACCGTGATCATCGTGCGCTTCGTGGGCGCCGTGAGCGTCGTCGTGTGTGGTTTCGGTATACATCTAAATCCCCTTATCTTGCATTCTTGATGTCGGACGGCTGCACCGTATCGCCGACGCTGTTACCCAGCGCGTTGCGCTCGTAGGTGATGACCGCGGCGAGATCGACATCGTTCAACTGAGACTTGAAGGCTGCCATCGCGGTGCCGGCACGGCCGTTCATGACCGTATTGATGTGCTCCGCGGGATCGCCGGTCGCCGTCGGGCTGCCGGTCAGGGCCGGGAAGGCGCCGGGAATACCCGCGCCGGTCGGGCCGTGGCAGGCCGAGCAGTTGGCCTGATAGACGGTTTCGCCCTTGGCCAGCAAGTCTTGCATCGACCATTCCTCCGAGGCCGCTGCCGCGGCCGCGGCCGCCTCCGACTTTTTGCTCGCCAGCCATTTCTCGAAATCGGCCTCGGTGACCGCCTCGACGACGATCGGCATGAAACCGTGGTCCTTGCCGCACAGCTCGGCGCACTGGCCGCGGTAAGTACCGGGCTCTTCGATCAGCGCCCAGGAATCGTTGATATAACCCGGGATCGAGTCCTGCTTGACCGCCAGGTCGGGAACCCACCAGGCATGGATTACATCCTGTGAGTGAAACAGGAAGCGGATTTTCTTGTTGATCGGCAGAACTACCGGCTGATCCACCTCGCGCAGGTAATGTTCGGTGCCGGTGGGGTCCGCAACCGCGTCGCGGCTGGATTGTGCGAGGCTGCTGATGAAACTGATATCGTCGTCGACGTAGTGGTATTTCCACTTCCACTGGATACCCGTGACTTCCAGCGTGAGGTCGGCATCGGTCTTGGCATCCTCGAGATCGAGCAGCGTCCCGGTAGCCGGAATCGCGATGCCGATCAGGATCAGCAGCGGCACGATGGTCCAGATGATTTCGACGGTGGTGCTCTCGTGGAAATTGGCGGACTCGGCGCCCTTCGACTTGCGGTGGTGAATGATCGACCAGCCCATGGCGCCGAACACCACTACGCCGATGACAACGCAGATCCAGAACACCAGCATGTGCAGGCCGAAGAGTTCGTGTCCGATCGGCGTTACGCTCCTGGTCATATTCAGGTTATAGTCCGCCTGCGCGACGGGAGCGACCAGCAACGACGCCGCAAGCCCCAGGGACATCAAACGGGGTCCGCACAACTTGAAAAATCTCATTCTTAACTCCTAGAACATCGACCCGCGTCCTGGACCCCAGGAGCGGTAGATATGCCGGCATGTAAACACAAAAATGCCACCTGAATATTTTCTACTGCTTGTACTCAGACGGCGCTTGAAATCAACCGCGAATTATACAGTCTTTCAATGTAAACGCTAGCCGCTCTTGCTCCGAATTATCGAGAAAACCGCCTACTTCGACGTAATTGCCGTGTGACCCCAGCGCCAGCATTCGGCGCCGGCTGTGAACCCCGGATTGCTGGTCTATCAAGCGGATCCACGGAGTCTCGAACTCCCAGTACTGGTCGATTTGCTGCACGCCTTTTTCGATCCGCGTGCGGCGCTGGTCGAGCGTAATGACTTCCTTGCGATACACCTTGCGCGAGGTCAGGTAGAGACCGGCCCCGAGGGCGAGCATTTCGAGACCCGAGAAAGGCAGCACCATCCAGGCCCCGTGAAGGGTAAAAAACAGGCCGATCGCGAGCGCGACGCCGCAGTTGAAACAGTAGAATATCACCAGCCCGCGCCAGCTGATCGAGCAGTTGGGCGTCAGCACCAGGCGGATCGAATTGGTGGAATTAGCTTTATCGATACTGACCATAATAAAATACAATCTGAAGCCAGTTTATTCAGGCCGCCGCAAGGCTCGGCGGCAAACCTCTTAATAGCGGAATAATACGGGATATCGCGAGTGAATCAACCAGAGCAGGAAAATACCGAAAAGTCGACCGAGCTGGGCTTCTGGCAGTTGCTCAAAAGCACCCTGGCGGCGTTTATCGGCGTACAAAGCAATGCCAACCGCGAGCGCGACTTTCGCCAGGGCAAGATCTCTCAATTCATCATGATGGGACTGCTGTTCGGCGTCGTCTTCGTGCTGACGATCGTCGGCGTGGTGCAGCTGGTAATGCACTTCGCGGGCTGAGCGCGACGCCCGGCCTGCAATCGCGGGTTATAAAAACCAGCCGCGGATGAAAACCCGCGCGTAGTGGTCCGCGAGCAGGAACATGAACAGCAAGCTGAGGTAAAAAATCGAGTAGCCGAAGGTTTTCATCGCGATCCGGTTGGGATGCTCGTCGCGGTACAGCCTGACCGCGTAATAGAGAAAGCCGACACCCAGCGCGAGCGCCCCGGCGAGATAGATCAGTCCGCTCATGTGCACGATGAAAGGCATCACCGAGACCACGACCAGCAGGATCGTATAAAGCAGGATCTGGATCTTGGTGAACAGCACCCCGTGGGTGACCGGCAGCATCGGGATTTCGGCGCGCGCATACTCCTCGCGGCGGCGGATCGCCAGCGCCCAGAAATGGGGCGGCGTCCAGACGAAGATGATCAGGAACAGCAGCAGCGCCTCGGTATCGACGGTACCGGTGACCGAGGTCCAGCCGAGCAGCGGCGGTGCGGCGCCGGCGGCGCCGCCGAGCACGATGTTTTGCGGTGTCGCCCGTTTTAGATACATGGTGTAGATGAGCGCATAGCCGACCAGCGAAAAGAAGGTCAGCAACGCGGTCAGAAAGTTGACGAAGGCGACCAGCAGGCCGATACCGAGCGCACCCAGCGCGAGCGCGAACAGCAGCGCCGAGCGCTGATCGACGTCACCGCTCACGATCGGCCGTTTGCGAGTGCGCTCCATGATGCGATCGATATGCTCGTCGACCACGTGGTTGATCGCGGCTCCCGAGGCCGCGGCGAGCCCGATGCCGAGCAGGCCGAAAACGAAGATATCGAGCGGCGGCGTTCCCTCGGCGGCCAGCAGCATGCCGATCATTGCCGTAAACACGATCAGCAACACGACCTTGGGCTTGGTCAGATTGTAATAATGTGTCCAGGAACTGAGCGTTAATGCGGTCATTTCGGGATTAGGTCTGTATTGGATGCCTCGGCGAAGCGCGCCTTTATACAGGTTTTGGTGGCGGGCTTCAATCGGGTCATGATATCAGACTCAACCGATCTGCGATAATTTCATCAGCCGCTTGAGATCCTCGAGCACGCGGCTGTGATCGTTCTTCGCCGGGTAATACATCATCAGGTTGTCGTCCGGGTCGACGAGGTACATCTTCGGACTGGCGCCGACGGCCTCCCCGCCGACGTCGAATTGCGAATAGAGCGCCGTGCCACGGTAATTTTCGATACCCACCAGATCCGGGTAGTCCTCCAGAAAGGCTTTCATCGGTTCGTCGAGCGGCTGCCTGGTAATCAGCACATTGAGCAGGCGCTGGGTATCGCGGCCCAGCAGAATGCGGGTCTGGCGCATGTAATAGAGATTTTCCCGGCACAGCCCGGCGCATTGGTCGCCGGCGAACAGCAGCATCCGCCATTTGCCGCCGAATCCACCCCCCCGGCGTTCGCCGTCGCGCGTCTCCAGCACCGGCCAGTCTATTTTGCGTACCGGTTGCACCAGGCTGCCGTAATTGCCGCTGTCCGGGCGCAGCTCGAAAACGTAAAAAGCCAGCCAGCCGCCGATGAACGGCGACAGGAACACGATTACCAGGGCGACCAGCTTGACCCGGTACCAGAACAGGCTCCGGGAGGGATTTTCGGGATTTATCGGCGGTTGTTCGGGGTTCATTCAATCTTCCGCAGGTTGAGTAGGATAAACAGCAACAATGCAATGCCGGCAAACGAAAACCACTGCACCGCGTAGGCGCGGCTTCGCTCCGGCGGCAGCCAGACGGGATGCCAGTCGCGCAGGTAGTTCCCCCGCGACTCGGGCGCCATCCACAGCACCATCGGCAACAAATCGGGCGCATATTGCCGCCGTAACGCGGCAATGTCGAGATAGGGAATTACTTCCGGCCAGTCGCCGGTAATCTCGAGGTCGCCGAGTTTCAGGGCAGGCTCACCCGGCACGAAAGCGATACCGGAAACCTCGCCGGACTCGAGCGGCGGGAGCAATTGCGGCAACGGTCTGCGCCGCTCACCCCAGGCAGCCCAGCCGCGGTCGACCAGCAGTACGCGGTCGCTGTCTTCGAGGTGAAACGGGGTCAGCACGTGGTAACCGGCCTTGCCGTCCTGTACCTGGTTGTCGAGCAGAAACTGGTGATCGAGATCGTAGCGGCCTTCCAGCCTGAGCCTGCGGTACTGGATGTCGGCGAGATCGGTATCCTTGCCCAGCCGCCGGTAGTCCTCCGCCAGGCGCTGCTCGAACCTGTGCTCGAGCGATTCTTTATAATCCGCGCGCTCCAGCTGCCAGACCCCGAGCGATACGAACAGCAGGATACCGGCCGAGGTCAGCAACACCGACCAGGTGGCGGGCGCGAACTCGCGCTTGCCGAGAATCATATCGACAAAGCCCGATGATCCAGTACACTGGAGACCCGCGTATCCAAACCCGAAACCATGCCTTTCGCAAAAACCATCATCATCGTGCTGCTGTTGCTGATCATCCTGAGCCTGGCCGCGGGCCTGTTCAGCCTGGTCCGCGAGCGCGGCGAGTCGACCCGCACGGCCAAGTTCCTGACCCTGCGCATCGCGCTGTCTATCGTGACTTTCATATTCATCGCGCTGGCATTTTACATGGGCTGGCTCCAACCGCACGGACTGCTGCCGCCCAAGGCCTGAAAATCCGCCTACCGCCGCCAGGCATGCCCGTATACGACCTCGTAGCTGGCGACGAATTTACCGTTCTCGAAGCCGTTCCTGCGATAGCTGTCTTCCAGCCGGGCGAGTTTGGCGGGCGTGGTCAGCCCGCGCCGCCGGCCGACGTCGGCATTGCTGGCGCCGATATTCTTGAGGTCGGCGAGCAGGCCGCGAAATTCGCCGTATTCCATGCGAATCACTTCGGCGTCGACCACCGGCTGGGCGAAACCGGCGGCCAGCATCGCATCCCCGACATCGTGCATGTCGATGAACCGGTGAACGTGCGGCTCGGGTTCGAGGTCCTGCCAGCTGGCCGCCAGCTCGCCTAGCGTGGCGGGCCCGAAACTCGCGAACATCAGTAGCGCTCCGGGCCTGGATATGCGCGCGAACTCGGCCAGCGCGGCATTCAAATCGTTGCACCACTGCAGCGCCAGCGACGAAAACACCAGGTCGAAGCTTCGCGGCCCGAACGGCATCTGCTCGAGGTCGGCCGCCACCAGGCGCTGCTTGCGTAGCATGCCGAAGCGAGTACGGGCCCGCGCGAGCATCTCCTCGGCGATATCCAGGCCGTGGATCCGGGCGCGCGGATAGCGCCGCGCGAGCCCCGCGATGCCCTTGCCGGTACCGCAGCCGACGTCGATCACGGTCTCCGGTCGGTGACGTATGTATTCGAGTCGCTGCTGCAACCTGTTCAAGACTTCTTCTTGCAATATAGCGGCATTATCGTAGCTTTTAGCCGCACGATTAAAAGATTTCTTGATGGATTTCTTATCCAGTCGCGGCAGGTTGAGCAGGTCCAAGGGGTCTCCAGGGGGTCAGGACGTGTATCCGGCGGGCGGGGCGATGTGTGCCGCGACCGCCTCCGGGTGCGATAAAAACGGCGCGTGCGCCGCGCCGGCGATGGATTCTACCCGAATCGCGGGCGCGATTTCAGCGATTTGTCGCCCGAGCGCGACCGGTACCAGCCGGTCGCGCTCACCGAGCAGCAGGCTTGCCGGCTGTGCGAGGGCCGCGAGCGCCGGCCTGGCATCGTGGTTTTTCAACAGTTCGAGCCCGTATTCGAGCACCGCGATATCGGGCCGGCCGGCCTCCGCGATCCGCCGCCACAGCTCGCGCGCGAGTTCGCGCTGCCCGGCCTCGCCCCTGAATTGCAGGGCCAGGAATCGCCGCAGCGTGCGTCGCCAGTCGTCGCGAAGTTCGCGGCCGAATTCATCGAGCACTTGCGCGGCGATCGCGCAGGACCAGTCGTCGCGAACCACGAAGCAGGGGTTGCAGGCGACGAGCGTCAGGGGACTGAATTTTTGCGGTTCGCGGCGCGCGAGTTCGAGCGCATAGATGCCGCCCAGCGACCAGCCGAGCAACCCGCCGGCGGGCAGGTCGCGCGCCATGGCCTCGATTTCGCGCTCGAATCCGAGACCGGCCGGCCAGGGACTTGCCGGGTAACCCGGTAGCGGCGGCGCATGCGGCCTCCAGGGCCCGCGCAGCGACGGCAGTAACGGATCGAAAACCCGCGCGGGCATGCCCCAGCCGTGCAGCAGGGTCAGCTTGGATTCGTTCATGGCGCCATTGTAATCGATTCCGGCTGCTGTCAGCCGGCGTCTAATCTGATAGAGTGGCGGCAACTCACCGACCGCGTTCGCCGATGTACGAAACCCTCGCCCTGATCTGCTTCGCCTACCTGCTCGGATCGCTATCGGCGGCGATTATCCTGAGTAAAATCATGGGCTTCCCCGACCCGCGCAGCGGCGGATCGAATAACCCGGGAGCCACCAACGTACTGCGCATCGCGGGCAAGAAAGCGGCTTTCTTCACCCTGGTCGGCGATTTTCTCAAGGGCCTGATCCCGGTTTTACTGGCGCGCTGGCTGGAGACCGACCCGCTGGTGATGGCGTTGGCCGGGTTCGCGGCCTTCATCGGCCACTGTTTCCCGGTTTTTTTCGCTTTCAGGGGCGGCAAGGGCGTCGCTACCGCGATCGCCGCGACGCTCGCCTTCGAATGGGTCTCCGGCGGCATCCTGATCGCAATCTGGCTGCTGTTCGCGAAGGTCTTCAGGATTTCCTCGCTGGCCGCGATCGTCTCCTTCAGCCTGATGCCGCTGGCGATCTACTGGCGTACCCAGGATCCGCAGGTCGCGGCCGTCTTCGTGGTCCTGTCGGCGATCCTCATCTGGCGTCACCGCAGCAATATCCAGCGCCTGATACGCGGCACCGAATCCTAGCAAGTCTGGGGTCAGCGCAAAAATTCCGCGGATAATGTTCAGATCTGGAAAGGTTTTACAAAATCGTAGATCTCCCCAAAAAGCTGCAAGGATCCGCTGGGAGCAACCTTCGGCCGCAGCCGGAGGAGTCGTCGGGATGCTTCGCTCTCTTCGCGGGGGACAGGGCTGGTGTCGGTAACGACAGAGGCGACAGGCGAAGCATGGCGACACCAGTTCAGTCCCCGATCTTCCAAACGTTGGGAAGCCAATCGACGAAGCGTTTCCCGACACTTGTCGATCGGCGTCAAATCGGCTCAAGATCCTCGAGCGACCAGCGCGGCAAAACGTCGAGGGGTTGCGGGTCGGCCTGCCCTGCAGCGAGGCGCAGCGCGCCGGCATAGGCGATCATCGCGCCGTTGTCGGTGCAATACTCGAGCGCCGGCACGTACAGCCGCGCGCCCTGCGCGCGCGTCGACTTCTCCAGCGATTCGCGCAGGCAGCGATTGGCGCCGACCCCGCCGGCAACCACCAGGCTGCCGTAACCGGTCTCTTCGAGCGCCCGCCGGCACTTGATGCGCAGCGTGTCGACCACCGCGCCCTGGAAGGCGTGCGCAATCTCGGCGCGCAGGCCGTCGTCGAGCGGCTGGTGTTCGTGCACCAGGTTGAGCGCCGCGGTTTTGAGGCCGCTGAAACTGAATTCGAGCCCGGGTTTGCGGGTCATCGGGCGCGGGAAGTCGAAGCGCGACGAGGATACCGAGTCCGCCAGGCGCGCGAGTTCCGGTCCGCCCGGGTACGGCAAACCGAGCAGCTTGGCGGTCTTGTCGAAGGCTTCGCCGACCGCGTCGTCGAGGGTCTCGCCGAGAATCCGGTAATCGCCGATCGCGCGCACGTCGACCAGCATCGTATGCCCGCCCGACACCAGCAGCGCGACCAGCGGCAGCCCGGGCTTTTCGGCAGCCAGCATCGGCGCGAGCAGGTGTCCCTCCATGTGGTGTACGCCGAGCAGCGGCCGGTCCAGCGCCCAGGCCATGCCGCGCGCCAGGTTGGCACCGACCATCAGCGCGCCGATCAGTCCCGGACCGCGGGTATAGGCGATCGCATCGATAGCGTCGATGCCGCCGGCTTCGGAGAGAATTTCGGCGACCATCGGCGCCGCGCGCGCGACGTGATCGCGCGAGGCCAGCTCGGGCACTACGCCGCCGTATTCGCGGTGCCGTTCGATCTGCGAGTAGAGCCGCTGCCACATCTGCCCGCTATCGCTGTCGTAGACCGCGATTCCGGTTTCGTCGCAGGAACTTTCGATCCCCAATACCTTCATATAAAACAGGGCTTTGTGCCGATTCCGATTGATATTTGGTGCTGCCTCCTTATAATTGGCCGGCTCTTGAAACCGGGCCGCTCAGCGGCACCACTGTAAACAAACTGGACCAGATCAATATGCCATCAGTCAAAGTAAAGGACAACGAGCCATTCGATTTCGCACTGCGCCGCTTCAAGCGCTCCTGCGAAAAAGCCGGAATCCTGACCGAGACGCGTCGCCGTCAACACTACGAAAAACCCACCGCCGTTCGCAAGCGCAAGTCGGCCGCGGCCGTAAAGCGCAATTTCAAGCGTATTTCCAAGGACTTCGGTACCCGCCGGCGCCTCTATTAACAATTCTCCGATGCCGGACAGCCTCAAGTCGCAATTGCAAGCCGATATGAAGTCATCGCTGAAAAGCGGTGACAAGAGCCGGCTCGGCGTCATCCGGCTGATGCTCTCGGCGATCAAGCAAATCGAGGTCGACGAGCGCATCGAGCTCGACGACACCCGCGTCATCGCGGTACTCGACAAGATGGCCAAGCAGCGCCGCGAGTCGATTTCGCAATTCGAAAGCGCGGGCCGCGACGACCTGATCGCGATCGAACAGGCCGAACTCGAGATCATCGGCGAGTACCTGCCCGAGGCGCTGTCCGAAAGCGAAATCAACGACCTGGTCGAGCAATCCATCGCCGCTACCGGCGCCGCCTCGATCAAGGACATGGGCAAGGTCATGGGCATGCTCAAACCGCAGCTCCAGGGCCGCGCCGACATGAGCCAGGTTAGCCAGCTGATCAAGTCGCGGCTTTCCGCGTAACGCCAGCGGGTAACAACCGATGTCCAACGTATTCCAATTTCTGGAAATACAGCGCAGCGACCCCGACAAAAAACCGACCTTCGTGCGGGTCAACGAATTCGGTGAAATCTACGGCGAATACGAGCAGCAGCAGGCTGCCGAGCAGGCCGACCGCTGCATCGAATGCGGCAATCCCTACTGCGAATGGAAATGCCCGGTTCACAACTACATCCCCAACTGGCTGAAGCTGGTCGCCGAGGGCAACCTGATGGAAGCCGTGGAAATGTCGCACAAGACCAACAGCCTGCCCGAGGTCTGCGGCCGTATCTGCCCGCAGGACCGCCTCTGCGAGGGCGCCTGCACGCTGAATACGGGTTTCGGCGCGGTGACCATCGGATCGGTGGAAAAATACATTACCGACAAGGCGATCGAACAGGGCTGGAAGCCGGACCTGTCACAGGTCGTCGCCACCGGCAGGAAGGTCGCCGTGGTCGGCGCGGGTCCGGCCGGCATCGCCTGCGCCGACGTGCTGACGCGCAACGGCGTCTCCTGCGTGGTGTTCGACAGATACCCGGAGATCGGCGGCCTGCTGACTTTCGGTATTCCGCCGTTCAAGCTCGAAAAAGAAGTGATCCTGACGCGCCGGCGGATGTTCGAGGAAATGGGTATCGAGTTCCGCCTCAACACCGAGGTCGGCAAGGATATAGAGTTCAGGCAGTTGCTCGCCGACTACGACGCGGTCTTTCTCGGCATGGGCACCTATAAATCGATGCAGGGCAACCTGCCGGGCGAGGATATGCCGGGCGTCTACAAGGCCCTGCCCTACCTGGTCGCCAATATTCATCATCAAATGGATTTCGGCGGCGAGAAACCGGACTTCATCGATTTCCGCGACAAAAAGGTCACGGTGCTCGGCGGCGGCGACACGGCGATGGATTGCGTGCGCACCGCGATTCGCCAGGGCGCCGAAAGCGTGACCTGCGCTTACCGCCGCGACCTCGAAAACATGCCCGGCTCGATGCGCGAGGTGGAAAACGCGCGCGAGGAAGGCATCAAGTTCCTGTTCAACCGGCAACCGGTCGAAATCGTCGGCGGCGACGCCGTCGAGGGCATCAAGCTGGTGTCGACCGAGCTCGGCGAACCCGACGGGCAGGGCCGGCGCAGCCCGCAGATCGTCGAGGGATCCGAAGAGATCCTGGCCGCCGACGCGGTGGTGATCGCGTTCGGTTTTCGACCCGACCCGGCGCCCTGGTTCTCGGCGCACGAAATCGGCATCGACGATGGCGGCCGGGTCATCGCTCCCGAGCAGTCCGAGTTCCCGTTCCAGACCGGCAACCCGAAAATTTTCGCCGGCGGCGACATGGTGCGCGGCTCGGACCTGGTGGTCACCGCGATCTACGAGGGGCGCCAGGCCGCCGAGGGCATCCTCGACTACCTGGAAGTTTAATGAGCTTGCCCGAACTGAAAAACGATCGCCTGATCCGCGCACTGCTGCGCCAGCCGACCGATACCACGCCGGTCTGGATCATGCGCCAGGCCGGGCGTTACCTGCCCGAGTACCGTGAAACCCGCAAGCAGGCCGGCAGCTTTCTCGAACTGTGCAAGAATACCGAGCTCGCCTGCGAGGTCACGCTGCAGCCGCTAAGACGCTTCGCGCTCGACGCCGCGATCCTGTTTTCCGATATCCTGACGATTCCCGACGCCATGGGCCTCGGCCTCTACTTCGCCGAGGGCGAGGGCCCGAAATTCGAGCGCCCGCTGCGCAGCGCCGCCGAGGTCGACAAGCTCGGCGTACCCGATCCGCACGACAGCCTGCGTTACGTGACCGACGCGGTCAGCCTGATCCGCCGGGAACTCGACGGCCAGGTGCCGTTGATCGGCTTCAGCGGCAGTCCCTGGACCCTGTCGACCTACATGGTCGAGGGCGGCAGCTCCAAGGAATACCAGTACATAAAGGGGATGATGTACGGCGAGCCGCAAACCCTGCATCGTCTTCTGGACACGCTGGCCGGGTCGGTAACCGCCTACTTGAACGCGCAGATCGAGGCCGGCGCGCAGGCGGTGATGGTCTTCGATACCTGGGGCGGCGTGTTGACACCGCAAACCTACCGTGACTTTTCGCTCGCTTACATGCGGCAGATCGTCGACGGCCTCGAGCGCGAACGCGACGGCCGGACGATACCGGTGACGCTGTTCACCAAGGGCGGCGGTCAGTGGCTGGAAGAGATCGCCGCGACCGGCTGCAACGCGGTCGGCCTGGACTGGACCACCGATATCGACGCCGCGCGCGAACGCGTCGGCGACCGGGTTGCGATTCAGGGTAATCTCGACCCCTGCGTACTCTACGCCGACCCGGACACCATTCGCGAGCGGGCGCGGGAAATCATCGGCCGCTTCGGCAATCACCCGGGCCACGTCTTCAACCTCGGTCACGGCATCCATCAGGCGGTCGATCCGGACCATCTCGGCGTGCTCGTAGACGCGGTCCACGAATTCGGCTTCGAGATCCGCAAAACCACGGCCTAGACCGCCCGAAAAACCTCCCCGATTGTTTTCGGCCTCTCAATAAATTTGGGTCAGAGTAAAATTTAAATAATTTTACTCTGACCCAAATTTTCGCAAATCTTCGGTTTGATACGGAAAACGCGGGGATACCGTCGAACTAAAAGATATCTTCTACGATTTCCTGTTCTGTCTCGGGAATCGGCACGACCGAACCGCCGGGATCGGCGCTCGTCGGCTTGACCGCGATTTCCTTGGGCGCGTTTTCGACGCGAAAGATTTCGAACAGGCTGTGGCGCGTGTCGACGTCGGCGCGCTTACCCGTTTCCGCGTCGATGCGTACCGTGACCAGCCCGTTCGGCTCTTCCTGCAGGCTTTCCGGCATGCCCTCGAGGGCGACTCTCATGAAGTCGATCCACGCCGGCAGCGCCGCCCGGCCGCCGGTTTCGCGCCGTCCCATGCTGCGCTGGTTGTCGAAGCCGACCCAGCTCGTGGTCACGACCTGGTCGTTGTAGCCGCTGAACCAGGCGTCGACCTGGTCGTTGGTGGTACCGGTCTTGCCAGCGATGTCGGAGCGCCCCAGCGCCTTGGCGCGCACCGCGGTACCGCGCTGCACGACCTCGCGCATCATCGAACGCATGATGTAAGCGTTTTGCGCGGAGATGACCCGCGGCGCGTATTTCCCCGAACCGACCGTGTCCTCGGGCGCGGGTCCGCCGATACCCTCGAGCGGGCCGAGGTCGACGGGTTCGAGTGTCACCGACCCCCGGTCGAGCATCGGGTCGGGCTCCTCGCCCTCTGCCGCCGGCTGTTCTTCGGCTGTCGGCTCCTGAACCGCGGGTTCCTCGGTGGCCTGCTCGTTGGCCGGCGCTTCCTCGGGCCCGGCGTCGGCGGCCGGCGGTTCGCCGGGCGCTTCTTCCTCCTGCCGTGCCGCTTCCGCCTCGGCGGCCTCGAGCGCGGCCAGGTCTTCTTCCTCGCAACCCTGGCAAACGGTCAGCGGCTGGTGCTGGTAGAGCAGGTCGCCGTTGCCGGCCTCGACGTGATCGATTAAATAAGGATCGATCAGGTAACCGCCGTTGGAAAACACCGCGAACGCGCGCGCCATCTGCAACGGCGAAAAGGTACCGCTGCCGAGCGCCATCGACAGATCGTAGGGCAGGTTTTCGCGCTCGAACCCGAAACGTTGTACGTAGTTGATGGCATAGCGCAAGCCGATGGT
>JASFKL010000022.1:0-20043 GCA_050118655.1 Gammaproteobacteria bacterium | reverse complement strand
CAACTTCATGCTCGAGCAGGGCGCCGGTCTGGCGGTGCCCGCGTGGACCAACAACGGCCTCGTCTCGCTCGAAGATCCGAGTTTGCGCGATCCCGGGGCCAGCCTCGAAATGAACGAGGCGCGTCGCTTGATGCAGGCTTATGTCAGGCTCGGCTGCAAGCCGGTCTGGACCTGTGCGCCCTACCAGTTGCCGGACCGGCCCGCGCTCGGCGACCATATCGTCGGTTCCGAATCCAACGCGGTCAGTTTCTACAACTCGGTGATCGGCGCGCGTACCAATAAATACGGCGATTTTCTCGATGTCTGCGCCGCGATTACCGGGCGCGTGCCCTACAGTAAACTGCATCGCGACGAGGCGCGCGCGGCGAGCCTGCTGGTCGACCTCGACGCGATACCGACCGCATTGCTCGACAACGATCTTTTTTACCACCTGCTCGGCCATCTACTCGGGCGGGAATGCGGTAACCGGGTGCCGGCGATCGTCGGTTTGCCCGCGAGCTGTAACGAGGACGATCTCAAGGCGATCAGTGCCGCGGGCAGTTCCTCGGGCAGCGTGCCGCTGTTTCACGCGGTCGGCATCACCCCGGAAGCCGGGTCCCTCGAGCAGGCCTGCCGGGGCGGGCGCATCGAATCGGGCATTGCGCCCGGTATCGAGGATCTGCGCCGGGCGCGCGACGAACTCGGCGGGGACAGCGACGAGCGCCTCGCGGGCATCGCGCTCGGCACGCCGCATTTTTCGCTCACCGAGTTCGAGCACTTGGTAAGGCTGCTCGCCGGCCGCGGCCTGCATCCGCAATTGGCCTGTTACCTGACCACAAGCCGCCACGTCCGCGACCAGGCCGAGGCGCGGGGATGGATCGAACCGCTTCGCGAAGCGGGTTTCAGGATCGTCACCGATACCTGCACGTATTTTTCTCCGGCCGTCAACGGCTTGCGCGGCAAGATCATGACCAATTCCGCCAAGTGGGCTTATTACGCGCCGGGCATGCTGCCGGTGAAAGCCGTGATCGGCAGTCTCGCCGAATGCGTCGAATCCGGGGTCCACGGGAAAGTCGTGCTCGAACGCTGGGGAGAGGCATGAACAGCGCGGGATTAGAGTGGCAGGCGAGGGTGCTGGTTCCGGGCAGCGCCGAGGGTCCGGTGCTGCGGCTCGACGAAGCGCTCTCCTTCTGGGGCGGCTTCGACCCGGTTCGCGGTGAAATCATCGATCCGCACCACCCGCAGCACGGTCGACAGGTCGGCGGTACGATACTGCTCATCCCCGCGAGCCGCGGGTCGGCCGGTACACCGGCGGGCATCGCCGAATCGCTGCGCCGGGGCAGCGGGCCGAAAGCCCTGGTGCTCGGCCTGAGCGATGTCAATATCGGCATCGGCGCGCTGGTCGCCAACCGGCTCTACGGTTTATCGGTTCCGGTAGTCGAATTGCCGTTCGAGCAGATGCAGGGGATCGTCAGCGGCTGCCGGCTGTCGATCGATGCGAACGGCAGAATCTCGGTCTTCGCATAGCCTGCGCCGGGCGGTCCGGACCCGCGGGTCCTCGCTCAGGAACGGCTGTCCATGGCCTTGAGGATCATCGCCTGGTCGATTTCGCCGACGAGCTTGCCGTGGTCGTCGAGTACGCCGAGCGGACCCTCGGTGGCCACCGCCAGGTCGATCAGCGAATCAAGCTTGGCGCCGACCGTGCAGCAGGCGCCGTCGCTATTCACCGCCGGCGAGGGTTCGCGCATGATCTTGCCGACGCTGAGCACCTTGTAGCGCGGCACGTCCTCGGTGAACTCGCGCACGTAGCCGTCGGCCGGGTTGGCGACGATTTCCTCGGGGGTGCCGATCTGTGAAATCTCGCCGTCTTTCATGATCGCAATGTGATCGCCCATCTTGATCGCCTCGAGGAAATCGTGAGTGATGAAGATCATCGTCTTTTGGACCTCGGCCTGGATATTCAGCAGTTCATCCTGCATTTCGCGCCGAATCAGCGGGTCCAGCGCGCTGAAGGGTTCGTCGAACATCAGGATTTCGGGATCCACGGCCATCGCCCGCGCCAGGCCGACGCGCTGTTGCATGCCTCCCGACAGCTCGCGCGGGTAATGATCGGCCCAGCCGTGCAGGCCGACTTTTTCGAGTACTTCCATTGCCCTGGCGCGGCGCTGCTTCTTGTCCATGCCGCGGATTTCGAGACCGAAGGAAATGTTGTCGATCACGCGGCGGTGCGGAAACAGGCCGAAGTGCTGGAATACCATGCTCATGCGGAAGCGGCGCAGCTCGGTCAGCTGGGCCTCGTTGTATTTCATGATGTCTTCGCCGTCGATGATCATTTGCCCGGCGGTCGGTTCGATCAACCGCGAGATACAACGTACCAGCGTCGACTTGCCGCTGCCCGACAGGCCCATGACGACGAAGGTTTCGCCTTTCCTGATTTCGAAGGATACGTCCTTGACCGCGATCACGTGCCCGGTCTGCTCCTGCACCTCGGCGCGCGACAGGGAGCGGTCGATGCCTTGCAGCGTCCGTTCCGGATAAGTGCCGAATATTTTCCAGATGTTGTTACAGACGATCTTCGGGGAATCGGACATTTTAATACTCGTTATTGTGCGTCGCCACGAACTATCTTAGCCCGAACCCGAAAGCGCTGTAAACCGACGTCTCCGATTGTTGCAGGCATGCCGTATCGACGCTAAGCTTGGCCGAAATCATCTCTTGAGGGGGGGTATGGGTGCGGTGATCGAAAGCCAGGCGGAACCCGGCTGGCTCGAAAGCCTGTGGCGCGCAAAACGCGGCTGGATCGTGGCCGCGGGCCTGCTGCTGGTGTCGGCGGTGGTGTGGATTCTGCACGGCGGGCAAACGGTGTTTCCCGAGGACTGGAGCGGCGCCTTCCGCTTTGCCGAAAAAGTCGACGTCTTCGACGAATGGATCCGCCCCTACATCCAGCCGGCCACGCGCGCCGTTGCCGCCGGCGTCACCTGGTGCTACGAGGGGCTGGTCGACTTCCTGGTCTTCACCCAGTGGCAGATCGTATTCGTGATCCTGGTGCTGCCCGCTTTCGCTTACGGCGGCCTGCGTCTCGGCCTGCTCGCGATCATCGCGGTCAGTTCCTGGCTGGTGCTCGATTTCTGGGACGAATCGATGGAAACCCTCGGCCTGATGAGCATTTCCATCCTGATTTCGATCGTCATCGGGGTGCTGATGGGGATCGCCGCGTCGCAAAACGACCACGTCGAGGCGGTGACCAAGCCGATTCTCGACACCATGCAGACGCTGCCGGCTTTCGTCTACCTGATACCGGCCTTTTACCTGTTCGGTATCGGCGCGCCCGGCGCGATCCTGGCGACGGTTATCTACGCGCTGCCGCCGATCGTGCGGCTGACCAATCTCGGCATTCGCCAGGTACCGGCCGGCATCGACGAGGCGGCCAGATCGTTCGGCGCGACGCGGATGCAGGCGCTGGTCAAGGTAAAGCTGCCGCTGGCGATGCCGTCGATCAAGCTGGGTATGAACCAGACCGTAATGATGGCCCTGGCGCTGGTGGTACTGGCGACCTTCATCGGTTCCCCCGGCCTCGGCGACATCGTCTACCAGGGCCTGGTGCGGCTCAACGTCGGCAAGGCACTGGAAGGGGGACTCGCGATCGTGCTGATGGCGATCATTCTCGACCGGGTGACCTATGCGATGGGGCACATCGAACACGTCAGCGCCAGCCAGTACGACCACGAATTTCGCCTGTTCCCGCAGCGTTTCGACAGGTATCGGCCGATTCTCTACCTGGAGATCGGCATCGACTGGATCTGGCGGCAATTCGCCGCGGCCGGAAATCTGCTCGCCCTGGCGATAACCGTTCCGGTTTGCCGGCTGGTCGCGCTCATCGACGAAGACCGCGCGGCGCGGCTCAGGGAAATCATGCTGGCGCGCAGCTTTCTGATCGCGAGCCTGGTACTGATCGGGGTGATGATGCTGCTCGAGGCTTACACCGATCTCTACGGCAAATTCCCGCGTGCCTGGGAGTATCGATTTCGCACCCCGGTCAACCAGTACATGGACCAGCTGGTCACCGACAAACTGTTTTACGCGATCACCCAGAGCATCAAGGAGGTCCTGTTTTACGGACTGATCAACCCGCTCAACGTGTTTCTCAAGGGTTTGCCCTGGTGGTATACCGCGGGCGTGTTTACCGTCGGCGCATGGCTGCTGAGCGGCCGGGGCCTGGCGATCGCGACCGCGATCGGTTTCCTGTTCATCGGTGCCACCGACCTTTGGAGTTTCGGCATGATCACGCTGACCACGGTCATCGTGTCGGTGATGATCTGTTTCCTGATCGGCGTGCCCCTGGGAATCCTGGCGGCTAACAACAAGACTGCCGACACGCTGATCCGTCCGGTGCTCGATACGATGCAAACCATGCCGGTATTCGTCTACCTGGTGCCGGTCATCATGCTGTTCGGCGCGGGCCAGGTGCCGTCAGTCATCGCCACCGTGATCTACGCCCTGCCGCCGCTGGTGCGTTGCACCACGCTCGGTATCCGCGAGTTGCCGAGCGAAATCAACGAGGTGTCGAACTCGTTCGGCGCCAACCTGGTGCAGACCCTGACCAAGATAAAGATTCCGATGGCGGTGCCGGCGATCATGGTCGGCATCAACCAGGGCATCATGATGGCGCTGGCCATGGAAGTGGTCACGCCGCTGATCGGCGGGCAGGGTCTCGGCCTGCAGGTGTTCGACGGCATGAACCGTGCCAGCATCGGGGTTTCTCTCGAAGCCGGTCTCGGCGTCGTGCTGCTGGCGATCATTCTCGATCGGCTTTCGCAGGCCTGGACGAGGAGCCAGCGCGAGGCGATGGGAATGCTTTGAGCAGCCCGTTGCCGGCCTCGACAAGCGCCGGTTGTAGAAGTATGATCAAGCGATTCCGCCGGGCCCCGGTGGAACCGAATAATAGCAATACGAAGAGAGGAGATACCTGACATGTCGTTCAAATTCAAATCGGCGCTGGCCTGCGCGATCCTGGCTTTCGGCCTCGGCTCACTGCCCTCGGCCCACGCCGGCGGTCGCCTGACCGCACCGGATCCGGACTGGACCGGCGGCGTCGTGACCTGCCGTGTCGCGGAGTACATTCTCGAAAACGAAATGGGTTACAAGATCAAGACCGTAACCATGCCCTCGGGTCCCGGCGTTTTCGAGGGTACGCGTTCCGGCGACCTGGATTTTGCCTGCGAATCCTGGCCTTCCTACAACCCTGCCGGCGACAAGTACATCAAGAGATTCGGCGGCGACGGCTCGGTTGCCTATCTCGGCGAAACCGGCATCGTCGGCGTGAGCGGTTACTTCGTACCGCGCTACGTGATCGAGGGCGACGCTTCCCGCGGCATCCCGGCCTCGGCGCCGGGCCTCAAGTCTTACAAGGACCTGAACAAGTACAAGCAATTGTTCAAGAGTCTCGAGTCGGGCGATCGCGGCAACCTGATCGGCTGTCCGGTCGCGGCCTGGCTGTGTGAAGACCAGAAGCGCCTGGATATGCTCGGCGTCGATTTTCACGCCCAGGCGCTCGGATCGGAAACCGCGCACTGGGCGGAACTGCGCGCCAAGTACAAGCGCGGCGAGCCTTTCGTCGCCTATGCCTGGGCACCGCACTGGATTCACGCCGAGCTTGACCTGGTCGAAATCGAGCTGCCGCCCTACGACGAAGCCAAGTGGCCGGCTACCAACTGGGCCCAGGACGTGACTCACTTTCACGGCAATCCGAGCATGCTCACGGACCATCCGGACGCGGTCAAGCTGCTGCAAAACTTCAACCTGACCAACGAGATGCAGGCCGGCATGATCTACGAGATCGATGTCAAGAAGCGCGATCTCGACGAAGTGGTCGACGAGTGGATGGAAGCCAACCAGGACGTCTGGCGTCCCTGGGTGCCCTAAGCGCCGAAAGCAGACGAAAAAGGCTCCGCAAGGAGCCTTTTTTTATTCCCGGCCTGGTCGCGCCGCGTTAGTCCGACGCATCGGCGATCCTGCCGTCGGACGATATCGCGGTTCAGCCGATTTCGCGCTTGCGCCGCGCGAGATAATCCTTCAGGGCTTCGTCGGTAGCGGGATCGATCGGCGGTTGCTCGTATTCGGCGAGCAATTGCTTCCAGATCCGGTTGGCGCGCTGCTCGGTATCGATCGACCCGGATTCGAGCCAGGTTTCGTAGTTGCTCCAGTCGGACAGCAGCGGTGCGTAGAACGCGGTCTGGTAGCGTTCCATGGTGTGCTGGCTGCCGAAGAAGTGGCCGCCCGGACCGACCTCGCGTATCGCGTCCAGCGCCAGGGTTTCGCGGTTGACCTCGAAAGGTTCCAGGCTCGCGGCGACCATCTGCAGCACCTCGGCATCGATGATCAGCTTTTCCAGCGACGCGGTCAGGCCGCCGTGCAGCCAGCCGGCGGCGTGCTTGATCATGCTCGCCTGCGCGGAAATCGCGCCCCAGATCGACAGGCAACTCTCGTAGGCGGCCTGGGCGTCCGGGCAATTGGCCGCGTTGACGTTGCTCGAGCGCAGCGGTACGCCGAGACGTCGCGCAAGCTGTCCCGAAGCCTGCGCAGCCTGCAGGTATTCGGGCGTGCCGAAAGCCGGCGAGCCGGTTTTCATATCGACGTTCGAGGTAAATCCCCCGTACAGCACCGGCGCGCCGGGGCGGACGATTTGCGTCAGCGCGATGCCGGCCATCGCCTCGGCATGCTGCAGCGCCAGCGCGCCGGCCAGGGTTACCGGCGCCATCGCGCCCGATAACGTGAACGGCGTAACCGCCACCGCCTGGCCGTGCTCGGCCATCGCGATCAGGCCCTCGGCCATCGGGATATCGAGTTGCAGCGGCGTATTGGTATTGATGATCCCGCACAGCGCCGGGGACGCAATCAGCTCCTCGCGGGTAGAGCCGAGACTGATCATCGCCATCTCGATCGCGTCGAGCGCCTGTTCGCGGCCCATGGTCCACGGAATCCAGTTTTTGTCGAGCAGCGTGCACTCGGCGTAAAACAGGTCGAGATGCCGGCTCGCGGCGGGCAGGTCCATGGCTTCGAAACCGCCGCCGCCCTCCTGGTGCAGGATATCGAGGCTTTGCACCAGGCGAATGAAATCGCACATTTCGTCGTAGCTGCCCGTGCGCCGGCCCTGGTCCATATCCATCACGTAGGCCGGTCCGCCGACCGAGGTAAACACGGCGTGGCCGTCGCCGATTTTGAGGTTTTTTTCCGGGTTGCGCGCGCGCAGGCCGAAACTCGAAGGCGCGCCGGCGATGAGTTCGTCGAGCATCGCGCTGTCGAAGCGCACCAGTTGCGATTCGTCGTCGACCGCGCAACCGGCGCCGGCGAAGCGCCGGCGGGCGTCGGCCGAGAGCACCAGCATGCCGGTATCGCGGAGAATTTCCAGCGCCGCCTCGTGAATGCTTTCGATCGCCTCGCTGCTCAGCAACTCGAACGGCGCGTGGCGGTAACGCAGCGTCTTCCACGCGGGTTGCGAGAGCGCTCCGGAAGCGCGGGGTTTACGGGCGGCCCTGCGGCGGCGGGTTGCGGTCATGGGGATATCTCCTCGCGTGATGAAAGGGGCAGCAGGCGGCTGCGCTCGCGTTTCGGCTGCAGGCGGGCGGGATCCTCGCCGAATTCGCGCGCGAAGCGGTGGCCGGAATAAACCGCATCGGCGATGCTCGACGGCAGCAGACAGTCGCCGATGCGTGTCGCCGTGCCGGATTCGAGCCGATGGAACAACCCGTCACCCGGCGCGCGGCTGGTGACCAGCAACAGGCTGTCGAACTCGTGGACCCCGGTCTCGTCGTCATAAATGCCGCGAGTGATCATCCGGCCCGGCTCGATCGCCTCGGCTACTCGTGTAAAAACGGTTTCGATACCCAGTGACAGCAAGCGCCGGACGATGAAATCCTGCTCGTCGGTCATCGCGCTCCAGCTCGAAATCGTCGCCGCCGGGGTCAAATAGCGAACCCGGTGGCCCGCCTGCAGCAATTGCTCGGCCAGCGCGCCGGCCATGAAATAGTGGTCGTCGTCGTAAATCAGCACGTCGCCGCCGGGTTCGGCGCCGGCGAACAGGTCGTCCGGAGTAAATACAATGTCCACGTCGCCCGGGGGCAGGGGACGCCGCCGGTGATGGCCGAGGCCGTCGCGCCGCCAGCTACTGCCGCAGGCGATAACCACGTGGTCGGCGCCGAACCCGGCGATATCCGCGGCGTCGAGCCGGCTGTGCGGATAAATATCGACGTTTTCCATCGCCGACAGCATGCCGGCGCGGTAATCGCGGACACGGATCCAGTTTTGCAGGCCCGGCAGGCTGGCCTCGCGAAGCACTCTTCCGCCGAGTTCGCCGCCGGCCTCGGCCAGCGTCACCCGGTGACCGCGGCGAGCCAGGGTCAGCGCCGCCTCGAGTCCCGCCGGTCCGCCGCCGACTATCAGCAGGGATTGCGAACGGTCGGTCGCGGGGACGATTTCCGGGTGCCAGCCGCGGCGCCATTCTTCGCCCATGGTCGGGTTTTGCGTGCAGCGCAGCGGCGCACCCTCGTTATTCGCCGAACGGCAGATATTGCAGCCGATACACTCGCGGATTTCGTCTTCGCGACCGGCGTCGATCTTGGCCGGCAGGAACGGGTCGGCGATCGACGGCCTCGCGGCGCCGATAAAATCCTGCACGCCGCGGCGAATCTGCCCGGCCATGGTGTCGGGCGAGGTAAAGCGGCCGGTGCTGACCACCGGTTTCGAGGTCAACGACTTGACCAGGCCGGTATATCGCTCCTGGTAACCCTCGGCGGAGAAGCGCGAACTGCAGGAATCGTTGCCCAGGCCGCCGCCGAGCGCGACATCCCAGAGGTCCGGCAGCTCGCCGAGCATTTCGACGACCCCGCGGCCGTCGCCGTCGCAGGTAATGCCGTCCTCGCCGTGCAATTCGTCGATCGCCAGCCGCACCGCGACCGCGCAGCGGTCGCCGATAGCCTCGCGGGTGTCTTCGATCAGCTCGCGCAGCAGGCGCGCGCGGTTTTCGAGCTTGCCGCCGTAGGCATCGGTGCGCCGGTTGACGCGCGGCGACAGGAACTGGAAGGGCAGATAATCGTGTCCCGCGTAGACGTAAACGATATCGAAACCCGCGGCGGCGGCGCGCAGCGCGGCCTCGCGATGCCAGCGACGAAAATCGGCGATATCGCCGAGATCCATTTCGCGGACCTGTGCCGGGTAAATGAATTCGGCCGATACCGCCGAGGGCGCCAGCGCGATTTCGCGCGTGCCGCGGTTGTTGCAGTGGAAGCCGCCGTGCCAGAGTTCGATTCCGGCGAGCGAGCCGTGCCGGTGGATCGCCTCGGCGGTCGGCGCCAGCTGTTCGGCGTCCTCTTCGTCCCACAGGCTCAGGTAAGCATAAGGGGTTTCGTCGGCGCTCGGATGAATCGAGCAATACTCGGTGCAGACCACGCCCCAGCCGCCCTCGGCCTTGATACCGCGCAGCGTCGCCGAGGCATTCGGCATCATCCGTCCCATGCCGGTCGCGTGCGGGGTTTGATAAAAACGATTGGGCGCGACAACCGGGCCGATACGGAGCGGTTCGAAAAGAATGTCGTAACGGGGATTCCTCGGCATCGCTCGGCCCTGATCAGAGTTTCTTGTTGAACGATCGTACAATAAGGATTATGCTGGTGCAATCGATTTCGATGAAATCAGCACCGGGTATCACGATGCGGGAACAACCGAAAACCGCCGCCTACAGGCGCAAGACCGCGCAGCAACGCCGCCGGGAACTGATCGAGGCCGGAATCGCCTGTCTCGGCGAGGGCGGCATGTCGGCGTTTACGATCGACCGGATCTGCGGCGAGGCCGGGGTTTCGCGTGGTTTGATCAACCATCATTTCAAAACCAAGGAAGACTTGCTGGTGCAGATCTACGATACGATGACCGAACACCTGGTACGGGCATCGGCCGACGACAGTCCGCTCGGCGTGTTGAACCAGGTGATCGACAGCAACTTCGACGAGACCGAATTCGATGCCGGCAATCTGCGCGCCTGGCTGACGGTCTGGGGGGAAGTGGCGACCAATCGCGGTTTACAGGCGTTGCATCGGGAGCGCTACGCGGTTTACAAGTCGCGTGTCGAGAAAGCCCTGCGCGAACTTGCCGCCGGGCAGGGCATAAGTATCGACAGCGGCAGCCTCGCACGGCAATTGATCGCGCTGATCGACGGCCTGTGGCTCGAGTATTGCCTCTACCCGGGGGAATTTACGCTGGCCATGGCGAGAAATGATTGCCATCATCTGCTGCAAGGCCAGGGAATTCCCATCTGAATCCCGTGCGGACCTCCGCGAGGAATCGTTTACATGACACGCAGACCCACCAGTTTACGTGCCGCCCTGGCCTCGTCCTGGGCAATCCTGCTCGGTTTCGGCATCCTGATGCTGGGCGACGGTCTGCAGGGCACGCTGTTGCCGGTGCGCGCCGACCTCGAGGGATTCAGCGCAACCTTGACCGGCCTGATCATGTCGGCGTTTTACCTCGGTTTCCTGCTCGGCTCGGTGCTGGTGCCGAAGATTACCGCGCGGGTAGGGCACATCCGCGTATTCGCCGCGCTCGCCGCACTGGCATCGGCGGCCATCCTGGTGCACGCGTTATTCATTACGGTACCGGTGTGGATCGCGATGCGCCTGGTCAGCGGATTTTGCTTCGCGGGGATTTACATCGTCGCCGAGAGCTGGCTCAACGATCGCGCGACCAATGAATCCCGCGGCCGCCTGCTGTCGCTGTACATGGTCGTCACCTATGTCGGCATCGGCATCGGCCAGTTGATGCTGAACCTCGCGGAACCGCGCGATTTCCAGCTATTCATCATGGTTTCGGTACTGATTTCGATCGCGGTAGTGCCGCTGCTGTTATCCGCCGGCTCGCCGCCGCGCTTCCACGACGCGGTGCGCATCAGTCTGCCGGCCCTGTACCGGCTGACGCCGCTCGGGATCGTTAGCCTGTTCGCGGTCGGCCTGGTGACCGCCACCTTTTTCGCGCTCGGGCCAGTCTACGCGCAACGGCTCGGTCTCGGGATTCGCGAAATTTCCTATTTCATGACCGCCGCGGTCATCGGCACGATCCTGTTGCAGGGACCGATCGGGGCGCTGTCGGATTATTTCGATCGCCGCCTGGTACTGACCGCGACTTCGGTATTGACCTCGATCGCCGCGCTGCTGTGCATTCCCGCGGCGCAAATCTCGAATCTCGCGCTGTTCACCGCGGTGGGCCTGTTCGGCGGGCTCGCGTTTCCGCTCTACTCGATCTGCATCGCCTATACCAACGACCACCTCGAACCCGAGCAAATGATCGCCGCGAGCGGCGCGATGGTGCTGGTCGGCGGCCTCGGCGCGGTGTCCGGGCCGCTGGGTTTCGCGCTGATCATGGATACTTTCGGCAACCAGGCGCTGTTCTGGGCAATCGCCTCGGTGCATGCGTTGACCGCGCTGTTCGCGATTTATCGCATGCTGGCCAGCGCGCCCGTGCCGCGCGAGCGCCAGGGGCCGAGTCACACCACGGCCGTGCATCCGTCGGGCTCGGCGATCGACTCGGTACAGCAATACTGGAGCGAAGAGACGAGTTTCGATCTCGACGAAGCCGACGAGGAAAAACCGTCGCGGAACTAGAGTTTTTCGGTTAGCGACTTGATGTATTCGAGACGCCAGGCGATTTCCTCTTCGAGCATGCGGATCTCTTCGAGGATGGCGTCCTTTTTATTCCTGCCCTGTTCGCGGGCCAGTTTCAACTGTTCGAGTTCGTGCAGCGCGTCGCGAAATGCCGCCGTACTCTCGAACACGGACTGGGCCTTGTCCGTGCCGCCGTCGACCATTACCGTCTTCTTGACCTGCGGAAACCGGTAACGCCGGCTTTCCGCGAGCAACGATCCCTTCTTGCGATCGTAGGTTATTTGCAGGATATCGGTATTGCCGACCGTGAAAACGGCGAACTTGCTGATCTCTTCCGGGTGGTTGATTCCCATGTTCGACAGGTGGGGATAGGCGCTCATTTTATCGTTATCCGTGGTCTCAGGGAACGTGGACCTGCGGGTCTTCGGTGCCCAGTTGCTCGTAGCCCAGCAAAATTTTCTGTGCCTCGGCCTCGGCCTCGTTCAATTGCTCGAGGGTCAGGTGACAGGCTATCTGGTGGCCGTTGTCGAGTTCGATAACCGGCGGCGCCTTGATTTCGCAGGTGCCGTCGATCGCCAGCGGGCAGCGATTGTAGAACGGGCAGCCGACCGCGGTGATTTCCACGCCGCGGGCGATGCCGACCGCCATTTCCCGCCGTTTCATGGTGTCCTCGAGCCAGCCGATGCGCATTTCCGGCACCGAGCTGATCAACAGCCGCGTATAGGGATGGAAGGGCGGCTCCAGCACCTCGTCGGTGGGCCCCTGCTCGACCACGCGGCCCGCGTAAAGCACGACGATTTCGTCTGCGAAGGAGGATACCGTCGACAGGTCGTGACTGATGAAGACGAAGGACACGCCGGTCTCGTCGCGCAGCTTGGTCAGCAACCTGATGACATTGGCGCCGACGATGCTGTCGAGCGCCGAGGTGACCTCGTCGCAGAGCATGACCTCGGGTATTGCCGCCAGTGCGCGCGCGAGGTTGATGCGCTGTTTTTGCCCGCCGGACAATTCCATCGGGTAGCGGCTGGAGAAATCGGGCGGTAATTCCACCAGTTCCAGGATTTCCGAAACTTTGGCATGTTTTTTCTTGCCCTTGAGGCCGTGGTAGAACTCGAGCGGCCGGCCGATGATATTGCCGATCAACTGTTTCGGGTTCAGTGCCGTGTCGGCCATCTGGAACACGAACTGGACTTTCTGCAATTCCTCGAGCTTGCGGTGCTTGAGCGAGCCCTCGAGTTTCTTGCCGTCGAGAATGATATCACCGCGCGCCGGCTGCAGCATGCCAGCCATGACGCGCGCCAGCGTCGACTTGCCGCAACCGGACTCGCCGATCACGCCGACCACATGGCCGTTCCTGACGCTGACGTTGATGTCCTTGAGAATCGGAATCGCGGGTTCCCCGTTGACTATGCCGCCGTAACCCGCGGTCAGGTTGCGCACTTCGAGGTTGTCGATATCGCGGTGGTGATCGCCGGTCACTTCCACGCCCTGGCCGGCGGCGGGCTTGGGCCGAACCGCGTCCATCAGGCGCCTGGTGTAGGCGTGCCGCGGATTGTTGATGATCTGGTCGGCGGAACCCTGTTCCATGATTTCGCCGCCGTAGAGCACCACGATGTGGTCGGCGACCTGGGCGACGACCGCGAGATCGTGGGTCACGTAGACGGCGGCCGAATTCTCTTCGATGATGACTTTCTTGAACGCCTTGAGCACCTCGATCTGCGTGGTTACGTCGAGTGCCGTGGTCGGCTCGTCGAGCACCATCAGGTCGGGCTTGCCGCACAGCGCCATCGCCGCCATCAGGCGCTGCAGCTGGCCGCCAGAGACCTGGTGCGGATAGCGGCGACCGATACGGTCGGCGTCGGGTAGCTCCAGCGCGTGATACAGCTCGATCGCGCGCTGGTCGGCCTGTTCCTGGGTCAGACGCCCGTGCAGTACCGCGGCCTCGGTGACCTGCTCGTTGATCGTGATCGCGGGGTTGAAGGTGGCGGCGGCACTCTGCGCGAGATAGGCGACGTTGCCGCCGCGCAGGTCGCGTTGCTTCATCGGCGACATCGTCAGCACGTCGTTACCGCGCAGCCGGCACTCGCCGCCGGCGAAAAAAAGCCCCGGCTTGGTGTAGGCCAGCGTCGCCAGCGAAATCGTCGTCTTGCCGGAGCCGGATTCACCGATCAGCGCCACGACTTCACCCGCGTGAATATCGAAGCTGACGCCCCTGACGATCTTGACTTCCTCGCCGTCGTCGTTGCGGGCACTGATGCGCAGGTCCTTGACCTCGAATAATTTTTCTTTTTCCATGGGCTACACCATTTTCTTCGCGAGGCTGCCGCCGGACTTGGCGGAAACGTCGTCGACGATCAGGTTGACGGCGATCGTGAAGGAGGCGATCGCCAATGCCGGCCAGATCGAGGCCCAGGAACCATAGGTCAGACCGGCCAGGTTTTCGCGCACCATGGCACCCCAGTCGGAGGCCGGCGGCTGCACTCCGAGGCCGAGAAACGAGAGGCTGGAGATGAACAGCACCACGAATACCAGGCGCAGGCCGAAATCGGTCGCCAGCGGCATCGCCGCGTTGGGAAGCACCTCGGACTTGATGATCCACCAGATGCCTTCGCCGCGGGCCTGCGCGGCCTCGACGTAATCCTGCACCATGATGTCCTGCCCGAGCGCGCGCGAGATGCGGAACACACTGGTGGCGTAGATCACCGAGGCGATTCCGATCAACAGGGGTATGGTGGGCCATTCCTTCGGCGCTCCGGCGATCACGATCAGCCCCAGCATGATCGAAGGCAGGGCCAGGATCGCGTCGTTGACGCGGCTGATCGCCATGTCGATCCAGCCTCCCTTGACCGCCGCCAGGATACCCAGCGTGATGCCCATCAGGTAGGCCAGCAGGGTCGAGGCCAGCGAGATGCCGAGCGTATTGCGCGCGCCGAACAGGATGCGCGAAAGGGTATCGCGCCCGAGGTAATCGGTGCCGAGGTAAAAAGTCCCGTATTCGCCCGAGTAGGCGTCGAGGAAACTGTCGTCGCCCTCCATGTCCATCTCGTGGAACGGCGCGATGCTCGGGCCGATCACGCAGATCACCAGCCAGAAGACGACCACGGCGACCGAGACCTTGCCGACCCAGGAGAGCTTGAGCTTGCGTTTCGGCGGCGCATCCGGCAGCTCGGCGAAGGAATCCAGTTTTTCGATGACTTCCTGTTCTTTGTCTTTTGCTACTTGTTCGATCATGGTCGCTACCTTCTACGCTACTTCGGATTGCGCAGCCGCGGATTGGAGAGAATCGAGCCGATATCGGCCATCAGGATCAGCACCACGTAGGTGGCGCAGAAGATCATCGCGCAAGCCTGCACCAGCGGCAGGTCGCGCGTCTGTACGCCGTCGATCATGAGCTTGGCGAGACCGGGATAGGAAAAGATCGTCTCGACGATGACCACGCCGCTGACCAGGTAGGCGAGATTCAGGGCGATGACGTTGACGATCGGTCCGATCGCATTGTAGAAGGCGTGGCGCAGGATGATGCGCCGGCGCGGAACGCCTTTCAGGATCGCCATTTCGATATAGGGCGAGCTCATGACGTTGAGAATGCCGGCGCGGGTCATGCGAATCATCTGCGCCGAGACGACGATGACCAGTGTGATGATCGGCATTGCCAGCGATCTGAGCAATTGACCGAGAGATTCGTCACCGGTCATATAGGCGGTCGAAGGCAGCAGGTGAAAATGTACCGCCAGGATCAGCACCGCGATCGTGGCGATGAAAAACTCGGGCACCGAAATCGTCGCCAGCGTGCCGAAGGTGACGATGCGGTCGAGCCAGGTTCCGGGATGCATCGCGGCCCACAGGCCGAGCGCGATCGAAATCGGGATCGAAATCGCGGCGACGAAACCCGCCATCATCAGCGTATTACCGAGCCGGCCGCCGATCAGGTCGGAGATCGCCGCACCGCCGGCCTTGGACGTGCCGAGGTCGCCGGTGGTCATGTCGCCGAGCCAGAGGAAGTACTGGATGTAGAGTGGCTGGTCGGTACCCAGTTCCTTGCGCAGTGCGGCCAGGGTTTCGGGTGTCGCGGATTGCCCAAGGATGATCGAGGCGACGTCCCCGGGCAGCCAGCTGGTCGCGATAAATACGATTACGGACACGACCCACAGGGTGGCGAGGCCGATTCCGATCCGCTGCCAGACCATTCGCATCATCATGGTTCACAATCCCCCTGTCATTTTGACCGCCACGGCGAAGACTCGGGCGAGATCCCTGCCGGGTTTATTATTCTGACGGCTGAAAAAAGACGGGGCCTGTATAACAAAAGATCATACAGGCCCCATGCGACTAATGGGCGTTTCGCGGGTTATGCCAGCCAGACGTACTCGGGCCATTCAGATCCGCCCACTTGTCCGGTCGGAACCTTCGGTACACCCATGACATTGTTGGCGGTGCCGTCGTTTACATTCGAAAACGCGGGGATCACCATGCCGCTGCCCTCGTGTACCAGGGTCTGCATCTCGCAATACAGCTTGTGGCGTCTGGTCGGATCGGTTTCCGAGCGTGCCATCTCCAGCAATTCGCCCATCTTCGGGTTGTCCCAGTAGGTGTCGTTCCACGCGGCGCCCGGCGCGAACTGGATCGCGAGCTGCGAGTTGGCGGTCGGACGCATGTTCCAGGAGACCACGTTGACCGGCTCCTTCATCCATACCGCGCCCCAATAGCCGTCGGTCGGAACGCGCTTCAATTGCAGATCGAAGCCGATCTTGGCGCAGTTGGCCTGGGCCAGCAGGCAGGCGTCCTCGATTCCCGACATGACCGGCGCGACGAAGAGTTCGGCGGACTTGTAACCCGACTTGTTGAAATGATACTTGGCCTTGTCCGGATCGTAAGGGCGCTGCGGCAGCTCGCTGCAGAAGTCGGCGCCATGGGCGGGCGAGATCGGGGTGTCGTTGCCGAGCTGGCCCTTGCCCTTCAGCACCCGCTTGACGATGCGCTCGCGGTCCTGGATGTACTTCATGCCGAGGACGAAATCGTCGTTACTGCCGGGTTCGGTATTCTTCAGGCAGCAAATCCCCATTTGCAGCGCCGCGGGCACCGATAGCAGCTTGCCCGTGCTCGAGCTTTCGATCTGGCGGAATGCCTTGGGGTCCACCTGCGAGATGATCTGCATGTCGCCGGCGAGCAGGGCGTTGACGCGCGCCACCGGGTCGGTAATCGCGGTGATCTCGATACCGTCGAGATTGGGTCCGTCGCGGAAATAGTTATTGTTCCTGACGTGCACCGACTTCACCCCGGGCTCGAAGGACTCCATCACGAAGGGACCGGTGCCGATGCCGGCGCCGGTAGTGCCGCTTTGCACTATCTTGGACTGGTACAGTCCCATCAGAATCGGCAGATCGGCATCCGGTGAGCTCAGAATTGCCTTGACCTCGTAGGGTCCGACTTTCTTCCACTCGGAAATCGACGCGAGCACCGACTTGATGACCGACTTGGAATCCTCGCCCTGATGGCGCTTCATGCTGTAGATCACGTCGTCGGCGGTCAATTTCTTGCCGTCGTGAAAAGTCACACCCTTGCGGATCTTGAAGGTCCACTCGGTGGCGTTGCTGTTGGGTTCGAAGGATTCCGCGAGGTCAGGATTCGGTACCAGGCCTTCGCCGATCTGGCACAGGCTATTGTAGGTGGCGCGAGCGCGGGTGTAGTCGATGGTCGAGGTGAGTAAAATCGGGTCCAGCTGGTCGTCCGGGCCGTGCAGGTTCGACGCGAAGCGCAGCGAACCGCCTTTCTTGGGGGTCGCGGCGAGCACGGCCTTGCCGTCGGTGAGCAATTGCTCGGCAACGGTCAGCGAAACGCCGGTTACCATCGCCAGCTTGAGTGCGTCGCGCCGGGTAACCTGGCCGCTTCCGCCTTTGACCATCTTGTCGACCAGATCGCGATCGGCCTGGGTAAGGTGCCGGAACTTGAGTTCCGAACCGGGTTTGCTAGTTTCTTTCATCATCGCTCCTCAGGGTTCTTGGGTGGTGCTTTATTTTTTGACGAAACGGTGTTTTCAAAAAGCCCCGGAAGCGCGGCATGAAGCCGTTTTGCCGGAATTCCGATCCGTCGCTATTGAGTTATCGAGCAAGATTAAAGCGCGCGTAATAACTTGTCAAAAGAAAAGGTTATTCGATTGCCGTGATCGGAATATTCGATTGCCGCGGCCAGAGGTGATATCGGTGCGTTATTGAGATAGAGTAGGCAGCCGAAAAATCCGTCCGGGCTGTCGAATCTTGATTAAAACCCTGCTCACTATCGGGGCGATCCTGTTCAGCTATGGTCTGTTGCTGCTCGCCAACGGGCTGTTCGCCACGCTGCTCGGTGTACGCACCCAGGTCGAGGGCTTTTCGTCCGATCTGACCGGCTTGATCGTCGCTTCCTATTTCAGCGGCTTGCTGCTCGGTGGACTGTTCGCGGCCGGGGTCGTGACCCGCGTCGGGCATATTCGCTCGTTCGCGGCCTTCGCGTCGCTGATGTCCGTATCGGCCCTGATGCACCCCATTTTCGTGCACGGTGTCGCCTGGATGGGGTTTCGTTTGGTAGCCGGATTCTGCATGGCGGGCATGATTATCGTTACCGAAAGCTGGCTCAACGAGACCGCCACCAACAGGACGCGCGGCAAGATCCTGTCGATTTACATGATTACCAATTATTTCGCCGCCGGTACCGGCAACTTCCTGCTGACCGTCGGCGATCCGTCCGATTTCGAACTCTTCAGCCTCGCATCGATCATCTTTTCGCTATCGCTGGTGCCGGTGCTGTTGACCCGCGCCAAGGCCCCTTCGCCGCCGAAACCCGAGCGCATGCACGTCTGGGAACTCTACCGTATCGCCCCGCTGGGCGTCGTCGGGGTGTTCTGCTGCGGGCTGGTCAACGCCAGTATCAACGGCCTGGGCTCGGTTTTCGCGACCAATATCGGCTTCGACCAGCATCAACTGGCGACGTTTATGGCGGTAATGGTGATGAGCGGGCTGATCCTGCAGTGGCCGGTCGGACACTTGTCGGACCGACTCGGGCGCGGCCCGTTGCTGGTTTATATTCCGCTGGTGGTCGGTCTGGCCGCGATCTGGCAGCTGTTCGCGGAAGGTTTTGCGCAGGTCCTCGCCGGGGCGGCATTCCTCGGCGCCTTCGTATTCACGCTCTACTCGCTGTCGGCGGCTACCGCCAACGACCATGTGAGTTCGGACCAGCGCGTCCAGGTCGCCGGCGCGCTGCTGATTACCTACGGCGCCGGCGCGGTCACCGGGCCGATCATCGCCGGCCGGGTGATGAGCATCATGGGTCCCCAGGGGCTGTTCTTCTATATCGCGCTGATCGAACTCGTGCTCTGCGCGTTCGCGATCATGACCCGCGGCCAACGCGTCGGCAGCCCCGAGAAACGCAAGCCGTTCGTCGCCGTGCCGTCGACCCAGGCAACCTCCAACCAGCTTTACGTGTCCGTACACCAGGCCAAGCCGGAGCATGTTCGCGAACCCGAAGACAGCGACCATGTGCAGTGGAAGGTCCCAGGGGAAAATGACTAGCCACACCGGTGCGCTCGAGGTTTCGCACCGCAAGGTCTGGATACTCGCCGGGCCCATCATCCTGTCCAATATCTCCGAGCCGCTGGTCGGCGCGGTCGACACCGCCGTGGTCGGTCACCTGCCGGGCCCGGAGTTCATCGGCGCGGTGGCGCTCGGTGCGCTGATCTTCAGCTTTCTCTACTGGGGCTTCGGATTCCTGCGCATGGGTACTACCGGTTTCGTCGCCCGATATTTCGGCGTCGGCGACTGGCAGGGATTGTCGGATACGCTGTTGCGGGTCCTGATCCTCGCCATCGGCCTCGGCCTGCTGACGATCGTTCTGGGCGGGGCGATCGTCGACTTTGCGCTGTTCCTGCTCGACAGCAGCGCCGAGGTCGAAGGCCTCGCCGCCGATTATGCGCACATCCGTATCTGGAGCGCTCCGGCGGTGCTCTGCGTCTACGCGTTCAGCGGCATATTCATCGGTATGCACGATACGCGCGCGGCCTTCGTGCTGCAGCTGGTGCTCAATATCACCAACGTGCTGCTCGACCTGTTGTTCGTGCTCGGCCTCGGCTGGGGCGTCGAGGGCGTGGCGGTCGCTTCGGTAATCGCCGAGTACCTGGCCGTCGGCGTCGGCGTCTTCCTGCTGCGCCGGCAGATCGGCAGCGCGTTCGCGAGTTACGATCGCGGCCGCCTGCTGGAGCGCAGCGCGTTGATGCTGCTGTTCACGGCCAATTTCAATATCTTCGTGCGCACGCTCTGCCTGTTGTTCGCATTCGGTTATTTCACCGCGCTGGGTGCGAAGCAGGGCGAGGTCATCCTCGCCGCCAACGCCATCCTGATGCACTTGCAAAGCATCATGGCGGCGGGCCTCGACGGCTTTGCGCACGCGG
>JASFKL010000021.1:0-20099 GCA_050118655.1 Gammaproteobacteria bacterium | reverse complement strand
GCGCAGGATCCGCACATACCCACCCGGCAGGCAAATCGATAGGCGAGGCCGGGATCCGCATGGCGCTGAATCCAGGTCACCACGTCGAGTATGGTCTGCGCGGGCCGATGCGGCACTTCGTAGTCGGCAAGCCGCCCGCCGTCGGCGTTTCCACGCCATACCCTGACCGAGATGAATCCGGGAGTCTGCATGGGACGAGTTTATTACTTTAATTAAATTCATGAAAATGAATTTAATTTGAATTAGACTTTAATTATCTTAATGTATAGCTTTAGCGGATGAACCTGCGTCAATTGAAATCTCTGGCGGAAATTCGCAATTACGGCAGCTTTGCCGCGGCCGGCGATCGCATCGGCCTCAGCCAGTCGGCGATCAGCGTACAGATGCGGGAACTCGAAAACTCGCTCGGCGTGACCCTGTTCGAGCGCTCCAAGCGCCCCGTGACCCTGACCCCCGAAGGGGTGCGTATCGCCGACATCGCCGACGAGGTGCTCGACCGACTGGCGCAAATGCGACGCCTGGCGAGCGGCAGCGAAACCCTGGACTCGGTCGCCATCGGCTTCGTACCGACGACCGTGCATTACCTGCTGCCGCGCGTGCTGGAAGCGCTGCGCGAGGCCTGGCCCGAACTTCAGGTGCAGGTCAGGTCCGGGCTGTCGGGCGAGCTGTCGGCGGCGGTCGCGCGCCGCGAACTGGACTATGCCCTGCTGACCGCGCCGATCGTCGAGATTCCCGAACTCGAAATTACCAACGTCGCCAGCGAGCCCTTCGTCGTCATCGGTCCGGCCTCGCTGGCCGGGATCGATTCCGACGCCGGGCTACTGCGATCGATGCCCTATATCGCCTTCAATCGGCGCACCTGGGTCGGGCAGCACATCGCCGCTCGCCTGCAGCAACGCGGTATTCACGTCAACGAAGCCATAGAGATCGACTCGCTGGAAGCGATCGAAAACCTCGTGGTCAAGGGGTTCGGCGTTTCCATCGTGCCGCGGCGGCTGCACGACGAAATGGATACCGATCGGCTGGTGCAGATCCCTTTCGGTTCGCCCGCGGATACCCGGCAGCTGGTACTGGTGCGCCACGCCGCGCGCCCGCAAACCTCGCTCGACCACGCAATTCGGCAAATTTTTACCGATTTACCGCGGCAAAAGTGAGCAAAACTGCCCCTTGAACCGATCACGACTTGATTCAGCCCGGACAAAGTATCGAAATACGATACCCCGACTCCCCATCGAGGCTGGATTTGCAAATTTCGCCCGAATTCGTGCCGTTTTCATTCTGTGCACTGGCTCAAGTTATTGGCGATCCCAATCATTAAACTGGGCGGACATAAAGATTTTTCGGAGCATCGATGAACGAAGATACGACCCTGACCGGATTCGATGACATGGATCTCACCGACAACAGCCTGATGCGGACCTATACGCAGGTCGTCAGTTGCGTGGTCGGCAAAAACGCCGTCGAGCGCCGCCGTCAGAGCCTGCGCGCGAAACTGGAGCGCGAACGCTACGAGCGCGAGCAAGAGATCGAAAAGTCGTTCATCAGTACAGTCCGGAACCTGTTCAGGAGCGGCTGACTCCTCGAGGCCGCCGGCCGCTCTACCGTCCACACTCCGCGGGCAGGGGCCGCTTGTCGTCCCGCTTGACTGCATCCGGGGTTAATGGAAAGATTCCCTGAATAAAACAAACATGCCGGTCCCGAAACCCGCGTTTCGAGACCCTCCGGCCCGGATCGCAATGTTTCGATTTGCCCTGCTCACCGTCAAGCATACCGACGCTGTGAAATATCGCATTGGCGTGCTCGAGATGTATCTCGACTCCGTTATAATCGGCAACGACCCGGAGATGCATTCCGTACGACTCCGTCCCCACTCGCAAAAGGATCACGACCATGCCAGGTAATCTAACCCTCGAGACCCTAAGGGAAAAAGTCGCCAGCGGCCAGATCGATACCGTCATTACCGCGATACCCGATATGCAGGGGCGCCTGATGGGCAAGCGTTTCCGGGCCGAGTTTTTTCTCGACAGCGCCTGGGAAGAAACCCATTGCTGCAATTACCTGGTGGCGACCGATCTCGAAATGTATACCGTCGACGGTTACAGCTCGACCAGCTGGTCGGCCGGCTACGGCGACTACATCATGAAGCCGGACATGTCCACGCT
Source organism: Gammaproteobacteria bacterium (assembly GCA_050118655.1). Taxonomy (GTDB): domain Bacteria; phylum Pseudomonadota; class Gammaproteobacteria. Next base: position 17,937 of record JASFKL010000021.1, on the reverse strand, counting down.
ACGGCTGCTGCCGTGGCTGGAAGCCACTGCCATGGTCACCTGCGACCTGCTCGATCACCACACCCACGCACTCGTGCCGCACGCGCCGCGCTCGGTGCTCAGGCATCAGATCGCGAGGCTGCAGGACATGGGACTGGAGTCCGCGGTGGCGACGGAGCTGGAGTTTTTCGTCTTCCGGGAAAGCTTCGAAGAGCTGCGCGACAAGCACTATCGCGAGATGACCACGATCAGCCCCTATAACGAGGATTACCACCTGTTTCAGACTACCAAGGAAGAGGGTCTGATGCGCGCGATTCGCAACGGCCTGCAGGGCGCGGGCGTGGGCGTCGAAAACACCAAGGGCGAGGCGGACCCGGGACAGGCGGAAATCAACGTGCGCTACTGCGAAGCGCTGGAAATGGCCGACAATCACTGCCTGGTCAAGAACGCGGTCAAGGAAATCGCTTTCCTCAACGGCCGCGCGGTCACCTTTCTCGCCAAGTGGAGCCACGACGCGGCGGGTTCGTCCAGCCATATTCACCAGTCGCTCAGGTCGAGCGCTGGCGAACCCGTTTTCCACGACGCCGGCGCCGAATACGGTATGTCCGACCTGATGCGACATTACCTTGCCGGGCTGCTCAAATACGCAACCGACAATACCTTTTTCCTCGCGCCCTACGTCAATTCCTACAAACGCTTCATGGCCGGCACCTTCGCGCCGACCAAGGCGATCTGGTCGCTCGACAACCGCACCGCCGGTTATCGTGTCGTCGGCGACGGTACGCCGAACGTGCGCATCGAGTGCCGCGTCGGCGGTAGCGATCTGAACCCTTACCTCGCGATCGCCGCGCAGATCGCGGCCGGAATCGCGGGCATCGAAAACAAACTCGAACTCGAAAAGGAATTCAAGGGAGACGCCTACCAGGCGCGCCGCGCGCGCGAAATTCCGCGCACCCTCGCCGAGGCCGCCCAGGCATTGAAAAAATCCGCCATGCTGCGCGACGCGATGGGATCCGACGTGGTCGATCACTACGTACACGCTGCCGAATGGGAGCTGACGGATTTTTACAGCAAGGTCACCGACTACGAGGTCAACCGTGGCTTCGAGAGGGCCTGATTCAATCTTTCTTGCAATCGAGACACTGACATGACACCGACTGCCAACTGGTCTTACCCCACCGCGATACGCTTCGGCGCCGGGCGCATCGCCGAAATCGCCGAAGCCTGCAAATCCGCGGGCATCGAAAAGCCGCTGCTGGTCACCGATCGCGGGCTGGCCGGTCTGCCGATCACCGCGAATACGCTGGCGCTGCTCGACCGGGCCGGGCTCGGCAAGGCGATATTCGCCGATGTCGATCCCAACCCGAACGAACACAACCTCGAGGCAGGGATCGAAGCCTTCAACGCCGGCGGCCACGATGGCGTCATCGCCTTCGGCGGCGGTTCCGGGCTGGATCTCGGCAAGCTCATCGCCTTCATGTGCGGGCAAACGCGACCGGTCTGGGATTTCGAGGATGTCGGTGACTGGTGGACGCGCGCCGATGCCGACGTGATCGCGCCGATCATCGCCGTGCCGACCACGGCCGGCACGGGCTCCGAGGTCGGCCGCGCCGGTGTGATCTCGAATTCCGAAACCCACGAAAAGAAAATCATCTTCCATCCGAAGATCCTGCCGGCGATCGTGATTTGCGATCCCGAGCTCACCGTCGGTATGCCGCCCGCGATCACCGCCGGTACCGGCATGGATGCGTTCGCGCATTGCCTCGAAGCCTATTGCTCGCCGCATTACCACCCGATGAGCCAGGGAATCGCGGTCGAGGGAATGCGCCTGGTCAAGGAAAACCTGCCGCGCGCCTTCGCCGACGGCAACGATATCGAGGCCCGCGCGCACATGATGTCCGCCGCGGCAATGGGCGCGACCGCTTTCATGAAGGGCCTCGGCGCGATCCACGCGCTGTCGCACCCGATCGGCGCGATGTACAACAGCCACCACGGCACCACCAACGCGGTGGTCATGGCGCCGGTATTGAAGTTCAACCGCGAAGCGATCGAGGAACGGATCGACCGGCTCGCCGCCTATCTCGGTATCGATGGCGGATTCGACGGATTTCTGGATTTCGTGGTCGAGCTGAATCGCTCGCTGGGCATTCCGGCCAACCTGACCGAACTCGGGGTCTCCGATCCCGACATGGACTGGCTGGTTGAATCCGCGCTCAAGGATCCGAGCGTCGGCGGCAACCCGGTGGAAATGAACGCGGCCAACACCCGCACACTGTTCGAGGCCTGCCTGTAATCATAAAGGGTCGGCGTCTATCGATCGATAGACGCCGACCGCGAATTTCCCGCTAGTGCGTCAGAATCAGCACCCACTCGAGAATCAGAGTAATTACCAGGCCGCCAATCAAAATCCGCGCGATCGACAACAGCTCGGGATCGATTTTTTCGCTCATGACTAATCTCTCTGTAAAGAGATTATCTATATGCGAAATCCGGATCCGGATTTTGACGCCCGTCAATTAACCCTAGTTTTACTAGGGGATTGCCGGTAGCTGACCGCTTTGCCTGGCTGTCATTCGGAGTCACAGCAGAATCGGGGCCAGATCAAAAATTGCGAGAACGCCGCTGGCTAATGCCTCCGCAATCGAGCGAAATCTTCGCCCGGGCAAAGATTTGGTCGCGCTTCGAAACCGAGGTGATCGGGGGAATTTTCGCTCTGCCCGCCCTTACGGCGCTCCAGAGTCTTCGATGCTCGCGCTGCAAGCCCGTTCTCGCCGGCTTGCCGAAGGCATCGGTTATCCGAATAGCCGGATTCGGGAAACCGGGTTACTAAAGCGGGGCTTCTTCGAATAACTGAATCATCCCCGGATTCGGGAAATTTGTACAGAATCGTCGATCTTCTCGAATAGCTGCGGGGATCCGCTTTTAGCGACCTTCGGCCGCCATCGAGGAAACGCGGTGATGCTGCGCTCTCATCGGAATTGAGGGGACACAATACCCGACTACCCGAATTGAATTAAGGTAATTGGGTATTGTGTCCCCCTAATTGAAGGTTAGACCAGCTTGTCGCGCGGCGTTTCGCCGTTGAAGAAAGCCGCGATGTTTTCGACCACGCGCATGCCCATCGCCTTGCGGGTTTCCCTGGTGGCGCTGCCGAGATGCGGCAGCAATACGACATTTTCCATTTTCAGCAGCGCGGGAGTTACCCGGGGTTCCTTTTCGAATACGTCGAGACCCGCGCCGGCGATTTCTCCGGCCTCGAGCGCCTCGACCAGCGCCGCCTCGTCGACCACGTCGCCGCGCGCGCTGTTGATCAGGAAAGCCTCGGGTTTCATCGCTTTGAAGGCCTCGGGCCCGATCAGGTGATAGGTTTCCTTGCCGCCCGGGCAGTGCAGGGAAACGAAGTCGGCCTGCTCGAAGACTTCCTGCGGCGATTCGCAGGCGATCGCATTGAGGCCGGCCAGATCGTCGACACTCGGCGGGAAAGGATCGTGGAATATGATTTTCATGTTGAAGCCGTGCGCGGCACGCGCGGCGACCGCGCGCGCGATACGGCCCATGCCGATCAGGCCGAGCGTCTTGCCGGTGACGCTGGTACCCATCATGTGGGTCGGCCGCCAGCCGGTCCATTCGCCGGCGCGCAGGTGGCGTTCGCCCTCGCCCACGCGGCGCGCAACCGTGAGCAACAGCGCCATCGCCAGGTCCGCGGTGCAATCGGTCAGTACTTCCGGCGTATTGGTGACCGTCAAGCCGGCGGCTTTCGCGGCCTCGAGGTCGATGTGATTGAAGCCGACGCCGTTGCTGCCGAGTATTTTGGCGCGGATATTGCCGACGCCGAGTACCTCGGCATCGAGCTTGTCGCTGACCGTCGGCAATACCGCGTCAGCGGTCTGCAGCGCATGCTGCAGCTCCGCGGTCGACATCGGGTGGTCGTCTTCGTTGAGTTGGGTATCGTATCGATCGACGAGCACCTGCTCGACATCGCTGTGCCAGCGGCGGGTCACTATGACTTTCGGTTTTGCCATGAAAACTCTCCTCTCGGAATTATCGGTCGGTCGGCGACAAAAAAGCCGTAGTTTAAAGGCGCGACAGCGATATCACTACCGAAAAATCGTCTTCAACGGATTTCGGTTTTCGCCTCGGCGGCCTCGTTTTCCGCTCTGCGGAAGGACTCGGTATGCACCAGCGAGGCCTTGAGCGTGCGCGTCGAGATCAGTACCTCGAGCAAAAAGGCGCTGAACGCGAGGCTCAGGATGACCATGCAGACGATGAACAGGCAGGCGACGACCACGGAAACATTAACCTGCAACAGCGAGCCGAGGAACAGCGTCACGATTACCAGGCAAACCAGCACGGCGCTCAGGGTCGACAGGCTGATCGCCGCATGGGCCAGACGGATACGCCTGAGCAGCGCGCCGAGCTCGCGTTCTATGGCCTTGCGATGCGGCTCTGGCAGGAATCCCGATTCCGTCGCCTGCAGCGAGCGCGAGCGATCGATGGTGCGGCCGAGGCGATTGGTCAGCACTACCAGCAGGCCGGAAATGCCGGCCAGCAGGAATACCGGCGCCACGGAAATATCGATGACGTTGGCGATGGTGGCGATATCCCAGTGCAGCGACTCCATCGGATCAGCCCTCCGCGACGAGTTCGGGATAGCCGAACAGCGACGGAGCGCCGCCGGTATGCAGGAAAACGACATGGTCGTCGGCGGCATAATCGCCGCGGCGCAAACCCTCCAGCAACCAGGCGAAGGTTTTGCCCGAATAAGTCGGATCGAGCAGTATGCCGTCGCGGTGCGCTAGGTACTTGATGGCCTCGACGGCGGCCTCGCCCGGCAGCCCGTAGCCGGGTGGGAGCATGCGGTCGTCGCAGAGAACCTCGTCATCGCCGATCGACAGCCGGGCAGCGAGCGTATCGATGACCGCGCGCATCTTGATGGTCACGCGCTGTTTCTGGCTCGCCGCGTCGCGGCGCACGCAAACACCCTGTATCGGCGCCGCGCAACCGCCGGCGCGCATGCCGACCAGGAAGCCGCTGTGCGTCGAGGCCGAACCCGACGGCAGGATAAACCGTACCGGCTCGATCTGCCGTTCGTTCAACTGTTGCAGTAATTCTTCCGCGGCATCGACGTAGCCGAGCGCGCCGTAGGGCGTGTGGGCGTTGGAGAGCGGAATCACGTAAGCCTTTCTGCCCTCGGCGGCGAGTTCCGCGGCGCGCTCCTCGAGCGCCCGGTCGGCACCCGACTCGTCCTCGCCGACCGGGTAGTAACGAATCTTCGCGCCCATCAGTTTTACCAGGTAGGGATTGCCGGAATTTTGATACTCGGGCTGTTCGCGGTCGACGCGGTGCTCGAGCTGAGCCTCCACCTCGAGGCCGAGCTTGCGCGCGGCCGCGACCGTCATGCGCACGTGATTGGACTGCACGGCACCGGTGGTCAACAGGGTATCGGCGCCCTGTTCGAGGGCCTGGCCGAGATAGAATTCGAGCTGCCGGCTCTTGTTGCCGCCGAAGGCGAGGCCCGTGCAGTCGTCGCGTTTGATCCAGACGTTGGTGCCGAACTCGGCGCTCGTGTTGTCGAGCCGTTCCAGCGGCGTCGGCAAGTGGCTCAGGCTCGCGCGAGGAAAATCCCCGGTCAAAGACATAACAATAGCTCCGCTCAGCTCAGCACTTTTATCAGGGCTACCCCGCAGCAAACCAGGATCGCGGCGATTACGCGTTGCCGGCCGAAAGGCTCGCGAAACAGCAGGGTACCGATCAATGCCGCGAATATTACACTGGTTTCGCGCAGCGACGAAACCAGTCCCATCGGCGCCGAGCCCATCGCGTAGATCACCATCCCGTAAGCCGCGGCCGCGGCGAACGCGCCGGCGCCGATCTTGCCCGGGTGTGCTGCCAGGTAACCGAACCAGCCGGCGCGCCGGCGCAATAGCAACCCGGCGCAGATCGGCACCGGCTCGAGCACGAACAGCCAGGCGATGTAAGCGAACGGATTGCCAGCCACCCGGACGCCCATGCCGTCGGCGACCGTGTAAGCCGCGATCAGCACCGAGGTCGCAAGGCCCCAGCCCAGCGCCGGGGACGATATCCGGCCGAGCGCGCCGCCCGCGAAGGTGATGCTGATCAAACCGGCGCTGACCAGCAGGATACCGAGCATCGCCCCGCCGCCGAGGTACTCGCCCGCGAGCGCGGCCGCGCCGGCGACCACCAGCACCGGGGCCAGGCCGCGAAACAGGGGATAGACCTGCGACAGGTCGCCGCTGTGATAGGCGCGGGACAGGGTAAAATAGTAAATGTTGTGAATCAGGACCGAGGCCAGCAGCATCGGCCAGCTCGCGGCCAACGGCGACGGCAGCAAAAACAGCAGCGGCAAACAACAAACCGCGCTGACCAGGCGGTAGGATGCGATGCTGAAAGCGGGCGTGCCGCCGGACTTGGCCATCGCGTTCCAGGCCGCGTGCAGCAACGCGGCCAGCAACACCAGTACGACGATCGAAGGGGTCATCGCGCGCTACTCAAAATAGCCCGGCCCCGCTGCCAGGAAAACGGGGACAGACCACGTTTTTCCGGCATTAAAAAACGTGGTCTGTCCCCGATTACTGCTCGCGTGAGCGGAGGTACCGGACGCGCTGCCAGGGGCAATACGGCCGGCTTCAAGAGTTCGCAGTTGGCGCGGCTCAGGCGGTTGCTTCGGCCGTGCCGCCCTGCTGCTCGCGCTGGCGGCGTTTTTGCAGGAACACGACCAGCCCCAGCACGAGGATTGCCGGAATGTAGATGATCTCCTTGAATATCCGCTTGGCCTCCATGCGTACCTCGGCGACCTGTACCGGCTCGTCTCCGTAGTAATCGAAGGCCTTGCCCAGGGTCTCGAAGTAAGGTGTCCCCGGGAAGGGTTCCTCGATGACGGCCTTGCCGTCGCCGACATTTATCGTCAGGCCGGCATCGGAAAGCCGCGTGGCGGCATCGGCGCCGGCTGCAAGCGGCACGAGTATCGTGGTGGTGGCGACTTCGCCGGTATCGAAGTCGGGCCCGCTGACGATCAGCATGATGTCGTGTTTGGGCGGGGTGTCGTCGACGACATTCATGATTTCCGTGGCCGGGTGCGTTTCGAAGGGCGGCACGAAGAAGTCGAGGAAGAAAGCCGGCCTGAACAGCGCGAATGCGACCACCAGCAGCAGCGCGGATTCCCAGATCTTGTTGCGCACGAACAGGTAGCCCTGGGTCGCCGAGGCGAACAGCATCATCGCGATCACGGCGATGCCGAAGACGAAGAATGCCTTGGCCACCGACACGTCGATCAGCAGCAGCTCGGTGTTGAAGATGAACAGGAACGGCAGCAGCGCGGTGCGGATGTCGTAGGCGAAGCCCTGCAGGCCGGTCTTGATCGGATCGCCGCCCGAGATCGCCGCTGCGGCAAAGGCCGCGAGGCCCACCGGCGGCGTATCGTCGGCGAGAATACCGAAATAAAACACGAACATGTGTACCGCGATCAGCGGCACGATCAACCCGTTCTGAGCGCCCAGGGTCAGAATGACCGGCGCCATCAGCGACGAGACCACGATATAGTTGGCCGTGGTCGGCAGGCCCATGCCGAGAATCAGGCTCATCACCGCCACCAGCAACAGCATCGCGATCAGGCTGCCGCCCGACAGAAACTCGACGAATTCGCCGACCACCTGGTGGGCGCCGGTCAGCGAGATAGTGCCGACGATGATGCCCGCCGCACCCGTGGCGACGGCGATGCTGATCATGTTGCGCGAGCCGGCGATCATGCCCTCGAACCAGTGGCCCACGCCGGTGTTGAACGCGGCCTTGTAGTTGCCGGTGCCGCGGAAGAAAGCCTTGAGCGCATCCTGCGTCAGGATCACGATGATCATCGCGATCGTCGCCCAGAAGGCCGACAGTGCCGGCGACAGGCGCTCGACGACGATCGACCAGATGAGGATGACGATCGGCAACAGGTAGTAGAGCCCGGTGACGGCGACGTCGCCGGCGCGCGGCAGTTCGGTGATCGGCGCGTCGGGCGGATCCACGACCAGGTCGGGGCTTTTCGACGCGATCCAGACGAGGTAGATATAGGCCGCGGCGCAGCCGAGGGTGACGATCAGGAAGGCGTAATCGGGAATCACGTCCTTGATCCAGCCGAGACCGAAATAGACGGCCATGCCCAGCAGGGCGATGCCGATGAAGCCGCCGAGAAAGCCGATCATCTTGTTGGCGAATGTCTTGTTGGACAGCGGCTTGGGCAGACCCTTGAGATTCATTTTCAGCGCCTCGAGATGCACGATGTAGACCAGCGCGATATAGGACACCAGTGCCGGCACCAGGGCATGCTTGAGGATATCGGTGTAACTGATGCCGGTGAACTCGGCGATCAGGAAGGCCGCGGCGCCCATTACCGGCGGCGTCAGTTGGCCGTTGGTCGAAGAGGCGACCTCCACCGCGCCGGCTTTTTCAGGCGAAAAGCCGGTGCGCTTCATCAGCGGGATCGTGAAGGTACCGGTGGTGACGACATTGGCGATCGACGAGCCGGAATACAGGCCGCTCAAAGCGGAGGCGACCACCGCGGCCTTGGCGGGCCCGCCCCGCAAATGCCCCAGTAACGCGAACGCGATCTTGATAAAGTAATTACCGGCGCCGGCCTTTTCGAGGATCGAGCCGAACAGTACGAACAGGAAGATCAGCGACGCCGAGACGCCGAGCGCGACGCCGAACACGCCCTCGTTCTGCATCCAGAAATGCCACATCGCCTTGCCGTAGGAGGCGCCCTTCCACTGTATCGCTTCGGGCAGGCTCGATGAATTGCCGAAGAACACATAGGCCACGAACACGCTGGCGACGATCAGCAGCGGCAGGCCGAGCGCGCGGTAGACGGTTATGCCGAGCACGATCATACCGATCGTCGACGCGATCAGGTCGCCCTGGGTCGGCAAGCCCGCGCGTACCGCGATCTCGTCGCGCAATACGACGATATACAGACAACAGGCGACGCCGACGAGCCCCAGCACCCAGTCGTACCACGGGATGTAGTCTTTCGGGCCGGACTTGAACAACGGGAACGCCAGCGCGGCGAGAAAAAAGCCGAAAGCGAGGTGATAGAGACGCGCGTCGGAATTGGTGACCACCCAGAAACCCAGGCCGGTGACGTCCGACAACCAGAAGGGTAAATTCGATGCGATGTAGAGTTGAAACAGCGCCCAGGCGAATGCGGTCCAGGCGACGAACAGCGCGACCTTGCCGGTCGGCGCCCGCCCCCCGGTATCGACCTGCGCGACCAGGTCGTCCTGCATACTACGGGATTCTTGTTGTTCAGCCATCTCCCCTCTCCCCATCTTGTAGTTATTGTGCTGCCGGCCGGAACCGGCATGCTGGATCGCGAACGCGGTCCCGCTCGCGCGGAACAGCGTCCGGTGTATCTGTTGACCAGGCTGACGGGCCGCTTGCGCGACCCGTCAGTCAGGCGCCGGAATTACATCCAGCCGCGTTCCTTGTAGTACTTGACCGCGCCGGAATGCAGCGGTGCAGACAGCGAATCCCTGATCATTTCCTCTTCCTTCAGGTTCGCGAATGCCGGGTGCAGCTTCTTGAAATCCTCGAAATTCTCGAAAACGGCTTTTACCACGGTGTAGACGACCTTGTCGGATACGTCGGCGCTGGTCACGAAAGTCGCGCCCACGCCGAAGGTTTCGATGTCTTCCTTGTTGTTGTACATGCCGGCGGGAATGACGGCCTTGCGATAAAAGGAATTATCCGCGACCAGCTTGTCGATCGCCGGGCCCTTGACGCTGACCAGGTGCGCGTCGCAGGTAGCGAGAGACTCCTGGGTCAGGGCCGACGGGTGTCCGACCAGCCAGAAGTAGGCGTCGATCTTGCCGTCGCAGACCGCCTGGCCGGTTTCGGCCGATTTCATTTCGGCGGCCAGCTTGAGGTCGCTGCGATCCCAGCCGAGCGCCGCCTCGATAACTTCCCAAGTACCGCGGGTACCGGAACCGGGGTTACCGATATTGAGACGCTTGCCCTTGGCGTCGGTCAGCGTTTTGATGCCGGAACCGTCGCTGGCGATAACCGTTACCGGTTCGGGGTGTACGGAAAATACCGCGCGCAGCTTTTTGAACGGACCCTGGTCTTCGAATTTCGAAGTACCGTTGTAGGCGTGGTACTGCCAGTCGGACTGGGCTACGCCGAACTCGAGTTCGCCCGCGCGAATGGTATTGATGTTGTAGATCGAGCCGCCGGTGGACTCGGCGGAGCAGCGTATGCCGTGCTCCTTGCGATCCTTGTTCACCAGCCGGCAAATGGCGCCACCCGTGGGATAGTAAACCCCGGTAACACCGCCGGTACCGATTGAAATGAACTGCTGGCTCGCAGCCATCGCGGTTCCGCCGCCGAGCGATACCGCCAATAGCGTGGTCGCAGCAATTTTGCTTGAAAGTTTCATGCTTTGTCTCCTTCGATTGAGTTGCGCCGATTCTTCTTGTATTCGCACGGGGCCATGTTTCGGCGATCGAAGCCCCGCCTATTATCGAATCCAACAGGGGTAATTATTAAGAGGGTTCCCGGTATTGTCAAAGAAAAACCCGTCCCGACCGCCGCCCGGGGATTTCGAGGGCACCGATCTCGCGCGATTGGCTACCGCTCAGGGCCTATTTCGACTACATTACCGCGTCCGGGAAAGAGACCCCCCATGATTCGAACCGAAACCACGCTAAAAGACGACCTGAAGCAGTTTTTCGTCATTGCACTGCCATTGTCGGCGGCCTACCTGGCCGAGTTCGCGATGTTCATCACCACCAAGATGGTGGTCGGCAAGCTCGGCTATCACTCACTGGCCGCGGTCGGTATCGCCGGCGACCTGTCGTTCGAAATCCTCGTCATCCTGATGGCGCTGCTATCCGTGGTCGGTGTGCTCGCCGCGCAGGCGCTCGGCGCCGGCAACGACCGCGAACTGGCGAAATCGATCCGCCAGGGTTTGCTGGTCGCTACCGCGCTCGGCATCCCGGCGATGGTCGTGCTCTGGAACCTGGACCTCGCCCTGATCGCCACCGGCCAGGATCCGGCGGTGGTCGAGCTGGCACGCGAATATCTCCGGGGACTGAGCGCTGCGGTGCTGCCGGTATTGTGGTTCGCGGTATTCCGCAATTTCGTCGCCGTGCTTTCGCAAACCCTGTCGATCCTGGTGATCACCGCGACCGCGGTACTGCTGAATTACCTGCTGACCCTGTGGTTCGTCCACGGCGGCATGGGCCTCGCGCCGCTGGGCCTGTTCGGCGCCGGGCTGGCGACCACGCTGGTCTCGTGGTTCATGTTTCTGGCGCTGGCGCTGCATGTTTTCCGTAAACCGGTGTTTCGCGGCTTCGGCGTATTTACCGGCCGCTGGCAAGTTTCGTGGCCGATCTGCCGCGAAATCCTGGTGCTCGGCATACCGGTCGCGGGACTCGCGTTTCTCGAGGCCGGCCTGTTCGTCGCCGCTTCCGTCCTCTCCGGCATCATCGGTGCGAAAACGCTGGCCGCCTACGGCATCGTCATTTCCTGGGCCGGCATTCCGTTCGTCATCGCCTTCGGGCTCGCCGAGGCAACCATGCTGCGCGTGGCGCACGCGGTAGGACGCAACGACCGGGCAGCGACCCGCCAGGCCGGCTTCCTCGGCATGGGCCTGGTGATCGCGATCGTCTCCTGCCTGGTAGCCGTGCCGCTGGTCTACGCCGAGACCATCATCCTGGTCTTCATCTCGCCCGCGGACCCCGGATACGACGCGGTCGCCGCGATGGCGACGCATTTTCTCGCCATCGCCGCGCTGTTCATGGTCTTCGACGGCCTGCAGACCACCGCCGCGCGCGCGCTCAGAGGCATGAAGGACAATCTCGTGCCCTTGTGGATCGCGGGCTTCGGCTACTGGGTGCTCGGCATCGGCGGCGGCGCGCTGCTGGCGTTTTACTTCGAACTCGGCGGCGCCGGACTCTGGTGGGGACTGGCGGCAGGACTCGCGGTCGCCGCCTGCCTGCTCGCCCTGCGCTTTCACCGCATGACCCTGGCACCGTCGGCGGTACGGCCGTAAAAGCCCAGGTTCTCGCGATCGCTAAACACCCTTCCGGGTGTTTCGTAGTAGGAAAACACGGTGACCAGGCGCGCCCGATCGCCGACCGGCGCGGTTACCCGGTGCGCGGTATTCTTGCCCTTGAAAACGTTCAGGTCGCCGGCGCGCAGCCGCAGGGTCGATACCTGGTCGTCCTCGCCACGCAACAGGCGGGCGACGCCCTCGTAGTTCGGGTCGTCGGCGCTGCGCAGCCCCTTGCGATACTGGAATTCGCCGCCTTGCCCGGGCGACTGCAGCAGCAGCGTGGTGGTGAACTCGGAGCGGTCGAAATGCCAGTTCAATCCCTCCCCGGCGTAATATCCCAGAATGTTCGCGCAGGCCAGCGGGTCAGCCATCGGATAGAGCGCGGGCTTGTCCATGACCTTCGCGAGGAACGCGGTCATTCCGGGCCAGCGGTATACCTCGAGCAGCGGTTCGGCGAGCTGGTCGCCGCACAGCGTATGGTTGACGGTCTGCACGCGAGCGAGCGCCGGATGATCGACCGGGATAGCCTCGATTTCATCGTCGAAGTAAATATTGTGCTCGCGCGCATGGGTAAAGGACTCGTCGGCCAGCTTCTGCAGCAGTCCGGGCAGCATGGCGTCGATCACCTCGCGGCGCATGAACGCCTCGAGCGTAAACATGCCGTTGCGCTCGAGATTGGCGATGCACTGCTCCACCAGCCGCCGGCCTTCGGGGCTGTCGAGCCGATCGAGCGGGTAGCGGTCGAGATCGATCAGCGCGCGCAGGGATTTCGTGGCGCCGAAGTTCAAGGCGAATTTCCCGACTCGGTTTCCCGGGCCTGTTGCGCGCGCTGCCGGCGCACTCGTTCGATCCGCGAGATACGGGCCAGCCCCCAGAACAGGGTCAGCAGGATAACCAGCCCGAGGGAGCCGTACTGCAATAGCGCCGACGACGAAGTGGCCCACAGCAGGAATAGTCCCAGCATAGCAATGGCCAGCAGGTAGACGTAAATGCGTTCGTCGAGATAGGCGATATTCCAGTGATGATACGAGCGCAGGCCGTCTTTTTCCGCCAGACTGCGTTTCCTGAGCTTCTCCTGCGCCAGGGCGATGCCGCCTTCTTCGATAGACATGTCGGGTACCAAACAGGAAATCGATACTTAACTATAAGCCCGGGAACTTCAGGCCACAAGCGGCGATTTATCGCCTCGCGGGTGGTGTTTTCGCAGCACGTCGGCAACCGCGCCGGGCTGCGATTCGTGGTTCCGCAGGGCGCCGGCGGGAAGCCGGCGAAACGGCTGTCGTCCGGTACCGGCGAAGCCGGCCGGCAGCCAATATCACCTGCCGGGATTGCGCGGGATCTTACTCGCCTCGAAGGACCGGGCCTGCAGTTCGCGCGCTGCAGTTTTTCGGCAGCCCTGATTTGAAACCAGCTCCAGACGAGGACCAGCGCGATCCCGAGACCGATAGAACCCTAGGTCAACGGCACCGACCTGGCGGTCATCCAGGGCAGGAACAGCCCGACCATGACCGGCGCCAGCAGGAAAACGACGATTCTCTCGTCGAGATATCGCGAGCTGCGTTGCTGCAAATCCTGCAATCCGTCCTCGCCGCCGAGCTGCTTGCTGGCGGCCCGCGCCCGCGCCTGAAATATTCCCTGTTCCCCGTCAGGCATGCCGATTTGCCTCCAACATATGCGTGCCGACGGATAATACAGTCCCGGCATTTACACCCCGCAAGCGGTGTTATATCGGTTCTCCAGACGCTGCTATCGTATCCGTCAGGCCGGCGCGCCGCGATAGTAGTGCCACAGGAACAGGCTGCCCGCGCTGCGACAGGGAGACCAGTCCGCGACCAGTTCGCGGGCGCGCTTTTCGGACAGCTTTTCGTCGATGCCCTTGAGCCGCTGCAAGGCGACGCGCAACGCCATATCACCGGCCGGAAACACGTCGGCGCGCTGCAGCGAAAACATCAGGTAGATTTCCGCGCTCCAGACCCCGAAACCCTTCAATGCGGTAATCGCCTCGATCACCGCGCCGTCTTCCATGCCGGCGAACTGCTCGGGCGCGAAACGACCCTCGACCATGGCGCGCGCGAGACCCTCGACATAGCCGGCCTTGGGCGCCGAAAGGCCGGCCGCGCGCAGCGCACCGGAAGGCAGCGCCAGTACGGCAGCGGCTTCCATCGATGGCAGCAGTTCCCGCAGCCGCTGCATGATCGCTGCTGCCGCCTCGGTCGAAATCTGCTGCGAGACGATGGTCGACAGGAAAGTCTCGAATCCCGGTGCGCGGATCCGCGGCGAGGGATAACCGACCTGCGCGAGACCGCGCCGCAGGTCCCGGTCCCTGTCGGCGAGCGCATCGAGATCGCGGTTTATTTTTTGCTGGTTCATCGGTCACCCTGACCCGAGATAAAAGCCCGCGACGCAAAGCCGACGGCGCCGGCTTGCGTCGCGGCGCGAAAGCTCTAGTATATCAAGCTATCTCCATTCCCAGATCATGAGGTTCACATGGCCGCTTACTGGATTGCCCATGTCGAGGTCACCGACCCCGACGCTTACGGCGAATACGCAAAACGCGCCACCGGCGCGATCGAAGCGCACGGCGGCGAATTTCTCGCCCGCGGCACGCGCACCGTCTGGCTCGAGGGCAAGGAGCGCGCGCGCAACGTCGTGGTGCGCTTCCCGAGCGTCGAGGATGCGGAGCGCTGCTATGCCTCCGAGGCATATCAAGAAGCCTTGGCTTTCGCCCGCGGCGCGGCCGTGCGCGATCTCTGCATCGTCGAAGGCAATTAGGCGAAAACGATGCCCCTGCTCGACAAAACACAGATCGATGCCTTCCAGCGCGACGGGGTAATTTTACTAAAGGGTTTTTTCGAACCCTGGATCGAGTCGCTGCGCGCCGGTGTCGAACGCAACCTGCAAGACCCCGGACCCTACGGCCGCGAATACCTGGAAGCGAATCAGAGCGGGCGTTTTTTCGGCGATTACTGCAACTGGAACCGTATCGACGAGTATCGCAGTTTCGTATTCGAATCGCCGGCGGGCGAAATCGCCGCCGACCTGATGGGCTCGCGCGGCGCGCGCATTTTTCACGAGCACGTGCTGGTCAAGGAACCCGGCACCGACAAGAAAACGCCCTGGCACCACGACCAGCCCTACTATTGCGTCGACGGCCGACAGGTCTGCAGCCTGTGGATCCCGCTGGATCCGGTGCCGGTCGAAACCTGCCCCGAGTTCGTCGCCGGCTCGCACGACTGGGGGCGCTGGTTCCTGCCGCGAAAATTCAGCGGCGTCGACTACGACCACGACGACGCGCGGCTGGAAACCGTACCGGATATCGACAATCACCGCGAAGACTACGATATTCGAAGCTGGGCATTGCAGCCCGGCGACGCGATCGCCTTCCACTTTCTGACCGTGCACGGCGCCCCGTCCAACCTGTCCGCCACTCACCGCCGCCGCGGCTTCGCGGTACGCTGGCTCGGCGACGACACGGTGTTCGCCGAGCGCGCCGGTGAAATTTCGCCGCCTTTCCCCGGTCTCGAGCAGAGACTGCGGCCCGGCGAACCGCTAATCGCCGAGGAGTTTCCCCGGGTTTATCCGCGGGCGTCCGGATAGCGGCCCCGGTCAGCCGAGACGATCGAGCATCTGGTAATAGCGAACCGCGCCGGCCAGGAACCAGGGCTTGCCGCCGTACAGCGGCCGGGTCTGGAAGCGCGTCCGGTTGAAAGCGCTCTCCGATTCGTCGCGGCCGAGCAATTGCCGGCCGAGGCGGTGACCCAGGTAGCTCGCCAGGCAAATACCCGAACCGCAGTAACCCATCGCGTAATGAATCCCGTCCTGCACTCCGAGGTGCGGCAGGTTGTCGAAACTGTAGCCGACGAATCCCATCCAGGTATGACTGATACGCAGGTCTTCCAGCTGCGGGAGTATGCGCAACATTTCGAGGCGCAGTGCGGGCAGGCTCTTTACCGGGTCCGACTCGAATACCGAGACCCGTCCGCCGAACAGCAATCGCAGTCCGTCGGGACTGCGGCGGAAGTAAACCACGACGCGGCGGGTATCGCTGAACACGCGGTTGGCGGGCATCAGTTTTTCGGCCCGTTCCGGATCCATCGGCTCGGTCGCGAGCATGTAACTGCCGATCGGGATCACGCGCCTGCGCTGCCAGGGCGTCACGCCGGCGGTGTAACCGTTGGTGGCGACCACGAGTTCGCGGGTCTCGACCGTCCCGCGGGTAGTGTCGACACGAAATCCCGACGCGGTCCGGGTCACTCCTGTGGCCGCGCAACGGCCGGCCACCCGCGCACCGTCTCCGAGCGCGAGATCGAGCAGACCCTGGTGGTAGCGCGCCGGGTCGAGCGCGCAATGGCGCTCGATGACCAGCCCGCCGTGATAATAGTCGCTGTCGATTTCGGCCTGCTGGTCGTAGCGGCCGACGATGCGCAGCGGTTGTTCCAGTCCCGGCGGCTGGTAACGCGCGCGCTTGACGAGCCGGTCGAACTGGCGGGGGCTGTGCGCGCCGAGATAGCGCCCGCAGCGCCGATAATCGCACTCGATGTCCTGTTCCGCGACGAATTCGCCGAGCCATTCGAGCGCCTCGCGCGCCTCGCGCACCAGCGCGAAGGCCAGGTCGTGGCCGTGACGGCGGCTCAACTCCTCGTAGCCCGGCTTGATCTCGCCGCTGATCTGGCCGCCGTTGCGCGTGCTGCAGCCCCATCCCGCATCCTCGGCGTCGATCACCAGCGTCGAGCGTCCGGCGCGCGCGGTTTCGAGCGCGCAATGCAAACCGGTGTAACCCGAGCCGATCACCAGCACGTCGGTCTGCGCGGGCAACTCGAATTCACCGGGCGCCGGGCGAGGACTTCGGTCCCACCAGTAGGGAACCTGCTTGAAGTCCGGGCTGCAAAAGTCGGGATAAGTCATCTTGTCTGCTTCCATCGAGCGTCGGTCGGAGTCTGTGCAAGGTCGCCTTTCGCGAGCGTGTTAATGGTTTGCTCGCTGGCCCAAATTGTTATAATCGGCGCCGGCGACGCGTATCCGACCGGAGAAATTTACAACACCCGGAGTACAAATAACAGCGGCTCGAATCATGCCGGCCAAGTCGTCGATCCGGGATCGAGGGGGGAGTAAACAGCGGGATGGAAAGTTCCAGGGCCACGATTTTGATCGTCGACGACGAGCCCGTGAACATCGATACGATTTGCGGGCACCTGGCGAACGACGATTTCGACCTGGTGACCGCGTCCGACGGCCGGCAGGCCATGCAGCTACTGGAGTCCAACCCGGCGCGTTACGACGTGGTCATACTCGATCGCATGATGCCCGGACTGGACGGCATGGAAGTGCTCGGCAACATCAAGGAAAACGAGTCGACCGAGCATATCCCCGTACTCATGCAAACCGCCAAGGATGCCGACCAGGAAGTGGTCGAGGGTCTGCGTGCCGGCGCCTACTATCATCTGACCCGGCCCTACGACGGCGAGGTCCTGAAGACCGTGGTGCGCAGCGCGGTCAACAACCGCATTCACGAGAAATCGCTGCACGAATCCCTGCGTCAGGGTCGGCGTATCTTCGACCTGATGTCTTTCGGCCGCTTTCGCATGCGCGACCTGCACGAGTGCAACCTGGTGGCCTCGCAAGTCGCACACCTGTGCCCCGAACCCTACCGGGTGGTAACCGGAATCTCCGAGCTGCTGGTAAACGCACTCGAACACGGCAATCTCGGCATCGGCTACGAGGAAAAAAACCGCCTGATCCGCAGCGGCATGTGGCGTCTCGAAGTCGACCGCCGCCTCGGTGCGAGCGAAAACCGCGGGCGCTACGTCGAGCTCGAATTCACCGTTTTCCCGGAGCGCGTGCAGATACGCGTTCGCGACCAGGGCCGCGGTTTCGACTGGGCGCCGTACCTGAAGCTGGACCCCGAT
>JASFKL010000020.1:0-20164 GCA_050118655.1 Gammaproteobacteria bacterium | reverse complement strand
GCCTCGGCATCGGGACCCATGACGTCGAACACGGCGAAGTGGGACAGGTTGATCATGCCGACGTTTTCCGACATCGCCAGTTGCTCGGCATTGGAGACGCGCCAGAAGTGCCGGGCGTCCCATTCGTGCTCGCGCACCGGTACGCGGTCGCCGTATTTCTCCAGCAGGTGCTCGTTGGACGCATAGCCGTGCGCGCGCTCCCAGCCGGCGAGTTCCATGAAATAACCGCCGAGTTCCTGTTCGCGCGCCCAGAACGGGCTGCGCCGCAGGTTGCGCCCCTTGGTATAGGGTTCGCGGTTGTGCACCGCCGGGTTGTAAATCTTGAACGCCGATTCGTAACAGCGGTCGTGAATATAAGACTGGGTTTTCTGGATCGGGTAATGGCGCGCGGTGTCGATGCCGAAAAAGTCCATCTCGGCGACGCCGTCGGTCATCCAGTCGACCAGTACCTTGGCGATACCGGGCGCATCCTTGACCCAGACCGCGACCGCGTACCACAGGCCGCGCGTTTGCGACGATTCGCCGATCGACGGACCGCCGTCGGTGGTTACCTGCAACAGGCCGTTGAACGAGTGATCGTCCTTGAAGCCGAGTTCGCCGAGAATCGGCGTCAGTTCCATGGCGCGCTCCAGCGGCTCCATGATCTGCTCGAGTTCGAGGTCGCGCTGCGACGGCGACCAGTGGGTCTCGCCCTTCTCGGGCAGGTCGCGCGGGTGTACCAGGCGGGGTTCCTTTTCCTCGTAGTAACCCCACTCGATCTGCCCGCCCTCGGGCGTGCTCGAATCGCCGGTGTCGCGCATATAGGCCGAGTTGCCCTGGTCGCGCAGCAGCGGGTAACCGATATCCTTGCCGGTGCCGTCGAACTCGGTGTAAGGACCGAAGAACGACAGCGGGTGATCGACCGGCATCACCGGCAAGTCTTCTCCGGCCATCCCGGCGATCGTGCGTCCCCACAGCCCGGTGCAGACGATGACCTTGTCGGCGGCGATGTAACCTCGGCTGGTGTCGACGCCGACGATTCGCCCGTTCCTGATATCCAGACCCTTCGCGGAAGTATTGGCCCAGGATTGCGCCTTGCCGGTTTTCACCGCCGCGTCGACGAGAATGCCGACTACTGTTTGCGAGCGCGGCTTGACCAGGCCCGCGTCGGGGTCCCACATCGCGCCCTGGATCATGTCTTCCTCGAGCAGCGGGAATTTTTCCTTGGCCTCGGCGGCGCTGATCATTTTGACGTTGGTGCCGAAGGCCTTGCCCGAGGCGACCTTGCGCTTGAGTTCCATCATCCGGTCGTCGTCGCCGGTGCGCGCGACCTCGAGTCCGCCGCAACGCTCGTAATGGCCGAGCTTGTCGAAAAACTCGATGCTGTAATGCGTGGTATAGCAGGTGAACTTGCTGTGATCGGTGGCGTAACAGAAGTCGGACGCGTGCGAGGTCGAGCCGCAGTCGGTGGGCACCGAGGTCATGTCGATACCGACGATATCCTCCCAGCCGCGTTCGACCAGGTGATGCATCACCGAGGCGCCGACGATACCGCCGAGACCGATGATGACGACGTTAGCCTTGTCTGGAAATTGTGCCATGATTGTTCTCCCGATGGCGGTCGGCCCGTGCCGGCGCCGGATGCTTGCCTGGTTCAGATTTTTCGTCTTCGCGCAACTGTCGATTCCCGTCTGCCGAAGGCTGATTACGGCGCAGTCGCCGGAATCAGCCAGTATAATCATCCGTTTATCGCATCTCCAGCCGGAATCAGGAGTGCCGCGGCCGCTTCAGGGACCGCTGCGGATGCCGCGGCACAGGCCGCGGATAGCATTAACCGAAGCATAAGAGTTGGGCGCGATGGCGTTTTCATCGCTACGTCATCTTTTTCCTAATTAGCGACCTCGGGGCATCGATTCGCCGCCGGGACCGCGACAAAACCGGGGAATACCGTCGCCCGCGGGCCCGGCTCAGTCGATCACCACCAGCTCGCGCGGCGCCTTGACCGGTGGCTCGGCGGTTTCCTCCTTGAACAACAGGGTGCAGATGTAATAGGTGATTCCGGACAGCCGAGGGCCGAAGAACTGGCTTTCGAAGTTGACGCAGGTGCGCGGCTCGAAGACCCGCTCCGAATCGCTATCCGACATTTCGTAAACGAAATTGCCGACCCGGTCGGGAGGGAAGCCGATACCGAGCTCGTAGCCGCCCACCCAGCCGGCGTCGGACCAGATACCGGCCTCGTCGTAATAAGCGCGTGCCGCGTGCACCAGTTCGCCGACTGTGAGTCCCGGCTTGAGGATCTCGGCGATGCAGAGGCTTTTCGGGGCCGTCAGCCACAGCAGGTCGATTTTTCCTCGGCCATGCGCGCGCGGATTGAGGCCAGGCGCTGATCGTACTCGGCCTGCGAAAAACCCGGCTCCATCGCCGGCCGGCATTGCTGCAGAACGAGATCGCGGTTGTTTCCCATGATATTCTCCACGGCGGGTAGCGCGGCCGCAAACCCGCGCTCGAACCGGCCTGGAATATCAGGCCGGCAGTTCCGTGTCAGACGAAAAGCAGGAGAGGAGCAGGCATGAACCAACGACTCGCGGTTTTCTACGACCCGCGCGTGCTCGAGCACGATACCGGCGAAGGCCTGTTCGAGGCTGCGGCGTCGCCTTTCCTCGCGCATGCCGAGCCGCATCCCGAGAATGCGCTGCGCCTCGAAAACATGGCTTCGATATTGCGTACCGGACCGATCGCCGAATCGCTGGACTGGCAGCTCGCGCCGGCCGCCGGCCGGGAAGACCTGCTGCGTTTTCACAGCCCTGCCTATGTCGACGAACTGGCCGCGATCCCGGTCGAGGAGAGCCGCGTGATGTCGAGTACCACCGTGTTCGGTCCGCACACTTTCGAGTTGTGCCTGATCGCGGCCGGTCAGGCGATCGCGGCCGCCGAGCACGCCTTCGCGGGCAAGGGCCCCGCTTATGCGCTGGTGCGCCCGCCCGGTCACCACGCGCAACCGGCGATGGCCGACGGCTACTGCTTCTTCAATAACGTCGGCGTCGCCATAGAGCGCCTGCGCGCCCAGGGTCTCGAGCGCACGGCGGTCATCGACTGGGACGTGCACCACGGCAATGGAACCCAGCAGGGTTTTTACGCGGATGCAAAGGTGTTGACGATCTCGCTGCACATGCCCCACGGCGCCTGGGGCGACACGCACCTGCAGAGCGGGGATTTCGACGAACGGGGCGAAGGTCCGGGCCTCGGCAAGAACCTGAATCTGCCGCTGCCTTACGGTTCCGGCGACATTGCCTATTCCCGGGTTTTCGACGAAATCGTCGTTCCCGCGGTACGCGCGCATGCCCCCGAAGTCCTGTTTGTCGCCTGCGGCCAGGATGCAAACCAGTTCGATCCCAACGGTCGGCAATTACTGAGCATGGCCGGTTTTTACGAACTCGGACGGCGCGTGCGAGCGCTTGCCGACGAATGCTGCGGCGGCCGCCTGGTGCTGGCGCAGGAGGGCGGCTACCAGTTGAGTTACGCGGCCTGTTGCCTGCATGCGACCCTGGAGGGCGTGCTCGGCCGCGAGCCGGGCCTCGTCGATCCGATTGCCTACATGCCGGAAGCAACCGCCGGCCTGGATGCTTTCGTCGAATCCGCGCGCGGGCTGCTGCGAGGCTGAATTCGCCGGCCGCGGAGGCGCCGGACGCGGGATTCAGGCCGATTTAACCCAAACGAGGTAATCCCGGTTAAATGTGAAATTCCGCACAGCCCCCGCAGGGTGCGCGCATTATCGTGGCCGAATCACTCGATCGGATACAGCGATGAGCGGAACAAAAAAACGGGACCTCGCGGACAGCGAAGACGATTCGGACAGTACCGTGACCCAGCTGAATACTGACATTACTGAAAACCTGAAATCCATGCCGGAAGACAGCCTCGGGCCGCGCGAAAGGCGCAGGTTGCGCGAGGTGCTGGAACGGGAACACGCCGAGAGTGCCAAACGCTGGTCGCTGTTCAGTTTCCTGTTCGGATCTCGCTAGGCCCCTGGAGATAATGGACGAATATCGCTTCCATCCCGGCACCTACCTGCGCGAACTGTTGATCTGGCACGACATGAGTGCCGAACAACTGGCGCAGGAAATGCAATTACCCGGCCACGCGATCGTCGACTTGACCCGCGCGCGGCGAAGTGTCGATCGTGCTACCTCTGAGCGACTGGCCGACTATTTCGGCAACTCGGCGCAATTCTGGCTGGACCTGCAGCGCGGTTTCGATCGTTGCGACCGGGAGGCTGAATAGAAAACCCCGCTTATTTCACCGACGCCTTCTTTGTCGGATTCGTAAATGATTTCGATGCGGTCCCCGGCCTCCAGCTCGGCGGAAACATCGGAACTCATCATTTCCAGTGACCACACGGTGCGATCCTCGAGTACCAGCAGCCGGGCCGTGGGGTCCAGTGCCAGAATGATGCCTTGACTAACATCTGCGGCGCCAGCCTGCGGCGAGGCGGTCAGCAGCACGGCGATTACGTCAAACGACCAAGACAGGTTTCATTTCAATGTACCTGTAAAACTAATATCGAAATGCTTGACGTAACTATTCCCGAAAGGGGAATTACGGAAGCGATACCTGGCTTTTCCGAATTGCGGCGATGCCCGGCTCCGGCGATCTTTCGGTCCGCTCCCGGGATACGGACAGGCCCGTCGTAATTGGCATAGTCGAGCCCGAACTGTGATACTATTTTGCGGCATTCCGCGCTTCCGCGGAGGCAGAAAAAAAACATAATCAATCGACCCGACTCGTCGAGGAGGCAACAGTGAACAAGATCAGAATAATCCTGTTCGGAATCGCCGCGCTGTTCGTGGCAGGCACAACCCCTTCCCAGGCCGCGACACCCGCGGATACTTTCGTCATGGCCAAGGATATCGCCGACATCATCACCATGGACCCGGCCGAGGTATTCGAGCTGACCACCGGTGAAATCATCGCCAACATCTACGACCGCATCATGATGTTCGAGCCCGAGGACCTGCAAAACCTGGTCGGCGGCGTGGCCGGGAGCTGGGATATCAGCGGCGACGGCAAGACCATAACCTTCACCGTAAGGCCCGGCCTCAAGTTCCATTCCGGCAACCCGGTGCGCGCCGAGGACGTCGCCTGGTCGTTGCAGCGAGTGGTCAAGCTGAACAAGACGCCGGCGTTCATCATCACCCAGTTCGGCTGGAATGCCGACAATGTCGACAGCCTGGTCAAGGCACTGGACGAGCGCCGCGTGCAGGTCACCATCACCGAGGACTTTTCCCCGGGCCTGGTGCTCAACGCGCTGTCCGCCGGAGTCGCGTCGGTGGTCGACAAGAAGCTCGTCATGAGTCACGAAAAAGACGGCGACCTCGGCTACGACTGGCTCAAGTCGCACAGCGCCGGCTCGGGCGCCTTCAGCCTCAGGACCTGGAAGGCCAACGAGATCGTAACCCTCGAAGCCAACCCGGATTACCGTCACGGGGAACCGGGGATGAAGCGCGTAATCCTGCGGCACGTGGCCGAACCCTCGTCGCAGCGGTTATTGCTGGAAAAGGGCGATATCGACATGGCGCGCAACCTGACTCCCGACCAGATCAAGGGCATCGCTGACAATGCGGACATCAAGGTCGACGGCTATCCGAAGGGCACCATCGTCTACATGGGCGCCAACGCGGGGCATCCGATTCTCGGCAAGCCCGAGGTGGTGGAGGCGATACGCTACCTGGTGGACTACGACGCGATGGCGAACTCGTTCCTGGCCGGCCAGTTTGTCGTTCACCAGGCCTTCTGGCCGGGCGGACTCTGGGCCGCGCTGGAGGAAAACCCCTTCAGCCAGAACGTGGACAAGGCGAAGGCGCTGTTGGCAAAGGCCGGCTATCCCGACGGCTTCGAGCTCACCATCCATACGCTGACCAACTCGCCGTTCCCGGAAATTGCCCAGTCGGTGCAGGCGGACCTCGCCAGGGGCGGCATCAAGGCGAATATCGTGACTCTCGAGGGCAAGACCCTGTGGCCCAAGTACCGCGCCCGCGAGCACGACATCATTCTCGCACGCTGGTCGCCGGACTACGTCGATCCGCATTCCAACGCGGATGCCTTCGCGCACAACCCGGACAATCGACTCGAGGCCAAGCTGACCGGCGTGCTCGCGTGGCGCAATGCCTGGATGGACGAAGCCAGCAACGAGCTGGCGGTCAGCGCGCGCAACGAGCTCGACCTGGCGAAGCGCAAGCAGGACTATCTCGAACTGCAGCGCATGCTGCAGCATACAGGGCCCTACGTGATCATGTTCCAGCAAAACGAGCAGGTTGCGCGGCGCAAGAACCTGCGCGGCTTCGTTTCGGGTTCAAACTTCGATCTGGTCTTCTACCGTAACGTCATCAAGCGGTAGTGGTAATAGGCCCGCGTGTACGGATTGCGGTGAAACATGCGGGCTAGCAGCGGCCTGCGGGCGGCGGGGGCCGGTCTTTCCCCGCCGCCCAGGCTGGTCAGGATCGGCGGCGTTCTCGCCAGTCTGGCCCTGACCTTCATCGGTCTGACCGCGATTACTTTTACTATCGGCCGGGTGATGCCGGCCGACCCGGTGCTCGCCATCGTCGGCGATCGCGCTTCGCAGGAAGTCTACGACCAGGTTTTCCTTCAACTCGGGCTCGACAAGCCCATCTACGTTCAATATTTCAAATACCTCGGACAACTGTTCCACGGCGACCTCGGCAGGTCGATCATGACCGCGCAGCCGGTGATGGAGGACATACTGCGCTTCTTCCCGGCGACCCTGGAACTGGCCACGGTAGCGACCCTGCTCGGCGTTTTCGTCGGCATCCCGATGGGCGTGCTGGCGGCGGTAAAGCAGGGTCGCTGGCCCGACCACCTGGTGCGGGTGATCGGCCTGATCGGCTACTCGGCACCGATTTTCTGGCTCGGCATGATCGCGCTGCTGGTGTTTTACGCCAGGCTCGACTGGGTCGTCGGGCCAGGGCGACTGGACGTATTCTACGACGGCATCGTCGAACCGGTCAGCGGTATCCTGATGCTCGACGCCGCGCTCGCCGGCGAATGGGATATCTTTCACAACGCGCTCGCTCATCTGATACTACCGGCAACGATCCTCGGCACCTTCGCGCTGGCTTACATCGCGCGTATGACGCGCAGCTTCATGCTCGACCAGCTCAGCCAGGAGTACATCCTCACCGCGCGTGTCAAGGGCATACCCGAGTGGCAGGTGATCTGGGGACACGCTTTCCGTAACGTGCTGGTGCAATTGATTACCATCATCGGCCTGACCTACGCCTCGCTG
Source organism: Gammaproteobacteria bacterium (assembly GCA_050118655.1). Classification (GTDB taxonomy): domain Bacteria; phylum Pseudomonadota; class Gammaproteobacteria. The sequence goes on along the minus strand of JASFKL010000020.1, from coordinate 12,885 downwards.
CTGGAAGGCTCGGTGCTCACCGAAACCATCTTTTCGTGGCCGGGTATAGGTCTCTACATCACCAATTCACTGTTCAATAACGACATGAACGCGGTGCTCGGCGGCACTATCGTTGTCGGCATCTGCTTCGTGGGCATCAATATGCTGTCCGACCTTTTGTACAAGCTCGTCGATCCGAGGGTGCGCTGAGGTGACGGCGGCAACCCTGCGCGGCTGGCTGCTGGCCGAGGTGCCGGTCTCGAAATTCCAGGCGCGTTGCCAGCGCCTGTTTATCGGCTGGCTTGCCTTCAAGCACAACCCGGTGGCGGTCATCGGCCTGTTGATAATTCTCGGCCTGGTGCTGATCGCGCTGCTGGCTCCCTGGCTGACCTCCGGTACCGCGCTCGAGCCGGAGCTCGCCAACCGGCTGCAACCGCCGGGCCGAGAGCACTGGTTCGGTACCGACGAACTCGGCCGTGATATTCTCGACCGTATCATCTGGGGTTCGCGGATCACGCTCTATATTGTCGGCCTGGTGTCGGTCATCGTGGTGCCTATCGGGCTGTTTATCGGCGTGGTTGCCGGCTATATCGGCGGCTGGGTCGATAATTTCCTGATGCGCCTGACCGATATCTTCCTCGCTTTTCCGCGCCTGATCCTGGCGATGGCGCTGGTCGCCGCGCTTGGCCCCGGACTCGAGAACGCCGTGCTGGCGATCGCCCTGACGACCTGGTCGCCGTTCGCGCGCATCGCTCGCGCCGAGGCGCTGACAATCCGCAACAGCGAGTTCATCCTCGCTGCCCGCGTGCAGGGCGTCAGTACGGCCGGCATTCTCGCGCGGCACGTCACCCCGCTGTGCGTGTCGTCGGTGATCGTGCGCCTGACGCTGGACATGGCCGGTATCATCCTGACCGCCGCGGGTCTCGGATTTCTCGGGCTCGGCGCGCAGCCGCCGACGCCGGAATGGGGCGCGATGATATCTCTCGGCCGCCAGTACCTGATCGACCAGTGGTGGGTGCCGACCATGCCCGGAATCGCCATTCTCGTCGTCAGCCTCGGTTTCAACCTGCTCGGTGACGGGCTGCGCGACGTGTTCGATCCGAAAAGCGGGAGTTGACGGTGTCGGAATCCCTTCTGCTTCGCGTCGAAGACCTGCACGTCGATTACCACACGCCGACCGGCCTGGTGCAGGCGGTAAAGGGTGTCAGCTTCGACCTGGGCCGGGAAAAGCTCGGCATCGTCGGTGAATCGGGTTCCGGCAAGTCGCAAACCGGGCGCGCGATTCTCGGCTTGACCGCCGCGGGCGGCGAGGTGCGCGCCGGGCGCCTCGAATTCGACGGCATCGACCTGCGCAGCGCGAGCCCGCGTACCCTGCGACAGGTGCGTGGTGGACGTATCTCGATGATCATGCAGGACCCGCGTTACTCGCTGAATCCGGTCATGAGCATCGGCGCGCAAATCGAGGAAGCCTTCCTGGTTCACGGCGGCAGCAGTAAAAAGGTAGCCCGCGAGCGCACGCTCGAAATGCTGCGCGCGGTCCGTATCCGCGAACCCGAAAGGGTTTACCGGGCCTATCCGCACGAGGTTTCGGGTGGCATGGGTCAACGCGTCATGATTGCGATGATGATGATCCCGGAACCCGATATCATCATCGCCGACGAACCGACTTCGGCGCTCGATGTCACCGTGCAGCTGCAGGTGCTGGCGGTTCTCGACGACCTGCTGGACAAGCGCGGTATGGGCCTGATTTTCATCAGCCACGACCTCAACCTGGTGGCTTCTTTCTGCGATCGCATCCTGGTCATGTACGGCGGCCGCGTGGTCGAGCAGTGCGCGGCCGCGGACCTCGCGCATGCGCGCCATCCCTATACCCGCGGCCTGCTGGCCTGCCTGCCGAGCATCGAGGGAGGCCAGGCTGAGCTACCGGTACTGAGGCGCGACCCGTCCTGGCTGGAGTCGCGATGAGCGAACCGATGATCGATATTCGCGGACTCGACGTGGTCTTCGGCCACGGCCACCGGGCGCATCACGCGATTCGCGACCTGACGCTCGGCGTCGAGCGCGGACAGTCCTACGGACTGGTCGGCGAGTCGGGTTCCGGCAAGACCACGGTGCTGCGCGTCATCGCGGGCCTGATGGCCGGTGTTGCGCAGGTCGACGGCGAACTGCGCGTAGCGGACGAAGCCCTGACGGGGCAGCGACGTTCGCGCGAGTTTCGCCGCCGGGTGCAAATGGTATTCCAGGATCCCTACGGTTCGCTGCATCCCCGCCACACAGTGGACACCATCCTCGCCGAACCGGCGCGCGTACACCGCCTCGACGGCATAGAGGAACGCGTGGTGCGGGCCCTCGAAGAAGTCGGGCTCGACGCCTCGTTCCGCTTTCGCTACCCGCACCAGATATCCGGCGGGCAGCGGCAACGGGTTTCGATTGCCCGCGCGCTGATCACCGAACCCGAAATCGTGCTGCTCGACGAGCCGACCTCGGCGCTCGACGTTTCGGTGCAGGCCGAGGTGCTCAACCTGCTGATGCGCCTGCGGCGCGAGCACGGTCTGACCTACCTGCTGGTCAGCCACAATCTCGCCGTGGTCGCGCACATGTGCGAGGCGCTGGCGGTAATGCAGAACGGCCGGGTGGTAGAAACCCTGCAGGCCCGGCAGTTGCGCGATCGCAATCCCGAGATGCCCTATACCCGGCAATTGCTGACCGCGAGTCTCGGTTACGATCGCGATGCGATCGACGCCTTCGAGGAATTCGGCTGAAAGCGGACTGCACCGGCTCGCGGCGGACTCTTCTGTCGCCGATTCAAAAAATTTCTGTAAATTAGCGTATTATATCGGTCAGTGAACCGGACTCGGTTCCGGGGACCGAAAAAAAAAGCGTAAAACGGAGGTGGTTAGATGAAACTGGCTGACGTAATACATGGAAAAAACCCGGAAATCGTCAAGATCAGGTCTGATCGAAAGGTCGCCGAAGCCGCCGGCATCATGACCGAGAACAAGATAGGGGCGTTACTGGTCGAGGACGAGAGCGGCGCGATAGCGGGTATCCTCTCGGAACGCGACATCGTCGGCGGGATGGTGCCGCACGGCGCCGACCTGCACGACGTGGCGGTGGCCGATCTGATGACCACGAACCTGATTCGCTGTTCTCCCGGCGATACCGTCAACGAAGCCATGGCAATGATGACCGATCGGCGGATTCGGCACCTGCCGGTGTTCGACGGCGAGCAACTGGTCGGGTTCATCAGCATCGGCGATCTGGTCAAGTGCCGGATTACCGAGGTCCAGGCCGAGGCCGAGGCGATGCGCGAGTATATCGCCTCCTGAGGCGACTGCGCGGGCTGTTCGATTCCATCCACGGCCGCCGTCAGGCAGCGGCGCGATGCTGCGCCTACGGTTCGCAAATCGGGCGCCAGAAACCTCGCCCTCGAAGGGGGAATTACCTCAAATTCGCACTGATTATGTGCTAAGTCTCTGAAATTAGACTGCTTTTCTTTGATTTTTGCCGAAACTGGTGTATAGGTTGTCAATACACGTGATTGTTACGGTTTTGTAACATTCGCTGCAAGCGTCAAGCGAGGGATAAATGCGAGTTGGCAGCTGGATCATATTGGCTGCCGGGCTGATGGTTTCCACCGTCGTTTTGAGCTATGACATCGGCCTGGTGCCCCTGCACGAATTTCCCGACCAGGAGGGAAAGGATTACGGGCGCAATATTTCCCTGCAGGGCACTCCCGAGCAAATTCGCAAGATGCGCCACTGGCTCGAACAGATCGCGGCGGTCCCGAAGGGCTACCGGACACTGGTTTCGATCCAGGAATCGGGGCACAAGCTGATGATATTCCACTCCCGCCGGTCGATTATTTCCTCGGGCAAGGCGTCGGCGCCGATGTCGTCCAACCTGATCAACGGTGTCGGCGAATCGATCGACATCTATTTCAATTTCGATATCCCGGATAGCGGCAGCCACTGGGTTTTCGACCGCAGCCGGGGGAAGATCGAATACCGGGCAATCCAGAATCTCTACCACGAACTCGCGCACGCGATGCACATGATGAACGGGACCTGGGCCTATGCCGCTTCGGAGGTTCAGGCAATCCAGGAAGAAAATATCTTTCGCCGCCAGCTCGCGGAAATCGAGCAACGGCCCTATCTCGAACGGGTCTACGTCAGCGGCGCGCCGATCTGTCCCGAGTCCCCCGACCTGATCGACGTTTCCTGGCAACAGGGCATCTGCTTCTGAGCCCTGGTTCGGGTCAGATCCATATTAATTCGAGCTGCTTTCAAGTTCAGATCCGACCCGAATTAAAAGCGCATTCTTAATTCAGGTCTCAGCCGAATTTGGAGGGTGGCGTCGGGGCGGGTTCTACCGCAAGGGTGCCGTCCGGGGCGGTCGGGTCGCTGATCGAATCGAGTCGATCCTGTGCCGCGAGCCGTGCCTCGCGGCGAAACACGTAAATTCCCGAGCCGACGATGATGGCGATGCCGAGCCAGGTCGGCGCATCCGGAAAATCCCCGAACAGCGTCAGTCCGAGAATTGTGGCGGCGATGATTTCGATGTATTGAAACGGCGCCAGGATACCGATCGATGCCGATCGGTAGGCGTAAACCACGAGCAGGTGGCAGCTCGCACCGATCAGCCCCAGCGCCGCCAGCAGCAGCCATTGCGCGTTGCTCGGCCACGCGGCCGTGAGGATCGAGACTTCACTGACCGTGCCCCAGCCGAGCCCGGCGCCCATCACCAGGCAGCCGAAAATACCGGCGAAGAACTGCAGCCGAATCGGATCTTCGTTGACGACCAGCTTGCGGGTCAGCAGTATGTAGAAAGAAAAGCAGGTCGCGGCGCCGACCGGAAACAGCACCGCATAGCCGACCTCGGCAAAAGTCGGCCGAATGATGATCAGCGCGCCGATGAAACCGAGAGCGATTGCCGAGATGCGCCGCCAGTGAATCGGCTCGCCGAAGAACAGCGCCGACAACAGCGTCACCAGCAAGGGTTCGATGAAAAAGATCGCGATCGCGTCGGCCATCGGCAGGTAGCCGAGGCCGGTAAAAAAGCACAGGGTAGCCAATGCGATCAACGCACCGCGCGCGGCGTGCAGCAGCAGCGCCGGCGTCCACCAGGGACCGCGGGTCAGCCATAGCAGCGGCGACATGAAAATGACCTGGAAAAAGAATCGGCTCCAGGTGATCTGGCCGGATGAAACCGCGCCTGACAGCCACTTGGCGATGGCGTCGATACCCGGCAGCATCAGCATCGCGGCGATCATCAGGGCCATCGCCCTGGCGGTGGAATTGTCGTTGAACATGGCGGCAGGCGTGCCCTTCGAAGCCAGGCAGGAAGTCTAGTCGAATTCGCCGTAATCGGAAACCGCGCGCGCCTGTATCAAATGCGCCCTCGATTTAGCTTGTTCCGACGCGGGCCCCGCTTTTGACTTTGCCCGCCTTATGTTGGCTTGATATGCTACGCGCCTCAAAATCCGGTGCCATCATGAGCAAGTACTCGATATTTTCCCTGCTGCGTAACGCCATCAGTTACCACGAAAACTGGGCTGCCGCCTGGCGCAGCCCCGAGCCGAAGCAGGAATACGACGTGCTGATCATCGGCGGCGGCGGGCACGGGCTCGCGACCGCTTATTACCTCGCCAGGGAGCACGGCATTACCAATGTCGCGGTGCTGGAAAAAGGGTACCTTGGCGGTGGCAATACCGGGCGCAATACGACCATCGTGCGTTCCAATTACCTGTGGGACGAATCCGCGCATCTCTACGAAAAGTCGATGAAGCTCTGGGAAGGCCTGAGCCAGGATCTCAATTACAACGTCATGTTCAGCCAGCGCGGCGTTTACAACCTCGGCCACACGCTGCAGGACATGCGCGATATCGAGCGCCGGGTCAATGCCAATCGCCTGAACGGCATCGACGGCCAGGTGGTTACGCCGCGGGAAATCAAGCGCGCGATCCCCGAGATCAATATCGACCAGGGCTGCCGCTACCCGATCCTCGGCGCCTCCTTCCAGCCGCGCGGCGGAGTCGCTCGCCACGACGCGGTCGCCTGGGGCTTCGCGCGCGGCGCCGACATGCGCGGCGTCGATATCATCCAGAATTGCGAGGTTACCGCGATTCGCCAGGAAAACGGCGCGGTCACCGGCGTGGAAACCACGCGCGGCGCGATCCGCGCGAAGAAGATCGGCGTGGTCGTCGCCGGGCATTGCTCTGTGCTCGCCGAAATGGCCGGTTTCCGCATGCCGATCGAGAGCCATCCGCTGCAGGCGCTGGTCTCGGAGCCGATCAAGCCGGTGATCAATACGGTAATCATGTCGAACGCGGTGCATGGCTACATCAGCCAGTCGGACAAGGGCGATCTCGTCATCGGCGCGGGTATCGATCATTACAACGGTTACGGCCAGCGCGGCAGCTTTCCGACCATCGAGCACACCATCGCCGCGATTTGCGAATTGTTCCCGATTTTCAAGCGTGTGCGCATGAATCGCCAGTGGGGGGGCATCGTCGATACCGCGCCCGACGCCTGCCCGATCATCGGCAATACGCCGGTCAAGGGCCTGTACTTCAACTGCGGCTGGGGCACGGGCGGCTTCAAGGCGACGCCCGGCTCGGGCTGGGTGTTCGCACACAACGTCGCTACCGGCGAACCGCACGAACTCAACCGGCCGTTCGCGCTCGACCGTTTCGTCACCGGTTTCCTGATCGACGAGCACGGCGCCGCCGGCGTGGCGCACTAGGAGGCTCGAGAATGTTACTGATCGAATGTCCATATTGCGGAGTGCGCGACGAAACCGAGTTTTCCTATGCCGGCGAGGCGCATATCGCGCGCCCGCTGGAAACCGAAAAACTCTCCGACGAGGAATGGGCCGATTACCTGTTCATGCGCAAGAATCCGAAGGGAACGCACCGTGAACAATGGCTGCATGCGGCCGGCTGCCGGCGTTACTTCAACGCCGTGCGCGATACCGTGAGTTATCGCATTTCGGCGACTTACAAGATCGGCGAGCAGCCTCCCGGCGGAGGCGAATCGTGAGCCAGCCCTTTCGTACCCCCGAGGGCGGCCGCGTCGACCGCGACCGCGAAATCCGCTTTCGTTTCAACGGCCAGAGCTACACCGGGCTCGCCGGCGACACGCTCTGTTCCGCGCTGCTCGCCAACGGCGTGCACCTGGTCGGGCGCAGCTGGAAGTACCACCGCCCGCGCGGCATCATGAGCGCCGGCGCCGAGGAGCCAAACGCGATATTCCAGCTCGAAAAGGGCGCTCGTACGATTCCGAATGCGCGCGGCACCCAGGTCGAGCTCTACGATGATCTCGATGCCGCCAGCGTCAATTGCTGGCCGAGCCTCGAACTCGATTTAATGTCGATCAACAGCTGGTTCAGCCGCCTGATGCCGGCCGGGTTTTACTACAAGACCTTCATGTGGCCGAAGTTCATGTGGATGAAGTATGAACATTTCATCCGCAAGGCCTCGGGCCTCGGCGAGACGCCGCGTGAAAACGATCCGGACCGCTACGAGCACGCCCACGCTCACTGCGACCTGCTGATCGCGGGCGGCGGCGTCGCCGGCCTTGCCGCCGCGCTGGCCGCCGGCCGCGCCGGCGCGCGCGTCATTCTCGTCGACGAACAGGCGGAATTCGGCGGCCTGACCCTGTCAGGCAAGGCGCAGATCGACGGCGTCGATGCGAGCCGGTGGATCGCCGACGCGGTTGCCGAGCTCGCCGAAATGCCCGAAGTCACCCTGCTGCCGCGCAGCACCGCGTTCGGTTACCACGATTATAATTTCCTGACGATCAACCAGCGCCTCACCGACCATTTGCCGATCGCTGAGCGGCCCGCGAGCCGTGAAAAGCTCTGGCAGGTCAGGGCGCACCAGGTGGTGCTTGCGACCGGGGCCGCGGAACGGCCGCTGGTATTCTCGAATAACGATCGTCCCGGCATCATGCTGGCCTCGGCGGCATCGACCTATGCCAATCGTTATGCAGTCCGCGCCGGGAATCGCGCGGTGGTATTCACCAACAACGACAGCGCCTATCAAACCGCGCTCGACCTCAAGGCCGCCGCGGTCGAAGTCGTCGCGGTGGTCGATGCGCGCGCCAATTCGACCAGCGAAGTCGCCGAGACCGTGCGCAACGCGGGCATCGAGGTCATCAACGGCAGCCTGGTAGTCGATACCGGCGGCAGCAAACGCCTGGGCTCGGTGCGCGTGATGGCCCTGGCAGAGGACGGCAGTGCCGTCACCGGCAAGGGCAGGAACCTCGACTGCGACCTGCTGGCATTGTCGGGCGGCTGGAGCCCGGTGGTGCACCTCAATGCGCAGTCGGGCGCGAAACCCGAATGGGACGAGGAAGCTGCAATGTTTCGTCCCGGCAAGACTCCCCAGGATCAAATCTCGGCCGGCGCCGCGAACGGCACCCTGGATCTCGCGGGCTGCCTGCGCGAGGGTTTCGATGCCGGCAAGCAGGCGGCCGAGCGCTGCGGTTTCGAGGTGAAATCGAAACCGCCTGCCGCCGAGCGCGTCGACAGTGAAGCCATCCTGCCGCTGTGGAATCCGCCTTCGCCTTATCCTCCCGGGCGCGGTCCCAAGGCGTTCATCGACATGCAAAACGATGTCGGCGCAGCCGATATCGCGCTCGCCGTGCGCGAGGGTTTTCAATCAGTGGAGCACGTCAAGCGCTACACCGCGATGGGATTCGGCACCGACCAGGGCAAGCTCGGCAATATCAACGGCATGGGTATTCTCGCCCAGACGCGCGGTCAGAGCATCGCCGCAACCGGCACCACGACTTTCCGCCCGAACTATACCCCGGTCAGTTTCGGCGCCTTCGCGGGGCAAAACCTCGGCGATACCCTGTTCGATCCGGTGCGCAAGACCGCGATGCACGGCTGGCACGAGGAAAACGGCGCGAAGTTCGAAGACGTCGGCCAGTGGAAGCGTCCCTGGTACTATCCGAAGGACGGTGAGAGTATGCACGACGCGGTGAACCGCGAGTGCCTGGCCGCGCGCGAGAGCGTCGGCATTCTCGACGCGTCGACGCTCGGCAAGATCGAGATTCGCGGCAAGGATTCGGCGCGCTTCCTGGAAATGATCTACACCAATAACTGGATGAAGCTCGAGGCCGGCAAGGGGCGCTACGGATTCATGCTGCGCGAGGACGGCATGGTCATGGACGACGGTGTCACCATACGTCTCGCCGAGGACCATTTCCTGATGCATACCACGACCGGCGGTGCGGCCGGGGTGCTCGCATGGATGGAGCGCTGGCTGCAAACCGAGTGGCCGGAACTCGAGGTCTTCCTGACCTCGGTGACCGATCACTGGGCGACCGCGGCGGTAGTCGGGCCGAACAGCCGCGAGGTCGTATCGGCGGTTTGCGAGCAGATCGATTTCTCGGCCGACAAGTTTCCGTTCATGGCCTCGAAAACCGGGGTCATCGGCGATGTCGATTGCCGGGTCAACCGGATCAGTTTTTCGGGAGAGCTCGCCTACGAGGTCAACGTGCCGGCAAACTACGGCCGCTTCATGTGGGAAAAACTCATGCAGGCCGGCGAGCGCTACAACATCACGCCCTACGGTACCGAAACCATGCACGTACTGCGCGCCGAAAAAGGCTATGTCATCGTCGGCCAGGATACCGACGGCTCGGTGACCGTCGACGATCTCGGCGCGAGCTGGGCAATCTCCAGGACCAAGGACGATTTCATCGGCAAGCGTTCCCTGAGCCGTCCCGATACCAGCCGCGGCGATCGCAAGCACCTGGTCGGGCTGGTAACTGCCGACCCTCAGACCGTGATCCCCGAGGGAGCGCAACTGGTCAACGATCCGCGCGCTTCGAAACCGGTACCGATGGTCGGCCACGTCAGCTCGAGTTACTACAGCGCCTGCTGCGGCCACTCGATCGCACTGGCGCTGGTCAAGGGCGGCCGTGATCGCATGGGTGAAACGGTGTACGCACCGCTGGCCGACGGCCGCGTCATCGAGGCGACGATCACCGAACCCGTGTTCTATGACAAGGAAGGAGCCAGGGCCAATGTCTGACCTGTTCGAACAACAAAGTCCGCTGGTACAGATCGAGTTCGGCGAACCCGGGGGCAGTGCCCCGCGCATCGAAGAAAAAGCCTTCCTCGGCTACCTGAACCTGCGCGGCCGTCCCGCGCATACCGGGTTCGTCGCCGGGGTATTGAAAGCGCTCGGTGCGGAAGCGCCGACCGAACCGAATACCGTGATCGACGCCGGCGACCAGCGCGTTTACTGGCTCGGTCCCGACGAGTGGCTGGTCGTGACCCCGGCGGGCGAGCAACAAAAAATCGCCGACAAGTTACGTGCCGCGCTCGACGGCGTCTTCAGCTCGGTGGTCGATAATTCGAGCGGGCTCACGATGATTCGGATCACCGGCGAGAATGCCGCCGCGCTGCTGGCGACCGATTGCCCGCTCGACCTGCATCCGCGGGAATTCAAGCCCGGGCAGTGCGCGCAGACCCGCATCGCCAAGACCGGCATGACGATCGCACCGCTCGCCGACGGTACCGGATTCGAGGTCATCATCCGCCGCAGTTTCGCCGACTATCTGCTGCGGTGGCTGCAGGACGCCGCGGTCGCCTTCGAGTAGTTCGCCTTCGAGTTTTCGAGCCGCTCCGGATTTGTCCGAACCGTCGGCTGGTAATCAACCCAGATGTATTACGGCGAAAAACTCAATAGCATCAGTCATCTGGTCGGTGCGGCCCTCGCCCTGGTCGGCCTCGGGGCTTTGTTGACCGTTGCCGTGCAAACTCGCGATCCCTGGGTGGTTGCCAGCTTCGGCATTTTCGGCCTGACCCTGGTGCTGCTTTACACCATGTCGACGCTGTATCACAGCTTTCATCCGCCGCACCTCAAGAAACTGTTCAGGATCCTCGATCACGTATCGATTTACCTGTTGATCGCCGGCACCTACACGCCCTACATGCTAGTCAGCCTGCGCGACGGCAACGGCTTCCTGATTCTGGCGATCATCTGGCTGCTGGCGCTGGCCGGTATACTCAGCGAGGTCGCGCTCTCCGGCCGCGCGGTCAAGTTCGGGCAAATGCTGATCTACCTCGGCATGGGCTGGGCCTGTTCTTTCGATTTCGCGAGCCTGAGGGCCGAGTTGCCGGAAACGGGCCTGTGGTGGCTGACCCTGGGCGGAATCGCTTATACCGGGGGGGTGATTTTTTACATACTCGACAAGATGAATCGCCTGGCTCACGCGCACGGTATCTGGCATTTGTTCGTGCTCGCCGGCTCGAGCTGTCACTTCGTCTCGGTAATCGGCTACGTCAGGTAACTGTCGGCGGGCGATAGCGCAACATCGCCAGGCCCGGTGATTCCCGGCCGCGTTGCAGCGCGGCCTCGACGACCGGTTGCAGGTCTCGCGCTGCTTCGTCGTCTGCAATTACGGCGAGGATAGCGGCCAGGTTTTCGTCGGCCGTGGAAATTCCCTCGGATTCGATATGTCCCAGCTTGATCGCCACTTCCTCGGCAACGCGCGCCCGTTGCGCGACCGGGGTCTTCTCGAGCCGCCAGAGTTCGAAGCGGCGAATGCCGATGGCGGTTTCGGCGCCGTACTCGTCGAGCAGCGACTGGCTGCCTTCGGCCTCGAAGCCGAGTTGCCGCAGTATTTTCCCGGAGGCCGGGTTGAGCAATCGCCAGTAGACGGCGTAGAGCCTGCCGGCATTCGAAATCGCCCTGAAACGTTCCATTACCGCGGCACAGGCCTCGCTCATGATTCGCTGGCCGTGAAACTCCGGATCCAGTGCATAGAACAGCTCGCCGCCCCGGCGGGCGTTTTTCTTTTCGAGGTAAAAGCCGGTGACGCCGAGAATTTGCGACCCTGGCGCGAGCCTGCCGCTGCGGTCGGTGATGAGGTAAAGGCCGGTGCCGCATTCGTTCCAGCGGTCCGGGTTGCCATCGGGACCGAAGCCGCTCCAGTTACGCGAGTGGGTTCGGCGAACCTCCGGGTCAGAGCCGTCGTGGGCCAGGCCCTTGACGATATCGGGGTTTTCGAAAATCAACCGTTCGATGGTTTCGGCGTCGCCGTGCCGGATGGGCTTCAACAGCAGCCTGTCGGTATGCAGTTCCATGAATCGGTAAACCCCGGAAACCAGTTGGCCAGGTCGGCGTACGGCCAATCATAAATTTCCGCCGCCCGGGGTACAAGTTGCGGCTTTCGAAGCCGCCGATCGGAACTGCAGCTGCCGTTTAGCGGTTGATGAGGTCGACGATATCGATGATTTCGCGCGTCGCTTCGACCAGGCGGATCAACTTGCCCTCTACTCGCACCGTGAGCAAGCCTTTGGAGTCGACCGGGATCACGACCTCGCTCTGGCGATAGACGGGTTCTTCGAGAGTTTCGCCCCTGACCAGTTTACGTTCCCAGCCCGGCGGCAGGGTACCGCCGCGGTCCAGTTTTTTTTGCAGACCCCGAGGCAGGGATTTTTCCTTCTCGTGCTTGGCGAATACGGGACTCGAGAACAGTCCGAGCACGATAATTACAGTGAGAATGTTTTTCATTCCGAATCTCGCAAATCTTATCTTGATACATCGAGTATAGGCGTTAATCGCGACTCCGTTTTACAGGGCAGTGAACGTCGTCTTCACGGTGCCTGCAGGGCAGGATGAAATAATTGGCCGATTCCGCCGGCGGTCGCTCTACGCGGGAGTTTGATGCGGATCAACTATCCCGTTACGACCGGCGTTAGAATGATTTCGAAACCAATAGGGAGGTGGATCATGAATACACTGACCATAGTCATAATGATTGCGCTGCTGACGACCATCGGATTGATCGGGACCGGTATCTGGTCGATGGCTCACGGCGGCGATTTCGACCGCAGGCATTCGACCCAGTTGATGATTGCGAGGGTCGGTATGCAGGGCGTTAC
>JASFKL010000019.1:0-20544 GCA_050118655.1 Gammaproteobacteria bacterium | reverse complement strand
GACTTTCGGCTCGGCGAGGGCCCGACGGCGGCGCCGCGCCCGCGGCGCTGGCGGTTGTGGCTCGCGGCCCTGGCCTGGATGCTGCTGGTGCTCGCGGCAAGCCGGCCGCAGTGGCTCGGCGACGCGGTTTCTCTGCCGCTCAGCGGGCGCGATCTGATGCTCGCCGTAGATCTGTCGGATAGCATGCGTACCGCGGATTTCAGGATCGAGGGCGAGCAGGTCAACCGTTTGCAGGCTACCAAGTACGTCGCCAGCCGGTTCATCGAGCGCCGCCGCGGCGATCGGCTCGGCCTGATCCTGTTCGGCACCCGGGCTTACCTGCAGGCGCCGCTGACCTTCGACAACAGGACCGTCGAGCAACTGCTGCGCGAATCCGCGCTCGGTCTCGCCGGCGAGCGTACCGCGATCGGCGACGCCATCGGTCTCGCGATCAAGCGGCTGGATACGGAATCGGACAACTCGCGGGTGATGATACTGATGACCGACGGCGCCAATACAGCGGGTGAAGTCGCGCCGCTCAAGGCCGCGCAACTGGCCGCCGACCGGGGCCTCAAGATTTACACTATCGGCATCGGCGCCGACCGGGATATCGAAACCAGCTGGTTCGGAATCAGGCGCAGGAATCCGTCGGCGCAGCTCGACGAGGAAAGCCTGCGCGCAATTGCAAAGGCCACCGGCGGCCGCTATTTCCGCGCCCGCGACAGCGAGGAACTGGAAAAGATCTACCAGTTGCTGGACGAGCTCGAACCGATGCCGCGCGACAGTGAAAACCTGCGCCCGGTCAGCGCGTTGTTCGCCTGGCCGCTGGCGGTCGCGCTGGCACTGGCCGCGATCGTCGTCACGCCCTGGGCGGGGAGGCTGCGGTGATCGAGCAGTTTCACTTCTTGAGGCCCTGGTGGCTGTTGCTGCTGCTGCCGCTCTGCCTGTTGGTATGGCAACTGATTCGCGGGCGCTACGACGGCGGTAGCTGGCGCGCAGTCGTCGACAACCGGCTATTGCCTCATCTGCTGAGCGGCGCCGGCGGCACGCGCCGCAACGGCATGCGCTGGCTGCTGGGCGCGGTGGCCGTCCTTGCAATCGTCGCGCTCGCCGGGCCGACCTGGGAAAAGTTGCCGCAACCCGTGTACCAGAAGGAAACCGCGCTGGTCATCCTGCTCGACCTGTCGCGCTCGATGAACGCCGCCGATATCAAGCCCAGCCGGCTGGTGCGCGCGCGGCACAAGATTACCGACATATTGAACCTGCGAATCGAGGGGCAGACGGCCCTGGTGGTATACGCCGCGGACGCATTCGCGGTCACTCCGCTGACCAGCGACGTGGAGACTATCAAGGCCATGTTACCCGATCTTGAAACCACGCTGATGCCGGCGCAGGGCAGCCGCGCCGAGCGCGCTTTTCGACTCGGACTCGAGCTGTTCCAAAATGCCGGTATCGAGCGCGGCGATCTGCTGCTGGTCAGCGACGGCGTCGACGACGATGCACGCGCGCAAATCGAGGAATTACACGCCCGGTATCCCGAATACCGCGTCTCGGTACTCGCCGTCGGCACCCCCGAGGGCGGTCCGATGCCACAGCCGAACGGCGGTTTTCTCAAAGCGGCCGACGGTTCGATCCTGATTTCCGAATTGCAGGAGGGCAATCTGCGAGATGTCGCGAATGCCGGCGGTGGCGTCTACGCGACCATCAGTGCCGACGATATCGATATCAATACGCTGACCTACCTGCTGGAGTCGAGTATCGATTCGAGCGCGGTGCACCGCGCCGAGGATCGCCGCGCCGAGACCTGGCGCGAATTCGGACCCTGGCTGTTGCTGGTCGCCTTGCCGTTCGCATCGCTGGCTTTCCGCCGCGGCGTGATCTGGCTGTTGCCGCTGTGGATCGTCGCCCTGCCTCCCGACGCGCACGCGCTCGACTGGAATTCGCTGTGGCAAAACGACGATCAGCGCGCGATCCGGCTGTTCGAACAGGGCGACAACGCGGCCGCGGCGAGACTGTTCGACAACCCCGACTGGAAGGCTGCTTCGCAGTACCGCGCGGGCGATTACCAGGGGGCGCTGGGCAGCTGGAGCCGCGTCGAAGGCGACGAGGCGCTTTACAATCGCGGCAACGCGCTCGCCCGGCTCGGCCGCTATTCGGAAGCGCTGGATGCCTACGACCGGCTGCTGAAGAGAAACCCGCAACACGAGGACGCGCTCTATAACAAGCGTGCGATCGAGGATTTTCTGCAGCAGCAACGAGACAGGCAACAGCAGCAACAGCAGCAGGGCGACAAAGGCGACAAGGGCGACAAGGGCGATCAGAGCAACCGGAACGACCAGGGCGGGCAACGGCAGAACTCCGCGGGCAGCAACAGGCGGGACGAATCGACCGGCAGCGAACGACAATCGCAGGCGGGGCGGAATGACGATAACGAGTCGCCCGCCGAATCCCCGCCCCGGGAAGGGCAAGCCGATCAAAGTGAAGGCGCGCCGCCGAAATCCGCCGACGGAACCCCGCGATCCGACCCCGACGAACTCGCGCGGCTCGACGAACAAATGTCGGCACAGGCCGCCGAACAATGGCTGCGCAAAATTCCCGACGATCCGGGTGGATTGTTGCAGCGAAAGTTTCGCTACCAGTACCGCCAGCGCGGCGGGGTCGCCGACGAGGCCGAACCATGGTGAGGATGAGCCGCATCCCGTCGCCCGTGTTGCTGATCCTGCTGGCCTTTGCCTGGCCGGCATGGGCCGATATCGACGTCAGCGTCGATCGCAATCCGGTGCAGTTGAACGAAACCTTTCAACTGGTTTTCGAACTCGACGAGAGCCCCGACCGCAACCCCGATTTTTCGGCGCTGCAGAACGATTTCCTCGTGCTCGGCAACAACCGCAGCAGCAGCATCAGCATTATCAACGGCGATTACCGGCGCAGCGTCAAGTGGACCCTGCAGCTGATGGCGAAAGAGGCCGGTGAATTCGAAATTCCGGCGATTCGCTTCGACGACAAGTTCAGCAAACCGGTGAAAATCACCGTCAAGCCGGCGAGCCCGGCCTCGCTGCCTGATGACAAGCTGGCCCTCGAGATGCGCGTCGACCGGACCGAGGCCTATGTGCAAAGTCAAATCATCCTGACCCTGCGATTGCTGTCGGCCGTAGACATCTCGGCCTATCAGTTCGGCGATGTCGCGATCGATAATCTCGACACCGTGGCCGAGCCGCTGGGCGATGTGCGCCAGTACCAGACGCGCGTCGGCGACAAGGCCTATCTGGTGCTGGAAAAGCGGTTTGCGCTTTTTCCGCAGCAAACTGGCAAGCTCGAGGTTTCGCCGATACTCGCGGAGGTGCGGCTGCCGTCGCGCAAGGCTTACGATCCGTTCCAGACCAGCGGCGAGGTCCGGCGCCTGCGTTCGTCCGCGGTAAGCGTCGAGGTCAAGCCGATACCGGCCGAATACAATGCCGCCTACTGGCTGCCGGCGCACAAACTGGAACTGCGCGAGAACTGGCAGGGCGATCCCGACAAGCTGGTCGCGGGCGAACCGGTGACCCGGAGCCTGACCCTGGTGGCCGATGGGCTGACCGCGGCGCAATTGCCCGAGTTGCCGCTCGAGGATGTCGACGGCGTCAAGCAGTACCCGGATCAGCCGCTGCTCGAGAACCGCCGTTCCGGAGACGGCATACGCGGTGTCCGCGAACAAAAGGTGGCGCTGATTCCGGGCAACGGCGGCCGCTACCTGTTACCGGCGATCGAATTGCCGTGGTGGAACCTGGACACCGGCCGTACCGAGATCGCGAGGCTGCCGGCGCGCGAAATCGTCGTTCAGGGCGCGCCCGAGACGGTATCTACGGCGCCGCCTGACGCCGGCAAGGCGGCCGAGGAGAGCGCTGCCGCGCCTGCACCGGCGCCGGGCGGCAATCGGCTGTGGCCCTGGTTGAGCCTGGTACTGGCTTGTGGCTGGGCGCTGAGCGCGATCTACTGGTGGTTCGGGTCGCGTCGCGCGCCGGCCGGGCGCGGCGCGGCGGCGGAACCGACGTCGCTGCGCCGTGCGCGTCGCGATCTCGAGCGCGCCTGCGCGCGGAACGATGCCCTCGCCGCGCGTGAAGCCTTGCTGGTCTGGGGCCGGGCCCTGCTGGCACCGCGGGAAGTCAGCAACCTGCACCGGCTTTGCGAGCTGCTGGGCGCGCCGCTGGCGCGCCAGGTCGACGAACTCAACCGCTGCCGCTATGCGCCCGGGCACGGGGATTGGCGCGGTGAAGACCTGTGGCGGCTGTGCCGGCAACTGGAATCGACCCGCGAAGACGGCAAGGCCTCCGATCGCGGCCTGGCGCCGCTGAATCCCGCCGGTTGATCGCCGCCGCGGCCCCGGCCGCGACCCTCCCCGGCCGCTCAACAAGCTCTCGCGGTGAGCCACCAACTCGGTTAGACTGGCACCGTTAATCCTTCGAAATTACCGCTATGGAAGCGATCCAGAACACCGACCTGATCCTGATCGTCGCGGGCCTCGTGGCGCTGTTGCTCGGCGGGCTGTTGTACGGCCTGCGCCAGGCTCAAAATGCGGGTCGCGAGTTGAAACGCGAACTCGACGAGGCCCGCCGCCTCGAGCTCGAACTGCGCGATTCGCTGCACGCTTCGGAAAAGCAGGTGCAGGGGCTGGAACTCGAGCTTTCCGGCGAGCGCAGGCTGGTCAGGCAGCAGATCGAGCAGTTCGAGAAAAACCGTGCCCAGTTGAAGCTCGAATTCGAAAATCTCGCCAATCGCATTCTCGAGGACAAGACCCGGTCCTTCGACAAGACCAACAAGACGGCGCTGGAATCGCTGCTTAAACCGTTTCGCGAACAGGTCGAGGGTTTCCAGAAACGCATCAACGACGTGCACAGCGAGTCGCTGAAAGGAAACGCCGCGCTCGAAAGCGAGATTAAAAAGGTGCTCGAGGTCGGGCTCAAGATCGGCAGCGATGCGCAAAACCTGACCGATGCGCTGAAAGGCGATTCGCAGCGCCGCGGCAGCTGGGGCGAAACCCAGCTCGAGAAAACCCTGCAGATGAGCGGCCTGGTCGAGAACGACCACTACCAGAAGCAAACCGCGATGAAGGATGCCGAGGGCAGGCGCAAACAAACCGATTTTCTGATCAAGCTGCCCGGCGACAAGCACATCATCATCGACAGCAAGGTTTCGCTCGCGGCCTACGACCGTGCCGTGGCTGCCGAGACCGACGAGCAGCTCGAGCGCGCGCTAGCCGAGCACGTGCGCGCGGTCAAGCGCCATATCGACGATCTGCAGGGTAAGGATTACACCAATCTCGCCGGTATCCGCAGCCCCGGCTTCGTGCTCATGTTCATGCCTATCGAGCCCGCCTACATCGAGGCGCTGAAATACGAAAAGGATTTGTTCTCTTACGGCTACGAGCGCGGTATCGTCATGGTTTCGCATACCACGCTGATCCCGATCCTGACCACGGTCGCCAACCTGTGGGCAATGGAGCGCAGCACCCGCGAGGCGCGCGAGCTCGGCGACCGCGCGGGCGATATCTACAACCAGGTGCGCAAGGTGGCCGACAACCTGAATCGCATGGGCGCTTCCCTGAGCGCGGTCAACAGCCATTTCGAGTCCACCGCGAAATCGCTGACCGGCCGCCAGGGCCTGCGCGGCAAGGTCGAGCGTTTCGGCAAGATGTCGAGCAAGGTCAAGGAAAAAATCCCCGAGATCAAGCCGCTCGCCAACGAAATCCAGCCGGAAAAACTGGAGTTGCTGGTCGAACCGCTGGAACCCGAGCAGTTGCCGGAAGAAGTCGAGGACGAAGCGCCGGTAGCTTGAAAAACCCGGGAAAAATCCTATCTATTGGGGATCGATCCCAGACGCTGAATACGTGAAATATCAGGATTATTACCAGATTCTGGGCGTCGCCCGCGACGCCGATTCGAGTGACATCAAGAATGCTTACCGCAAGCTCGCGCGTAAGTATCATCCCGACGTCAACAAGGATGCCGACGCCGAGGATAAGTTCAAGCAGGTCAACGAGGCTTACGAGGTGCTCAAGGATTCCGACAAGCGCCGTGCCTATGATCGCTTCGGTGCCGACTGGAAACACGGCCAGCAGTTCGACGAGGCCGGTGTCGGCGGTTTTCATCGCCGCGCCTATGCCGGCGAGGGCTTCGGCGGCGGCGATTTCAGCGATTTTTTCGAATCGATTTTCGGCAGCGGTTTTCACCAGCACGGCGAGTCGCCTTTCCAACGCGGCCCGCGCCACCGTCGCGGCGCCGATACCCGGCTCAAGCTCGACATCAGCCTCGAAGAGGCTTATAGCGGCGGCGCCAAGACGATCCAGTTCGCCAGCAAGCCGGGCTCGAGCGAAATGAAAAAGCTCAAGATCAATATCCCCAGGGGCGTCGGCAACGGGCAAAAGATCCGCCTGCCGAAACAGGGCGGGGCCTCGCCGGACGGCGGCGAGCCGGGCGATCTTTACCTGGAAATGAATATCCAGCCGCACCGCCTGTTCCGCCTCGACGGCAACGACGTGATTTTGCGCCTGCCGATTACCCCCTGGGAAGCTGCCGAGGGCGCCACGCTGAAGGTGCCGACCCTGTCGGGCTCCGTCGAACTCAAGATCAAGCCGGGTATGCAATCGGGACAGAAGATGCGGCTCAAGGGCAAGGGTATGCCGCGGTCCGACGCATCGGGCAAGGGGCCCGGCGACCAATTCGTCGAGATCATGATCCAGACGCCGCCCGCCGACGATGCCGAATCCAGGGAGTTCTACCGGGAGATGAAATCCCGCTTCGATTTCAATCCGCGCTCGTTCTGATGCTATCGTGAAGCGCCTTTGTGCCGTCCTGTTGCTGGTTCTGAGCCCGCCGCTGGCAGCCGCGCTGCCGGCGATCGTCGACGGTCAGCCGTTGCCGAGCCTCGCGCCGATGCTCGAACGCGCCACCCCGGCAGTGGTCAATATCGCCACCCGCGGCAAGACCCGCCGGTCTATCGAGTTGCCGCTGCAAAACGATCCCCTGTTCCGGCGTTTTTTCAATTTGCCCGATCTCGAGCGGGTGCAGGAAACCTCCAGCCTGGGCTCGGGTGTCATCGTCGATGCCAAAAACGGTCTCATCCTGACCAACTACCACGTGGTCGAGAATGCCTATGAAATAAATGTCACGCTTACCGATGGCCGCGAGATGCAGGCCGAGATCATCGGCCGCGACCCGGATACCGATATCGCCGTCATCCACGTCTCGGGCGAAAACCTGGTAGCCTTGCCGTTTGCGGACTCGAGCCGACTCAGGGTCGGGGATTTCGTCGTCGCCATCGGAAATCCCTTCGGTCTCGGGCAAACCGTGACCTCGGGCATCGTATCCGCGCTCGGCCGCTCGGGGCTCGGCATCGAGTCGATCGAGGATTTCATCCAGACCGACGCCTCCATCAACCTCGGCAATTCGGGCGGCGCGCTGGTCAACCTGCGCGGCGAACTGGTGGGCATCAATACGGCGATCCTCGGCGGCGGGAGCGGCAACCAGGGCAGTATCGGCATCGGCTTCGCGATTCCGATCAATCTCGCGCGCGACGTGATGTCGCAATTGATCGAGCACGGCGAGGTCCGGCGCGGCAGACTCGGCGCGCAGGGACAGGACCTGACCGGGCAGCTCGCGCAGGCTTTCGGCATCGATCGCAGCCAGGGGTTTATCGTTACCCGGATCGAGTCGGGGTCGCCGGCATCCAGGGCCGGTCTCGAGGTCGGCGACGTGATCGTCGGCGCCAACGGCAGATCGATTCGTTCGGCGCGCGACATGCATAACCTGGTCGGCCTGCAGCGCATGGGCCAGACCATCGAGCTGCAACTGTACCGCGAGGGTAAGGAAATCAGCCTGCCGGTGAGTATTCAACCGATCGAGTTTCGCAAGATGAACGGCGAAAAGCTTCATCACCGGCTGGACGGCGCGATCCTCGGCGAAATCCATGAACAGCATCTGCAACGCGGGCGCATCGATTACCTCGAAGTCATGGAAGTCGAGCCCGGGTCGCAGGCAGCCGAGGCGGGCTTCTTGCCCGGCGATATCATTTACTCGATCAACAAGCAGCTGACGCGCAGTTTCGACGAGGCGCTGGCGCTGCGCGCCGACGGCAAGCGCGGCATGATCATGAATATTCAGCGCGGCAATCGCGAGTTATACATCTTGCTAAAGTGATAGAATGCCCCGGATGAATAAACTGACTCACTTCAACCAGGCCGGCGAGGCGCATATGGTCGACATCGGCGACAAGAATGCGAGCGCGCGCCGCGCCGTGGCCGGCGGACGCATCGTCATGCAACCCGAAACCCTGGCGCTCATAGAGCAGGGCGGGCACAAGAAAGGCGATGTGCTCGGCGTCGCGCGGGTCGCCGGCATCATGGCCACCAAGCGCACCGCGGAGCTGGTGCCCATGTGCCACCCCCTTGCGCTGACTCACGTCGCGGTCGACTTCGAAATCGATGCCGACAGCAATGCGGTCGACTGCACCGTTACCGCCGAAACCACGGGCCGGACCGGGGTCGAGATGGAAGCGCTGACCGGCGTGCAGGTGGCGCTGTTGACGATTTACGACATGTGCAAGGCCGTGGATCGCGGCATGATTATTTCAGAGGTACGGTTGCTCGAGAAATCGGGCGGCAAGTCCGGCCACTGGAAAGCGACTCCCTGAGGCTTGGTTCCCTGCGGGTCGTATCGGCCGTCGATCCCGGGGTCATCCCCGCGCAAACGGGGAATTCCAGAATCATTAGTTTGCCGCGGGGTTATTTGCTCGCGGAGTTCCACGATCGCGCGGGCGTCGGTAGCCGCGGTAGTGGCTAGCCCTGCTGGAGCAGGTCGCGCAGGTCGATGACCGCGGCGTTGGCGCGCGAAATATAGGAAGCCATTACCAGCGAGTGGTTGGCGAACAGGCCGAATCCGCTGCCGTTGAGGATCATCGGGCTCCAGATCGGTTCCTGGGTGGCCTCGAGTTCGCGCACGATCTGGCGCAGGCTGACCAGCGCATTCTTTTTCTGCAGCACGCCTTCGAAGTCGATTTCCGCGGCTTTCAACAGGTGGATCAACGCCCAGGACGCGCCCCGGGCTTCGTAGAATACATCGTCTATTTCGGACCAGGGCGTCTTTACCACGAGTTGCGAGCTGGTCTCGGTCGATTGCTGCGCATCCGTTTCGCCGGCGAGATCGGTATTCAGACGCACCTGCCCGACACTCGCGCTCAGGCGCTGCGACAGGCTGCCGAGGCGCTTTTCGACCTGGCCGAGCCATTCGCTCAGGTTGTCGGCGCGCGCATAAAACTGGGCCCCGGGATTTTCGGGGTCCTGCAACCGCGCGAGATACCCGTAAAGCGCGTCGATGCCCTCCTGGTAAACGCTTTCGCTCGCCGGCAGGAACCAGGACTTGTTGTCGAAGTTGAACTTGGGCTCGGCGATGATCAAATCCTCGTCTTCCACCGATTGCGATTGCGAGCGGCTGTAATCGTTGCGCATCGCGCGCGTTATGTCGCGCATTTGCACGAGTACGCCGAATTCCCAGTTGGGAATGTTGTCGAGCCATAGCGACGGCGGCATGATGTCGTTGCTGAGATAGCCGCCGCGCTTGTTGAGCAGCGTTTCCATCGCGGTTATCACCGCGCTCGTCGTATAGCTGCCGGTAGTCAGTTTCGAAGTGGTTTCGGGTGCATGTTGTTTGGCTGCTTCCACGACATTGAACTCGGCCGGTTCGTCGCTCCAGTAAATACCGATCGCGACCAGCACCAGCAATACCACCAGCACGGGAATCAACAGGCGGGCCAGCAGGCTGCTCTCGCCCGAGCTCCGGCTGCCCGATCCGCGCAGCCGGTCGGCGATGTCGAGGAGTTTATCTTTCACAATCTTGAATCAAGGTTCGTTTCGTGCCACATTGCGAGTCATTATTTCAGACAATCGCCAAGGGATAAAGCGGCGCTCCTAGATATGCGACGAATCATTCGTTATTTGCTTCTCGGCCTGGTGGTCGGGATCGTTTTCCTGGTCGCGGCGGTGGCGATTTTCGCCGCCATGTTCGATGCCAATGCCTACAAGCAGGACCTGTCCGAACTGGTGCGCGAGCACACCGGGCGGGAACTCCGGTTCCAGGGCGACATCGGGCTGACCATCTACCCCGAGCTCGGCATGAAGCTCGGCGCGATGCGCTTCGCCAATGCCGCGGGATTCGGGGAACTGCCGATGATCCGGGTCGGCGAGGCGAGCATCAGTGTCAACGTGGCCTCGCTGTTCAGGCTTTCGCCGGAAATAGACAAGCTGGTATTGCGCGATCTCGAAATCAACCTGATCCGCAACAAGGCCGGCGTCAACAACTGGGACGACCTGCTGCAGGCACAAGCGCAGCAAGCCGAAAAAACCGCGCCGGAAAGCGCTGCCGGTACCGCGAATGGCGGTAAAAGCGAAACAACCTCGCCCGGAGGCGACGGCGGCTTCGAACTCAAAGGCGCGTTCGGCGGGCTCGATTTGCAGAATATCAAGCTGCTCTGGCTCGACGAACAGGCGGGAACGAAGTACGAGGTCAGCGATCTCGATATCAGCACCGGGCGCATCGTACCCAACCAGCCCTTCCCGATGACCTTGCACGTCGACGCCAGCGCCGACGATGTGCTCGTCAGCCTCGATTTCAGTTCCGACGTCGAGTACCTGATCGCCGAACAGCGGCTGACGCTCAGCGACATGCTGCTCGCGCTCAACCAGTTCGAAATCGGCGGGAAATTGCAACTCAGCGATTTTTCCCGGCCGACCCCGGTATTGCGTTTCGATCTCGCCTCGAAGAACCTCGATGTCGACGCATTGATGGGTACGCCGCCGGCGGAACCGGCCGGGCCGCCCCGTTCCGGCCAGGATAGCGGTACGAGCAAGCCCGACGAAGATGTGCAAATCAAGCTGCCGATGCAAACCCTGCGCGATCTCGATATCGACGGCAAGATTTCGATCGCCAGGATCAAGGCGCAAAACCTGCACATGAGCGACCTCGCGATCGCGGTCAAGGCACGGGACGGCATGGTCGGGCTCAAACCGCTTACCCTGAACCTGTACGAGGGCCGCGTCGAATCCTCGGCGGTGATCGATGTCAGGTCGGAGATCCCCAAATACGGTCTCAGCGAGTCGATCGTCGGCGTGCAGGCCGGCCCGCTGCTGAAGGATTTTACCGGCGAGCAGACGATTAGCGGCAAGCTCGACGCGGAGGCCAATCTCACTACCGGCGGCGAATGGTTGAGCGAGCTGAAACGCAACAGCAACGGTGCGCTCAAGCTCGCTTTCTCGGACGGTGCGCTGCACGGATTCAATATCCGCCAGTCCATCGATAGCGCCAAGGCCAGGCTGCGCGGCGAAGAGCCGCCGCCGAAGAAAACCCTGAAAACCGATTTTTCGTCGCTTTCCCTGAGCGGCCTGATCAGGAATGGCGTGTTCTCGAGCAACGACCTCGACCTGCAGGCGCCGTTGCTGCGCGCCAGGGGCAAGGGCAGCGCCGACCTCAACGAGGAAACCGTCGATTATCTGCTCGAGGCCAAGCTGGTCGGTACCGTCGCGGGACAGCAGGGCGGATCCGCGGACGAACTGGCGGGACTCGCGATACCCGTCAAGATAGAGGGCCCGTTTAGCGGGCCTGAAATCGACGTGCAACTCGATGAAATGCTCAAGGCCAGGGCCGACGCCGAAAAGGCGAAGCTAAAGGCGGATATCGCGGCGCAGAAAAAAGCGCTGGAAGAGCAACTAGAGGCCGAAAAGAAGGCGCTCGAAGAATCGAAAAAACGCGAGCTCGAAAAGAAACGGGAAGTCGAAGAGGCCAAGGCGAAGAAGAAACTCGAGGAAAAGCTGAAGAATCTTTTCGATTGAATGGATGCGGATGCGGCGAGCTTTGCGAATGCGGTAATCGACTGGTACCGGCGTTACGGCCGCAGCGACCTGCCCTGGCAGGGGCAAAACGCCTATCGCGTATGGCTGTCGGAAATCATGCTGCAGCAAACCCAGGTTGCCACGGTGATCCCCTATTACCGGGTCTTCGTCGAGCGCTTCCCGGATGTCCGGCAGCTCGCCGACGCCAGCATCGACGAAGTACTGCGATACTGGCAGGGCCTGGGCTATTACGCGCGGGCGCGCAATCTGCACAAGGCGGCGCAAATCATCCGCGACCGTCACGGCGGACAGTTTCCGGAAAGTTTCGACGCGGTCGCGGCGCTGCCCGGGATAGGCCGCTCGACCGCGGGTGCGATTCTGAGTTTTGCCTACGGCCAGCACTGGCCGATACTCGACGGCAACGTCAAGCGCGTACTGGCGCGCTGTTTCCGGGTGCCCGGCTGGTATGCTCAGAGCGAAACCCGGAAGCAGCTCTGGTACCTCGCCGAGTCGGTGACGCCGGCCGAGGGTACGCCCGAGTTCAACCAGGCGATGATGGATATCGGCGCGATGCTGTGCGTCAGGTCGAATCCGAAGTGCGAGGCCTGCCCGTTGAAAGCCATGTGCTCGAGTTACCGCCATCACAGCCAGGCCGATTATCCCCAACGCAAACCCGGGAAGGCGAAGCCGCATCGCGAAACGCTGATGTTGCTGCACCGCTGCGGCGACGCGGTCTTGCTCTGGCGGCGGCCTCCGAGCGGCATCTGGGGCGGCCTCTGGTCGCTACCCGAGGTCGAACAGACCGGCGCGATCGAACTCTGGCAGCGGAGTTTTCTGTCGGCCATACAGGCGCCGAAACTGCTGCAGAAAAACGTGATTCGGCACCAGTTCACGCACTATAGCCTCGATATTTCCCTGGCCATCATCGAGATGGAAGAGATGCCGAAAGAGGTTTCCGATAGCGACAACTATGCCTGGGTCCAAATCGGCGATATCGCCGGCCTGGGCCTGCCGACACCGGTACGCAA
Source organism: Gammaproteobacteria bacterium (assembly GCA_050118655.1). GTDB lineage: Bacteria > Pseudomonadota > Gammaproteobacteria. The sequence continues at coordinate 7,683 of JASFKL010000019.1, read as the reverse complement.
GCTGCTGTCGACCGTGGACTGAGCCCGCGTCGGCCCGCGGCGAGAAGCGGGACCGGTTTCAGGGCGAGGTTATCGCCCTGATCAGTTCGCGCGCCGCGCGCCAGACCTGCTCGACCTCGTCGCCAATACGCTCCCATTGATCTTCCTGGGCCTCGACCAGCAGGTCGAATTTTTGCTCGGCGGACTCCAGCTCGATCCGCAATTCCTCCAGCAGCGTGTAATATTCGCCCTCGAGGTTGGTCTCGGCCTCGCCGGCCTTGTGCTTCAAGTCCTCGAATTCGGACCGCAACGCGCGCAGCCGGTCGCGCATCCTGTTTTCAAAGGAATGTCGCATTCGCTTTACCCGCGCTCAGTGACCGCGCGCACGGACGGCAACGCTCGTCATGCCGTCCCCCCCGGTAGCGGCAGCGCCAGCGGTTCGCTGAAACTGACGATATGTTTACCGCCGTCGGCGACCGTGATTTCCAGGCTGTCGACGGCGTCTTCGTCACCGGATACGTAGATATGCCGTGGCGCGCGGACGAGATGCTCGATTGCCTCGGTATCGATGACGAAGACGTCATCCTTGCGGTCGTATACCAGGCCGTTCAGCGACAGCTTCCTCGCCTCGACCTGGGCGCCGATATCGGGCGCGTCGATCTCGATATCGATACGCTTTCCCTGCAGTGTTTCGGTAACCCGGTCGAAAAATTCGCTCCAGTCGTCCTTCGAGATTTCGGTGGTTTTCATCGTGCTGCTCCAGATTCATACAGGCATCGCATTGGAGAACACAATCTAAACCGCCCGGCGGCTAGATATCTTGATGGGAATCAAGCGCGCGTTCATTGCCGCGCGCTCGACGGCAGTGCGAATCAGCCGGCGTCGTCCAGCAGGCCGGCCTCGCGCTCGAATTTCCTGACCAGGATACCCTCGTCGCCGCAGCAACTCGCGGCGCAGGTGTTGACCCGGCCGAGGGCCTCGGGGTCGAGTTCGAGCCAGGCCGAAACCGGTGCATTCTCGGTCGCGCAATCGCAGGAGATCCGGGTATGCGCATAGACATGCTCGAGTCCCAGCTCACGCCCGGCGGCGGCCGCCTGCTCGATCAGCGCGGGGTCGGTGGCCGGCAGATGCGAAAGCTTGTAAGCCGGGAAAAACCGGGTCACGTGCCAGGGGCTGTCCGCGCCGAGATTGTCGTGAATCCACGCGGCTATGCCGGCGAGTTCGTCGAGATCGTCATTCTTCGTCGGGATTACGTTGGTGCGCGTCTCGACGTGAATGCCGAGTTGTGCCGCCTTGCTGATCGAACCGAGAACCTGGTCGACCCGGCTCACCGGGCAAATGTCGCGGTAGAAATCGTCCGACAGGCTCTTGATATCCGAGCACAGCACATCGATATACGGCGCCATCAGTTCGAGCGCCTCGTCGGTGACGAAACTGTTGGAAACGTAAACCGTAAACAATCCCGCTTCCTGCGCGAGTCGCGATACGTCGACCACGAACTCGAGCCATACCGCGGGTTCGGAATAGGTGAAGGCGATGCCCTCGACGCCGTGCTTGAGCGCGGTTTCGACGATTTGCCGCGGCGCGACCCAGGCATCTGTGGACTGTCCGCGGGCGAGCTTGTCCAGCGCCTCGACGCCCCAGGAAATTTCCAGGTTGTGGCAACCCTTGCAGCGGAAGTTGCAGCCGTAGGAGCCGATCGACATGACGCGGCTGTCGGGGCGGTAATGGTAAACCGGCTTGTTACGAATCGACTCTACCTCGATCGCCGAAATGATCCCGTAGGAAAGATTGTATAACTTGCCGTTACGGTTGACGTGCGCCTGGCAGTAGCCTCGCTGGCCGTGGCGCAGCCGGCAGCGCCACAGGCAAAGATTGCAGACCACGTCGCCGTTGGCGAGCGGCTGCTGTAATCTGGTTTCGACGAGCTGGTAGGTTTCGGGTTGCTGTGAATCGGGCATGGGGGTCTCGGTTGCGCAGGCCGGACAATGTAGCTTAATTTCCCGGCCGGTGCAAAGATGACCCCCGATCAGGCCTGCTTGAGAAATTTCTCGCAGAAGCGCAGCGGCTCCAGCGGCTCGGAGACGAACATGCCCTGGATGGTGTTACAGCCGATTTCCTTGCACAGCGATTCGTGCCACTCGGTCTCGACACCCTCGGCGACCACGTCGAGTCCGAAACCGTGGCCGACCAGCGTAATCGCCTTCATGATGATCAGGTCGTCCTTGTTGCTCGGCGCCTCGTGGACGAAACTCTGGTCGATCTTGACCCCCGACAGCGGCAATTGCTTGAGGTAGTTGAGCGAGGAAAACCCGGTGCCGAAATCGTCGATCGAAATATGCACGCCTGCGTTATGCAGCACCGACAGCGACTTGATCACCTGGTCGGTGGTGTCGAGCAGCACGTTCTCGGTGATTTCGATACCGACGTGATGCGGTTTCAGGTTGTATTGCCTGAGCACCTGCAGAAACTTGTAAAGCACGCCGCGGTCGATGAAATCCTTGCTCGAAAGATTGATATCGACGCGCACCGGCCGGTAGCCTTTTTCGCGCCAGGCGCAAATGTTTTTGCAAGCCTCGTTGAGAACCCAGATACTGATGTCGATGATTTGCCCGGTGCGCTCGGCGATACGGATGAAATCGGCCGGGTTTATCTGGTCGCCGTCTTCCTGCGGCCAGCGGATCAGCGCCTCGCAGGATTCCACCTCTCCGGTTTCCAGGTTCACCTGGGGCTGGTAATGCAGCTCGAGCCGGTTCTCTTCCAGCGCCCTGCGCAGGTTGGTCTCGACCCACTGCGAGTACTGTAACTCGAGGTTCATTTCCGAATTGAAGAACTGGTAGCAGTTACGTCCCTCGGCCTTGGCGCGGTACATCGCGAGATCGGCGTTTTTCAACAGCTCCGACGGGTCCTTGCCGTCCTCCGGGTAGATGCTTATGCCGATGCTGGTGGTGATCTGTATGGACGCGTCGGGTAATTCGAAAGTTTTCTTGAAGCTGGCAATGATTTTTTCGGCGACGTAGATCACGTCCGAGCGATTTTCGACATTCGACATGATCATGACGAACTCGTCGCCGCCGAAGCGCGCCAGCAGGTCGTAATTACGGGTCACGTCGGAGATGCGGGTGGCGACCTGTTCGAGCAACAGGTCGCCGGTTTCGTGGCCGTGCACGTCGTTGACCTGCTTGAAGTGGTCGAGATCGAAAAACAGTGTTGCGAGCATGTTCTCCTTGCGTGCCGTTTCCTCTATCTTGCGCGCGAAATCGGCTTGCAACAGGTAGCGATTCGGCAGATTGGTGAGCTGATCGTAGGCTGCGATCTTGTGCAGTTTTTCCTCCGCGGACTTGCGTTCGGCAATTTCGAATACCAGGCTGCGTTCGCGTTCGCGGATCCGGTTCAGCAGGCGATTCGACGTCAGCCAGGCGAGCACCAGCACGATCACGATACCGAATAGCATTACCGCCAGGTCGTCGACGATATCGTGCGTCAGGCGCTGGTAGAAAAACGGGTTGGCGTAAATTTTCATGATCGCGATCAGTTCGCCGGTCTGGTGGTTGTAGATCGGGTTTTCGGTGACGATACAGTTTTCGCAATTGGTATCGCCGACGTAGAAATTGACCATGTCGTAGGATGCCGGGAAGGCATCGTAGTCGACTTCCAGGGTAACCCCGAGGAAGAGAGTTTCTTCGGTACTCGGGTCGTTGATCAACAGCATTTCGTTAATTGAATTGTGGATTACCGATACGTCCGCTTTGCCGGTGATGGTCTGGAATTGCGATTCGATCGCCCGCGCGTACGACGCTGCCAGTACCCGGGTATTCGACTGGGCCTCGTTGACCAGGCGAGGTTTGACGTCGTAGTGCCAGTTCCACAGGGTCATCCCTATGATGACGACGCCGATACTGACGAATAACAGGGAGGACTTCAGATCCACGGCCTGGATGTAGCTTTTGAAAAAGTCTGCTTTACTCATGCTTCACCGCGATGCGCAGAAAAAACGCTTTTAATTGAATTTTGGATTTTTTCAGGGACTCCAGATTGACCAGCGGCCGCACGCGGTCGGTAACCTGGAATCCGGTTGCGACGCCCTTGCCGACGTCGCCTTTGAATGGGGAGAACAGCAGAAGCCTTCGGGTATGCGAAAACTCGACCAGTTCGTCGAGTCTTTCCTTCATGGGTTCGGCAATGAATATCGTGCTCATGGGCTCTATTTCGAGCGTGAGAAGCTCGTCGATCGAAATCGCCCGGGTGTCGAGTTTGTGTTTCTTGATCAGGCCGATTCTGCCTATGCTCCGCCGGAGCTGCTCGGCGATGTGGTTGTTTGCGAGATACACTATGTAAATCGACACCTTCCGGTCAGCCGGCATATTGGTCAGGCCCTTGTTGGCAGCGATAACCGCCGGCAACAGGTTGATGCCGATTTGCAACCGCGGCGGGATCGCTTCCTGTGCGAGCGCGGATGGGCTGGCGAACGAGACCAGCCACAGGAGCAAGGCCGCCGCGGTATGCACGCTGGTCTTCACCGCGCTCGGTCCCGGACTCGAAATCATAATGGCTGGTACAACAATTGCGCCCAGAAGGTGGCGGCCTGGCCGGTAATGAAGTCGTCGGGATAGGTATCGGCGGGCGCCGGGTAGGCAATTTCGTCGCCGAGTAGATTGGTCACTCCCCAGCGCAGATTGAGGCCGGTAACGTCGAAAACGTTTTTCGTGTGCAGCGCGATATCCGCCTGCGTGGTTCGCTCGAAGTCGTCGCGCGGATCGCCTTCCTCGCGATCGCGCGCGGAGACGCTGTTCACTTGCAGGTGCAGTTCGGTCGACGGCGTGAGCATGTAACCGACACCGAGTTTGAGCATCCATGGCGCCGCGGCGGGCAGTTCCTTATCGACGTAATCCTGCAGCGACAGGCTGCCGAGGATTTCCCACTTGTCGGTAATCGACTTTTCGACCTCGAGTTCGTAGCCGACCAGTTCGGACGAGCCCATGTTGAGGTATCCGAAGGGTGCGGTATCCTGGAAAACGATCAACTCGTCGAGCTTGGTGTAATAAACCGTGTTACGCAGCGTCAGATCGGTATCGACATAGATATGACCGAGCTCGAAGGTGTCGTTGGTCTCCGGAGCGATCGAGGACGACAGCGCACCGCCGGTCTCGATCAAAGACGGCGGTCTGAACGCGCGTGCATACTGGGCCTTGAAAATGTGATTCTCGGAGCGCCGCCAGACCAGCGCGATGCGCGGTGAAACCGCGGATTCGATATTCTCGTAATTATCGTAGCGCACTCCCGAGGTCAGCGTCAGCATGTCGTCGATATGGAACTCGTCCTGAAGTACGAGGCTGACCGCACCGCGATCGAGCGAATCGTCCACCGGCCCCGGGAATTCGTTGAAGTCCGGCGACGGCAAATTGGTAACCGGGTCGAGATTGATAAACTGTTCCGATTTGCCGACCGTGACCTGGTTGGCGGAGATCTCGGTGAACAGCGTATGTTTTTCACCCTCGTACTGCAGGTTGAGCATCAATTCCACGCGGTCTTCCGTGAGTTTCGAATCGGCGACGATATCGTCCTCGCCGCCGATCCCGCCGAAGGCTTCCGCGGTGCCGAGGAACAGCTTGTTCTTCTCGGTATCGTTCTGCAGCAGGCTGATCGCCCACTTGCCGCTGAGCCGGTCGTCGATCGTATACGGCTGGCTGATCACGGCCGAGATCAGGGTATCCGAAATCACGGTCTGGCGCTCATCGGGCGGTAGCAGGTAACTGCTGCCGAAGTAATCGCCCCGGTTCGCCTGCTGGACCTGGACGAGCGCGTTCAGGTTGTCGAAATTCAGGTCGAGAATCGCCGAGAAGATTTCGCGCTTGTTGTTGATCGGCCCCGGCGCGTAGTTCGTCACGCCCGGCGGCGATGCGTCCTCGTCGACTTCGATATCCTCGCCGTCGTTGCTGCTCGCGGCGATGTTGATATTGCCCGAGAATTCGCCGCCGTTCTCGCCGAAGCTGTAGATCGCGGAAAAATTCCCGCCGCCAGTGGATTCGGCGCCGACCGAGTATTGCTCGCCGGTTTTGCGGGTGATCACGTTGAGTACTCCGGCATAGGCGAATTCGCCGTGCACGGCCGAGCCGGGGCCGCGGATGAATTCGATGCGCTCGATCTGCTCCACCGGCATATCGAACAGGGTGCCGGTAGTGGCGCTGGCCGATGCGTTCACGGCCTCGCCGTTGAGCAGCAGTTTGATCTTGCCGGGCTCGAACAGCTTGCCGATGCCGCGCACCGAGACGCTGCGCATGCCGGTCTCCTCGATGCTCGCGAGCACGCCGGGCAGCGAGGCGAGGGAGTCCCAGACGGTGCGATAACCGCGGCGTTGCAATTGCTCGGAGGAAAGGACGCTGAGCATGCCGGGTACGAAATCGGCGTTCAGGCGGGTTTTGGTCGCGAGCGTGGTTTGCTGTTCGAGGAGATCGAGGAACCGGCTCATTTCATCGAGCTCTTCGGTTTCCTGCGCGCGAGCGCAGACGCTGGCGATCAAGGCCAGCGTAGCGACTAGCGTTTTTGTCTTTGTTCCCGGAAACATACAGCCTTACATCCAGCTAAGGAGGCTTTTCTTACAGTATAGACCGGTTCTACCGGTCCCGGGTCAGAGAAACAGGATATCGTTTACCTTTATGGTGATATTTTGAGTGCCGAAAAACTTCAGGTCGTTATCGGCATCGAGGTCGTCCTGGTCGGCGTTACAGGTAAATGCAATCGTATACTCTCCCGCGGGCAAAAACGCGGCTTCGTACTTGTATCCCGAACCCTTTGCATCCCAGGAAATCCTGGAAGTCGAAATCGGATCGACATCGGTATCGTCAGTCTGATTGATATCGTCCGGCGTGACATCGTGTCCCTCGAATACGTAAACCGCGTTATAGGTGTCCGCGTCACTGTCGGAACAACTCGAAAGGGTCAGTAGCGACGCCTCGACCATACCACGAGCGTGACCGAAATTTTTGCCGTCGATGAGGCGCGCGACGGGTTTCATGATGTAATTCGGGCCGGCCACCTTGATCGACTGGTTCAGATCGAGGTCGACGATTATATCGGTGGGCTGGGTCGCGGAGACGTTAAAATTTCCCTTGATTTTGAGTCCCGCAGTTCTGCCGCTCGGAATCTTGAGTTCGTAAACACCGCCCGAGACCAGCTCGATAGTATTGGAAAAGGCAGCATCATCGACGATCAGACGCAACTCCGTGTAATCGCCCGGAGGTACATCGACGTTCTTTACGAGGTCTGCGGTATTGGTACCCTGCAATGCAGCCACGTCGACGAGAGTCGCGGAAAGTTCCCCGGTCGGTATCTTGATCCATCCGCCGCTGGCTTTCCTGAGATGAACTTCCTGGAAGGTTATATCGACTCGCGCCGCGTCCGCGAAGACGGCATCGGTGAGGCGCAATGAAAACCCGTCTCCCCCGTTGCTGCTCGACCCGCCGCTCGAACCGGAATCGGTTCCGCACGCAGCCACGGACGCGGCCAGTAGCAGCGCCAGAGACAATCGGTATAATGTTGTTAACTGCTTCATATCCTTCCCGGTTTCCACCCCTGAAGACGCCGGTCTAGAGTTATATCGAACTACATCCGGCGCAACGTTGGATGAATACTAGGTTAAATGCTCATTTGCAAGGGTGAACTGCTTCAAATAACGGTTTTTTGCGAGATGAACGGTAGTTTTTT
>JASFKL010000018.1:0-20689 GCA_050118655.1 Gammaproteobacteria bacterium | reverse complement strand
CTATGCGAATGAAGCCGAGCACGAAGTTGCCGATTTTCCAGATCGTTTCGAAGACCGGCACGCCGAGAAAATGCAGCGCGATCAGGACCAGCAGCGCATATGCCCCGAAGCGCTGGTTGTAAAACCGGTATTTCTGCGCCAGATGTGGCGGCAGTGCATAAGGAAATATGTAACTGCCATCCAGCGGACCGACCGGCAACAGGTTGAACAGCATCAACAGCATGTTGATCAACGCCAGGTTGGTGAAAAAGAATCCCGCCGCCCAGGTCTCGAAAAAACCGATGCCGAGTTTGAGGCCGATTCCGTAAAGATTGATCACCACGAAGGCCAGCAGCAGGTTCATCCCGGGTCCGGCCGCCGCGACCAGCAGGGTGCCCCAGCGGGTATTGTATTTGCGCGGGTCGGTCGGCACCGGCCTGGCGTAACCGATGCCGATCAGCAGCACCATCAACAGTCCGACCGGATCGATATGCGGTAGCGGGTTCAGCGTCAATCGCCCGGCGCGTTGCGCGGTATCGTCGCCGATCATCGATGCCACCTTGCCGTGACCGTACTCGTGAAAGGTGAGTGAAAAAACCAGCGCGAAAGCGATGAATATGAACAGTAGGTATTGATGCTGGATCAGGAGCTGAATCATTGAGTTTATGCGTCCGGGTAACCGAAGGCCGCACTTTACCGCTAAAGGGCGGTACTCGCAGCTACCGGGGTGAAAAAAAATCGAATTTCCCTGCAACCCGAGCCTAAACGACGAGTCACCGTCCGTTGACTTCCGGCCGAACCCGCATTCTGTCGAGTTGGCAACGACCTGGCAGACTGATCGATTAGCTGGCGCGAGTTCTTTGAGTCCGCATCGCGACGCTGTCGGCCGGCCCGGGTTTTCGGTAATTTCCTCATGCGCTCCCCGGGGGTGCGGCCGCCGCCGCGGGTACAAGTTCCACGGCACCGATTTTACGGTTAAGTAAAAAATTAACTAAAGCACATAAGCCTTTGAAAGTTATGAATATCCGCTATAATCCAGAATGCATTGCGCGAATTCGCCGAAATTATTACGAAATAATCGGCCCAGGCTCTGCGAGATTACCGAAACACCCGGCAACCCGGCGTACGAAAAATTGGTCAATACAAAGGTCAAAATCTCGATATCGATGGCTGCGAAACTATATCCGGGTGGTTCATTACAGAATCAGGATGCATCATTTGACGATAAATAAAGGATCACGAGCGTGTCTCAAGACCTGATCAACAGGTACCGGAAATCCTTTCGACTTCAGTTTCAGGGCCCGGAAATCGAAGCCAGTTACAAGGAGAAGCAGCAATTACGCGCCCGGCGATCGAGCGCTTTCGCGTTCGGCGTGCTGGCGGTACTGGCTCTCGCCTTTGCCTACCTCGAGTTTCGCGCCTTCGGCATCGACATCCCGATCCCGATGTACGGCTACCTGCTGGTTGCCGTGCTGGCGATCGGCAATCTGTCGCTGAACTGGTTCAGTAGCGAACCCCATTACCAGGTAATGCGCCTGGTCGGCAATGGCGTGCTGGCGATGGGAACCGTGATCGGCGCGGTATTCCTGCAAAAGTACAGTGCTTATCACGCGATCGAATTCATCCTGCTGGCGGTCTGGCTCGGCAGCCTGCGCGCGGTGCGGGCAATCTTCACGCTGGCTATCAATCTGGCGCTGGCGATCCTCTTCGTCGTGGTCATGTACATTACCGACGTGTCGTTTTTCTGGATCCCGCTGGTTTCCGTGTTACTCGCCGGAACGGTGTTGCTCGCGGGTTTCATCGCTTACCTGACCGAGCGCAGCCAGCGCCTGTCCTTCTTGCAGGCGGACTTTAACGAAAGCATGCTCAAGCGCCAGGAACTCTGGGCCTTCACGCTGATCGACCTCGACACGGCACTTTCCGGGATACTCGACTTCAAGGAATTGATCGGCTTGCTGAAGAAGCATCTCGACCCGGTGATCGAGTTCGATTCCTATATCCTGACCTCGCTCGAAGGCCAGGGACCCAAGCCGGTTGCCGACAAGGTCGAGGGCGAGTTGTTCGAGAACGACGACAAGACCTTCTGGTCCGAGGATTTACTCGGCAAGTTGAACCAGACGCGCCAGGCGACGACCAGCGCGGAGCACGAGAATGTCAGGGGCGCGCTCGGGGTCGTGAAGAAAAGGTTCGTTTCGTATCGGCTGGACGTACCGGTATTCAACGATTCCAGGCTGATGGGCGTCATCAGCCTGCGGCGCGCATCGAAACCCTTCGACGAGCTCGACAAGGTCGCCAGCGTCAGTATCGCCGCCCAGGCGATGTTGATATTCAAGCGTTCGGCGCGCAAAACGCCGCCGACGAAGGAACCGGTTCCCGATGCGGTAATCCGGCCGAAGAAGTACGAGGACACAACCACGACCTCAACCACCGCGGTTTCCTATTCGGAAAACAAGGACATGGAAGTTACCGACCACAGCTTCGCCGAATCCGACCAGACACTGGCGCCCAGGGAAGTGGTCAACCGCTTCAAGAAGGAAACCTCCAAGCGCACCGTCACGCTGATGAGCCGCGAAAATGCCGACAAGATCGCGGTCGACCGTTATCGCATGGCCGCGGTCGAAGGAGAGCCTTTGTCGATCCTGATCATCGAGGTCGACGGTCTGTCGAAGTTGCGTGAGCAGGATGGCGACCAGGTCGCGTACAAGGTGTTTGCGGCGATCGTCAAGTACGTGTTCACCAAGGTCGACAAGGAAAAGGATATTCTCGGGCGATACGGACAGAACGGTCTCAGCGTACTGATGCCGCGGGTCGATATGAACGCCGCCGAAAAATTCGCCGAAATGCTCCGCCAATTTGTCGCCAACGCGCGTTACAAGACCGCCTACGGTGAGAAAACCGCCACCCTGAGCATCGGCGTCGCCGCGATTACCGACGATACCGGCGATTACAATTCGATGGTCAAGCGAGCCGACATGGCCTTGTTCGTGGCCAAGAAAAACGGCCGTAATTGCGTCAAGGTGCGGCTCTGAAGTACCGGCGCTCCCCAGGTTGAAGTACCGATGGTCGACAAGCAACACTGGCTGGACAGATGGCAGGACAACCGTATCGGTTTCCACGAGGGCGCGGTCAACCGTCATCTGAAGCTTTATCTGCCGCGGTTTTCGCTGGAGCCGGGTAGCTGTATTTTCCTGCCCCTGTGCGGCAAGACGCACGACATTGCCTGGATCGCGGAACAGGGCTACGAGGTGATCGGTATCGAATTGTCGGCAATCGCCATCGAGGCTTTTTTCTCCGAACACCAACTCGAATACGAACGTTTCGAATCCGATCGCTTCGGCGTTTACGAGGCGGAGCGAATCACTCTGTTGCAGGGCGACTTCTTCGACCTGCGCAACGACGATCTCGGCGCCTGCAGCTTCGTTTACGACCGCGCCTCGCTGATCGCCATGTCGGGGACCGACCGGCCGCGCTATTTCGAGCACATGCTGTCGATTACTCCCGCGGTCGGCAATATGCTGCTGATCACCCTGGATTACGACCAGTCGGAAATGCAGGGACCTCCATTCGCGGTGCCTACCGAGGAAATTAACCGCTACTACGACCGGGAATTTTCGATTAACCTGCTCGAGTCCAGGGATATAATCGACGAGCTGCCGCGCTGGCGTGAAGCCGGTCTGAGCGCGCTCAGAGAATCGGTGTTTCGACTCGACAGGTGATGGGTGAAATTTCAGGGTAACCTGCACAAGATGCATGCCGTGGACGGCAATCCGATTGCCTACAGCCTCGAACTGGGAGGCCGGCGGCTGTCCCTGAACGACTGGCTGGGCGAGCAGGTGCGAATCGAGTACCTGCAGCAGATAGAGTGTATTCATTGCGGACGCCCGACCAGCAAGAGTTTCAATCAGGGTTATTGCTATCCCTGTTTCACGAGCCTCGCGCAGTGCGACCTGTGCATCATGTCACCGGAAAAATGCCATTTTCATCTCGGTACCTGCCGCGAGCCCGAGTGGGCGGAGCAGCATTGCATGCGCCCGCATATCGTTTACCTGGCCAATACTTCGGGGATCAAGGTCGGGATTACGCGCGAGTCGCAGTTACCGACGCGCTGGATCGACCAGGGCGCCGTCCAGGCGATCCCGGTACTGCGGGTATCCAAACGTTACCACGCGGGCCTGATCGAGGCGGCTTTCAGGCAGTACGTCAACGACCGGACCAACTGGCGCAACATGCTCAAGAACGAGGTCGACGAGATGGATTTATACGCCGCGTTCGAGGAATTGTGGCCGCAGATCGCCTCGACGCTGGACGACGAATTGCTGGCTGACGCCGAACCGATCGCCGAGTCCGGAAGCGCACTCGAATTCGAGTATCCCGCGTTGCGCTACCCGCAAAAGATCGCCAGCTTCAATCTCGACAAGAATCCGCTTGCCGCCGGCAAGCTTGAGGCCATCAAGGGACAATACCTGCTGCTCGACAGCGGCGTGATCAATATCCGCAAGTACGGGGGATACCTGGTTTCGATGGAATGCGAGGCGGCAGGCCAGCGCGGTTAAACAGCCGTGCGTCCCAGGTAATCGGCCAGAAGCTCGCGCACTTCCGCGGGGTACTCCCGTGCCTCGGCCTCTTTCATGCGCGCCGCCAGGAATGCCGGCGCGGCCTCCGGCAGATAGAGCAGAAATTCCTCGAAGGCCCGTTTCATGGTATCGGCATCGCGGCTTCGAATCGCCACCTTGCCGCGGTTGACGTGCAACTCCAGCCAGGCCGGGAACTCGTCGTCGTCCGCCCGGTCCTGCTTGAACTCCGGTGCGCAGTGCTCGACGATATCGCCCAGCAAACCGGACAGCGCCAGTAACGTGGTGCGTTCTCGCAGCGACTCGGCGAGACGGGCGACGGCCTGAGTCACCGGTTGAAGGTCGCTGATTTCGGCATCGTGGCGGATCGCCCAGCGCGCGATAACCAGTGACAGCTGTTCGATTTCCCGTTGCCGGCCGGGCAGGCGCTGTCGCGCGGTCAAATCGAGCAGCTTGTCGAGCAGTATGAAACCGAAATCGCAGATCTCGGTGGCCTCGCCGGGATCGACGACCCGATCGTCGCCGCGCCGGTCTATACGCAGGGCGATATTGAAGAATTCCTCGAATTTCGCCAGCAGCGCGTTCAATTCCAGCAGCGCCTGGTCGTCCATTTGCCTGTCGAGTTGCCTGGGGAGACTCAGCAGGTACTCGCGGGCATTCTCCAGTGACAGCATCGAATCCATCGGTGGTCGATCTCCTGCTGCGCGTTCCTCTCTACAGCGAGCGGGCGATCCGGTTAACCAGTCCCGGACCCCGGTAAATCAGCCCAGTGTATAACTGGATCAGGCTCGCGCCAAGTTCGAGCCGCAGCCGGGCTTCCTCGGCCGAGTCGATGCCGCCCACCGAAATTATCGGTAACTCGCCGCGCAGTTCGCGGGCAAAGGTCTCGAGAACCTCGCGGGAGCGCTCGCAAAGCGCCGCGCCGCTCAAGCCCCCGTTCTCTGCCGCCAGCCGGTGACCCTCGACCGGACCGCGGTCGAGCGTGGTATTGGTGGCAATCAGGCAGTCGACCTTATGACGCCGCAGGGTGTCGGCAATTACCGGTATCGCTCGCGGATCCAGGTCCGGAGACAGTTTCAATGCCAGCGGGCGGTGAACCTGGTGCCGATCTTCGAGCCTGCGACGCAATTCGCCGATGCCGGCGAGCAAGTCCTCGAGCGCGTCCTCGTTTTGCAGTTCGCGCAGACCGGGGGTATTCGGCGAAGAAATATTGATCGCGATATAGTCGGCCGACAGGTATACCTTCTCGAATCCGGTACAGTAATCCTCGAGCGCCTTATCGAGCGGCGTATCCCGGTTCTTGCCGATGTTGATGCCGAGCACGTAGTCGCGCGGGCGATCGCGCACCCGTTCGAGCAGATAGTCGACCCCCTTGTTGTTGAAACCCATCCGGTTGATCAGGCTGCGTTGCCGGGTCAGCCGGAAAATTCGCGGCTGCGGATTGCCGGGCTGGGGCCTAGGCGTCACGCTGCCGATCTCGATGAAGCCGAAACCGAGCCTCGAAAGACCGTCGAGGTAGTCGCCGTTCTTGTCGAGACCGGCGGCAAGGCCGACCGGGTTGGGAAAGTCCAGTCCCATGACCCGGGTCGGACGCTCGACGCGCCGTTTCGGCAACAGGCGATGAAACTGCTGCAGCATCTCCAGGCTGACATCGTGCGCCAGTTCGGGGTCGACCGCGAACAACAGGGGTTTTAACAGTGGATACAACATCAACTCGACGCGATCAGGGCGAGCAGCTCGGGATAGTGCTCGAGATCGCGCAGCCCGTCGATGTCGCGCACGGTTTCCAGCAGGCAGACGCGGTAGCCGAGTGCGCGGGCGTTGACGAGCGTCTGCTCGAGGACCTTGTCCGAACTCCAGGCGACGGATTTGAATAGCTCGTGATTGGCCTCGCGGCAGCCGATCAATGCGAAACCGCCATCCGCGGCAGGCGCCAGTACCAGTTCGTGACCGGACAATGCCTGGGCTGCCTGTTGCAGATAGACGGCGTCGAAGTCGAGGCAGTCGCTGCCGATGATAATCGCTGCCTGTGCATCGGAATCGATCATATCGCGCAATGCGTTGGTCATGCGCGCGCCGAGATCGCCGCCTCGCTGTAACCGGTATCGTTCGTCCTGGAACAGCGGCTCGTCGCATTCGCCGGTCAGGTAAAGCTGATAATCGAGCCCCGAATGGCGCGCCAGCTCCAGCGTGTACTCGAGGCAATAACGATATACGCGGGTAGCCTTGCCGATGCCGATTTCGGCGGCCAGCCGGGTTTTCACCAGGCCCGGCAGCGGCGGTTTGGCGAATACGCCGACCGGTATCATCGTCCGGCTCCCCTCGGGTAGTAAATCCGGTGCAGCCGGTCGGGGTCGGCACCGAGCCAGAAGGCAAAGCGCAGCCACCACATCAATAGCACGGTTCTGACCACGCCGTGTTGCCGCCAGCGCCGGCTGGAAGTGGTAATCGGTGAGCGGACGATCAGCGACGCGGCCCGACGCCTGGCCTGCTTGCAAATCGCGACATCTTCCATCAGCGGGATGCGCGGGAAGCCGCCCAGGGAGGCGAAGAATCGGCGTTCGAAGAACAGTCCCTGGTCGCCGCCGGCCACCCGGGTCGTGGCACTGCGCAAGTTGACCGCGAACTCGATTACCCGCAAGGCGAGTCCCTTGCCCGACAGGCGCAGACGGAAGAAGCCCCACCTGGCGCGCGTTTCCGCGAGTTCGCCGATATCGGCTGGCAGCCGGCTGTCGGCATGCAGGAACAACAGCCTTTCGCCGCGTGCGCGTTCTCCCGCCGCGTTCATTTGCAGCGCCCGCCCGGGGGCGCCGCGGACGATTTCACAGGGATAGCGCGCGGCTATCTCGAGGCTGCCGTCGCTGCTGCCGCCGTCGCTGATCAGGACCTCGGCGTGATCGCGGAGCCACGGGTCGGAAAACAGGTTTTCGAGAGTCCCTGCAAGGCAGCCTGCCTCGTTCAGAACCGGGATGACGATGCTGAGCAGCGGGCGGTCAGTCAAGTGCCCCGCCGCAACTGCTGCCCTGGCCGGCGGTGCAGCCGTAACAATGATCCGCGATACTGACCGGAATTTCCTCGAGCCGCGTTTTCAGCACTTCGCTGACGTGCAGCTTGCGTCCTTTTTGGGGGTGGCGGATATTCATGTTCAGCATCTGGTTGAAGTCGCAGTCGTAGACGTATCCTTCCCAGTCGATGCTGAGCTGGTTCAGGCACATCAGGCCCCGCAGGTTGGCGGCACTGAACGAGTCCTTGAGCAGGTTCATATAGTTTTCGAATTCCCCCTTCGAAATCAGCATACTGCCGAAGCGCGCGATCGGCATGTTGGTAATCGTGAACAACTGGTTGAACCGGATATCGAATTTCTCGGCGAGGAACTCCTTGTAGTCCTGCTCCAGGCTTTGCTGCGGCGGGGGCAGGTAGGGGCCGGTCGGATTGTAGACCAGGGTCAGGTTGAGCCCGCTGCCCGGTTCGCCGTAACCGAGACGGTTGAGCCGCTTGAGTGCCTGCATGCTCTTGTCGTAAACACCCTTACCGCGCTGGCCGTCGACATTTTCCTCCATGTAACAGGGCAGCGAGGCGACGATCTGAACTTCGTTGTCGGCGAGAAACTCGTCGGTGCCCTCGTAGCCGGGCTCGAGCAGTATGGTCAGGTTGCAGCGGTCGATGACCGTGATACCGATCTCGCGCGCGGCGCTCACCAGCTCGCGAAACATCGGATTCATTTCGGGTGCGCCGCCGGTCAGGTCGAGCGTGTGCACGCCCGGAGTTTCGAGTACCTCGAGAATTTGCTCGATGGTTTCGCGTTGCATCAATTCCTTGCGCGTCGGGCCGGCGGCCACGTGACAATGCAGACAGGACTGGTTGCACAGGTAGCCGAGGTTGACCTGCAATATCTCCAGGGGTCTGCGGGTCAGCAGCGGGAAGTCGGTAGATTTTAACAGCGGCCAGGTATCGCGCATGTAGAATGGGGGCCCAGTGATTGATCCTGCATAGACTCGCAATATAACATAGAGTTCATTATCGGGATGATGCGCCGGGGAGAGCGGGATCAACGCGAGCGACAACGGGGTGGCGTGCGGCGTGGCGTTAGTCGTGACTCATCGACAACGGGTATTGTTCGGTAAACGCATTTGCAAATCAACCGGCAGCGAATGGCAATGGCAGCTGCCCGGCGGCTGGATAGACGCGGGCGAGTCGCCGCAACAGGCTGCCGTGCGCGAATTGCGCGAAGAGACCGGGCTCGCGGCCCGAGAGTTGAATTTTATCGCCCTCACCAGCAACCGGTTTTCCCCCGAGAATCATTCTATCTCCCTGTTTTTCGAGGCAGAATGCGAAGATGCCGCAGCCCTCAGGGCGCCCGAAACCGGCAAGTGTCTCGGCTGGGAGTGGAAACCCTGGGATGAAGTGAACGAAAACCTGTTTCTGCCGCTGCGCCTGATCAAGCAAACGGGATACCGGCCATTTTTCGAACGCCGCAACAGGACCTATGTCTCAATTTAGATTTTTATAGTGTTTATATAGGCTTATCGCCGGTAAACTAGAATTAAATTTAACTATACTGCTATAGTTCCTAGTGCACGACACAAATAATAAAGTCTCTGGATGAAATTAGAGTTCGATATTGCTAGCGATCAGATCGATGGTGCGCGCGACTATCAGGAAGACGCTTACATGGTCAATCAGCTCGGCGAAGCCGAGAATGGCGATATATGCTCGTTGATCATCATGGCCGACGGCATGGGAGGGCATGCTGCCGGTAATGTCGCAAGCAATATGGTGGTCGCGACTTTCAACAAGACCTTCCAGGCCAAGTTCCCGACTCCTGATATCGCCGAGGTCCTGACCGATGCGCTGAATCGTTCCAATGACCAGATCCGCGCCTCGGTCAAGGAGACCCCGGCCCTGCGCGGCATGGGCTGTACCATGGTGACCGCATACGTTCAGGACGACAAGCTGTACTGGGTAAGCGTCGGCGACAGCCACCTCTACCTGATTCGCAACCGCGAGCTGATCAAGCAAAACGCCGATCACAGTTACGGCGCCTACCTCGACATGATGAAAGAGCAGGGCATGGAGGTCGACGAGCAGGCGGGCATGTCTCGCAACATGCTGATGAGCGCGATGACCGGCGAGGAAATCAGCAGCATCGACGTTTCGGAGACGCCCGTAAAGCTGAAGCCCGGGGACCGTGTCATCGTCGCCAGCGACGGTCTAGACACCCTCGGCGCCGGCGCTATCATCCAGTACTCGTCCTGGTCGGCGACCGCCAAGGAATGCGTTTACGCACTGCTCAAGGCCGTCGACGACGCCAACAAGATCAACCAGGACAACACCACCCTGATCGTCATCGACGTCAAGGAGCGCGAGTCGCGCAGCGACTCGGTCGCCGCTCCCGCTCCCGAGCCGGCCGAACCGGTATCGCGGGTCGCCGATGTCAAGATTCCCGACCAACCCAGGGAGCCGCGGTCCTACAAGGGCCTGGTCTGGCTGATCATCCTCGCCCTGCTGGGCGGCGGCGGTTACTTCGCCTGGCAAAAAGGCTTCGTCGACGAGGCGCTGCAAAAGGGCGGCGATCTGGTCGAGAGTACTACACAGAAGATCGAGGCCGAACTGGAAAAAGCACCCGAACCGGAGCCCGAAACGGTCGTCGAGGCCGAACCCGAACCGGTGCCGCAACCCGAGCCCGAGCCCGAACCGGAGCCCGAGCCCACGCCGCAGTATGTCGACAAGGCGAACGTGTTCCGCGACCGACTCAAGTCGGGAGGTTACGGTCCGACGATGATCAAGCTGCCGGGCGGCAAGTTCCGCATGGGCGGTCCCTCGGCGATCATCTCCGCCGACGAAACGCCGCGCCACGAAGTCAACGTGCCGCCGTTCATGGTGTCGGTATACGAAATCACCTTCGCCGAGTACTACAGGTTCGCGCAGGCCACCGGACGCAGGAAACCCTCCAGCGACGGCCTGGATATCAAGAATCACCCTGTGGTCGACGTTTCCTGGGACGATGCGCTCGCCTATACCCGCTGGCTGAGCAAGCAAACCGGAAAGAACTACCGGCTGTTGTCCGAGGCCGAATGGGAGTATGCCGCGCGCGCTGGCACCACGACTTCCTTCTGGTGGGGAACCAAACCGGGTTCCAACAATGCGCATTGCTTCGACTGCAAGAGCGATTACAACACCAGCAAGCCGGCCAAGATCGGCACCTACAAGTCGAATCCGTTCGGGCTCTACGATACCGCGGGTAACGTCTACGAATGGGTGCACGATTGCTACCACCGTAACTACCAGGATGCGCCCACCGACGGCTCGGTCTGGGAAGGAGGCGATTGCGAGGTGCGCGTGGTGCGCGGAGGCGCTTATCGCAGCCCGGCGAACTCGATGCGCGTCGAGAATCGCGAAACCTTCAGGAGCGACAAGGGCCAGTACAATGTCGGTATCCGGGTTGCGCGCGACATTTGATCGGGGGCGGACGCCGACGGGCGGCCAACGCGAAAACGGGCGATGATCGACTGGCGGGCAATCGAAACTGTTTTGCTGGACATGGACGGTACCCTGCTCGATCTTCATTTCGACACCTATTTCTGGCTGGAACACCTGCCGTCGCGCTATGCGGAGATCAAGGGCCTGGACGAGGAAATCGCCAGGCAACAGATCATTACGCATATCCGCAGCATCGAAGGCAGCCTGAACTGGTACTCGACCGACTACTGGAGCGAGGCCCTCGAAATCGATGTCATCGAACTCAAGCACGAGATCAGCCACAAGGTCGCTGTCCGGCCCTATTGCATCGATTTCCTCGACGCCCTGCGCGCCGCCGGCAAGGACGTGGTGATGGTGACCAATGCGCACCATGACAGCCTGACGCTGAAGATGGAAAAGACGCAGATTGCCGACAAGTTCGACCGCCTGATCACGGTACACGAATTCGCCCTGCCCAAGGAAGATCCGCAGTGCTGGCACGAGGTCCAACTGCGCCACCCGTTCCGCGCCGAAAATACCCTGCTCATCGACGATAACCTGATGGCGCTGCAATCCGCGCGCGAGTATGGTATTGCCAGGCTGCTGGCGATTTACCAGCCGGATTCGCGTGCGCCGCGGCGCGAAATCGAAGACTTCGACGCGATTCATTCGTTCGACGAAATCATGCCCATCGAGGAGTTTGCCAATGGCTGACGATCCGCTTGCGCCCTTGACCGGAGGCTGTCTCTGCGGCGGGGTCCGATACCGCATCACGGGCCCGCGCAGGAACGTGATCGTTTGCCATTGTGAAAATTGCCGCCGCACTCACGGCCACGTCGCGGCCTATACCTCGCTGCGGCAATCCGACCTCGAACTGCAGCGGCAGGATACCCTCGAGTGGTATCACGACAGTTCTCCCGATACCTGGCGAGGTTTCTGCCGGCGTTGCGGCTCGAGTCTGTTCTGGGATGCGCGCGACGGACGCGGCAAGATGGCGGTCGCGGCGGGAACGCTCGACGACAGCGGCGAGCTCGAGACCATCGGCCATGTTTATGTCTCCGAGGCCGGGCGTTACTATCGTATCGACGACGGCTTGCCGCAATTCGAAACCAGCAACGCGGGCGCGCTGGAAGACGACGCCAAAAGTTGACCTCGACGCTGGAATCGGTTAAAAGTTTCGATCCACAACTGATATGAGCGCGCTGCCCACCGCGCCGACCGCCCTGCCGGGCGGGTGGTTCGTTTGGGCGGGAGCGCGAGCGGTCGGAGCGCCGTAACCATGCTAAAGTCAGAGAAGGTCGATCCTTTCAGACGCTCGGTGGGCCACGTCCTGGAAATTATCGGCGAGGGCTGGTCGATATTGATTATTCGCGAGGCTTTTCTCGGCACCCGCCGCTTCGAGGAGTTCCAGGGCAGGCTCGGCATCGCGCGCAACATCCTCACCGCACGACTCAAAAACCTCTGTGCCAACGAGATTCTGGAGCGGGTTCCCGTCAAGGAAGGCGCCAGGCGCCACGAGTACCTGCTGACCAACAAGGGCAGGGATATGATGCCGCTGCTGATCGCCCTGACCCAGTGGGGGGACAAGTGGGTATTCGGTTCCGGCAACGAACCGGTGATTTTTCTCGACCGCGAGAACGGGCAACCGATCTCGCGGGTACAGGTCTACTCGGCAAGGGGCGAGGTCCTGCGGCCGCGCGACATCATGGTCAAGCCGGGTCCGGGCGCCACGCCCGAGGCGCGCGAACGTATCGAGGAGCTCAACAAGAATGGCCCCGTCACGGTCTGACAAACCCGCCTGTCCGGTCGGCGAGCCCAGTTGCGAGTGGCTGGACCTGATACGCGAACTGCGCCAGCAGATCAACGAGCTTTCGGCACTGGTGGCGACCGATGCATTGACCGGGCTGTTCAACTTCCGTCATTTCAAGACCATGCTGCAGACCGAGATGGACCGCTCCAAGCGCAGCGGTATTCCGACCAGCCTGGCAATGGTCGACCTCGATCATTTCAAGCGCGTAAACGATAGCTACGGCCACGAGGTCGGCAACCAGGCGCTGCAACACCTGGCGGATATCCTCATGTCGGAGGTCAGAACCACCGATATCGTCTGCCGCTACGGCGGCGAGGAGTTCGCGATGATATTCCCCGAAACCCACCTCAATCTCGCGGTCAAGGTAGCCGACCGGATTCGCAACGAGATCGCCAGCAACCCGCTGTGTATCGAGGGACAGGAAATCAGCATCACCGCCAGCATGGGGATCAGCGTTTACATGAAAACCAGCGTACTCGATATCGACGAGTTCATCGAATCGGTCGACAAGTACCTCTACGAGGCCAAGCAGTCGGGCCGCAACTGCATCTGCCACATCGACTACGACGACCTGCGCAAGGTCACCGAGATCGGTTCGGTCGAGCGCGCGATATTCCTCGGCAAGGATATCTAGGCCGAAAGCCTAGCTCGACTCGGCGTTGTACCGCTCGATCGATTCGAGTATCTCGCGCTTGGCTTCCTCGGCATCGACCCAGCCTTCTATCTTGACCCACTTGCCGGGCTCGAGATCCTTGTAGTGATCGAAGAAGTGCGAAATCGAATCCAGCAGCGCTTTGGGCAGGTCGCGAACGCTGTCCATGTGCGTGTAGAGACTGGAAAGCTTGTCGACCGGAACCGCGACGATCTTCGAATCCTTGCCTGCCTCGTCGGTCATGCACAGCATGCCGAGCGGCCTGACGCGGATTACCGCGCCGCTGATCACGGGTATCGGCGTGACCACGAGCACGTCGACGGGGTCGCCGTCCTCGGACAGGGTATGCGGTACATAGCCGTAATTGCAGGGATAGTGCATCGCCGTGCCCATGAAACGGTCGACGAACATCGCGCCGGTCTCCTTGTCGACCTCGTATTTCACGGGGTCGCTGTGCGAGGGTATCTCTATGATGACGTTGACATCGTTGGGGACGTTACTGCCGCTGCCCACCCGGTCCAGAATCATTATTCGGCTCACTTAAGTCAGGGGACGCAAAGTATAACCAACCGGGCCGATTTATTCAGCGGCCAAACCGTCGTCTATCGATTTTCAATCCTCTGTATTTAGAGTTCGAAATCGGCGAGTTTCTTCTTTACCAGTTCGTTCTTGAGCACCACGTAACGCGGCATGCCGTTGTCGTCGTAGTCCGGATAAGACTCGCCGCGGATCAGCGGGTAGAGGTACTCGCGGCATTTCGCGGTGATGCCGAAGCCGTCGTCGCTGATGAATTCGGTCGGCATGGTCTTTTCGACGTTGGCGACGTCGGCGAGCGCCGCGCGGCCGACCTGCCAGCGGTAGGGATCCGAGGACAGGCGCTCGACGGTCGGCATGATCGCGTTTTCCCCGGCGAGCGCCATTTCGACGCCGGCCCGTCCCAGCTCGTAGGCCTGTTCGACGTCGGTGGCCGAGGCCAGGTGGCGGGCGGCGCGTTGCAGGTAGTCGGCCACCGCCCAGTGAAACTTGTAACCCAACGCCTGCTTGACCATCTCGGCGACTACTGGCGCGACGCCGCCGAGCTGCGCGTGCCCGAAGGCGTCGCGGGTACCTTGCTCGGCGAGAAAACTGCCGTCCGCGTTGCGCGCGCCCTCGGAAACCACGACCGTGCAATAGCCGTGCGTCTGTACCTTTTTCTCGACCGCGGCGACGAAGCGGTCGTGATCGAAATCGACCTCGGGGAACAGCACCAGCACCGGGATACCGTAATCCTCGATCAGGCCGCCCGCGGCCGCGATCCAGCCGGCGTGCCGGCCCATGACCTCGAGGATGAAGACCTTGGTCGAGGTTTTTGCCATCGAGGCGACGTCGAACGAGGCTTCGAGCGCGGACACCGCGATGTACTTGGCGACCGAGCCGAAGCCGGGGCACACATCGGTAATCGGCAAGTCGTTGTCGACGGTCTTCGGCACGTGTATGGCCTGTACCGGAAAACCCATGGTTTCCGAAAGTTGCGAGACCTTGAAGCAGGTATCCGCCGAATCGCCGCCGCCGTTGTAGAAAAAGTAGCCGATGTCGTGTGCGCGGAAGACCTCGATCAGGCGTTCGTATTCGCGCCGGTTTTCCTCCAGGCTCCTGAGTTTGAAGCGGCAGGAACCGAAGGCCCCCGAGGGGGTATTCCTGAGCGCCGCGATATCGGCGTCGCTTTCCTTCGAAGTGTCGATCAACTCCTCGGTCAGGGCGCCGATGATGCCGTTGCGGCCGGCCAGCACCTTGCCGATTCGATCGCCGTGCCCGCGGCAGGTTTCGATCACGCCGCAGGCGCTGGCATTGATGACCGAGGTGACGCCGCCGGACTGGGCGTAAAAGGCATTTTTCTGACTCATGGCTGGTTTCAAGGGCTTTTGATGGGCTTGCCAGAATACCGCAAAAAAAACCGAAAAACAGTTAACCGCGACAATAAAAAAGGGGTAGCGCAAGCGCTACCCCTCGCGGTCGGGGATTTTGGCTAGCTCAGCAGCGGCGCGATGACCAGGCTGACGATCGCCATTACGTTGATCAGGATATTCATCGACGGGCCGGAGGTGTCCTTGAAGGGATCGCCCACGGTGTCGCCGACCACCGCGGCCGCGTGGGTATCGGTCCCCTTGCCGCCGAGGTTGCCCTTTTCGATGAACTTCTTGGCATTGTCCCAGGCGCCGCCGGCGTTAGCCATCATCAGCGCCATCAGTACGCAGGACAGCAGCGCGCCGGCCAGCATGCCGCCGAGCGCCTGGGCGCCGATCAGGAAACCGACCAGCGGCGGCGCGCTGACCGCGATCGCGCCGGGGATGATCATCTTCTTCAATGCCGCGGTGGTAGCAATGTCCACGCATTGCGCGGTATCGGGCTCCGCCTTGCCTTCCAGCAATCCCTCGATTTCGCGGAACTGGCGGCGGATTTCCTTGATCATTTCGAAGGCCGCGTCGCCGACCGCGGTCATCGTGATCGACGCGATCACGAACGGAATGATGCCGCCGATGAATATGCCGATCAAAACTTTCGGGTCGTTGAGCAGCAGTTCGAAATTATCGATGTGCGTCGATACCGTTTCGATGTAGGCGGTGATAATCGCCAGTGCCGCGAGCGCGGCCGCGCCGATCGCGAAGCCCTTGCCGATCGCGGCCGTGGTGTTGCCGAGTTCGTCGAGCGAATCGGTAATCTTGCGCGTGTCGGCGCCGAGCCCGGACATTTCCGCGATGCCGCCGGCGTTGTCGGCGACCGGGCCGTAGGCATCGATCGCCATGGTGATGCCGACCGTGGCCAGCATGCCGACCGCCGCGATGCCGACCCCGTAGAGACCGGCGAAATGGCTCGCGATCCAGATGATGCAGCAAATCGTCAGGATCGGTATGGCGACCGATTGCATGCCGACCGCGAGGCCGCTGATCATTACCGTGGCCGGACCGGTTTCGCCGGATTGGGCGATGTGCTCGATCGGCTTGCCCGCGGTGTAATACTCGGTGACCAGGCCGATGACGATACCGCCGACCGCGCCGGCCAGCACCGCGACCCAGATACCGCTGACCAGGCCGAGCATCGAGATCACGAAATACGCCAGCACGATAAACAGGACCGACGCGCCGATGGTGCCGGTACGCAATGCTTTTTCGGGCGATTTGGCCGAATTCATCTTGACTAGCAGAATGCCGCCGATCGAGCACAACAGGCCCAGCGAGGCCATCGCCAGCGGCAGGAACATCATGCTTTCCTGGCCGCCCAGTTTGTCGGTATCGACCAGCAACATGGTCGAGGCAATCGCGATCGAGGCGATCATCGCGCCGCAATAGGATTCGAAGATATCCGAGCCCATGCCGGCGACGTCGCCGACATTGTCGCCGACATTGTCGGCGATGACCCCGGGATTGCGCGGATCGTCTTCCGGGATGCCGGCCTCGATCTTGCCCACCAGGTCGGCGCCGACGTCGGCGCTCTTGGTGTAGATACCGCCGCCGACACGCGAAAACAGCGCGACCACCGAGGCGCCCATCGCGAAACCGTGGATCGCGTGCAGCGAATCGACGCTGCCGGAGAAGATGAAAAAGCAGATGCCCAGTCCGAGGAGGCCCATGGATGCGACCGCGAGACCCATGATCGAACCGCCGAAGAAGGCGACGGTCAGGGCCGCGGCGGCGCCGTCGTTGTGGGCGGCGGTGGTGGTGCGGACGTTGGCGCGGGTCGCGGTGTTCATGCCGATGTAACCGGCCGTGCCGGACGCCAGCGCGCCGAGCAGGAAACAGAACGCCGTGCCGAGGCCGAGGAAGATCGCCAGCAAGACCAGCAAAACAGCGGCAAATATGGCCATCATCTTGTATTCGCGCTTCATGAATACCATGGCGCCGAGGTGAATCTGGTCGCCGATTTCCGCGACCTTGCCTTCGCCCTGCGGATATTTCTTGACCGCGGCGTAGACGAGCGCGGCGGCAACCAGCCCGAGAACGCCGAAAACCGGCGGCACGAGATTAATGATCTCCATTCTAGGTCCCCAATTATTAAGTTTGGATTATCAGGTAAATTTTGCCCCGTGACAGGAGGGCTTTAAAAAAACGCGTGAATGATATAGGTTTTTCGCGACATATTGAAACTTCTTTGTTTTTATTCGGCTCTTTTTGGGCTATTTTTCTGCTATTGTCCCCTCATAGAACCATGATCCCTGGCGTGCAAGGTCACCCGTTTCCATGTTGAAGCGCGAGCAGCTCAAAGACGACTTCCTCGAACACCGATTGATCAGGCGCCGCCTGATTCTCGCTGCCGTGATCATCGTTGCCATGATGAGCCTCGTCATCGGCCGGCTCTACGTCTTGCAAGTAGTCGAATACGACCATTTCGTAACCCTGTCGGACAGCAACCGAATCCGCATCAAGGCGTTGCCGCCGACCCGCGGCCTGATTTACGACCGCCACGGCGTGGTGATGGCGGATAACCTGCCGGCCTACCGGCTCGAAATCGTGCGCGAACAGGTCGACGACCTCGACGAAACCCTCGAAAAACTCAGGCAATACGTCGATTACGACGAGCAGGACCTGAAGCGCTTCAAACAGGCTTCCCAGCGCCGGCGCCCCTACGAGAGCGTGCCGCTCAGGCTCAACCTGAACGACGAGGAAGTCGCGCGGCTGGCCGTGAATCTGCACAAGTTCGAGGGCGTCGAAATCAATGCCCGGCTGACGCGCAATTATCCCCTGGGCGCGCACGCGGTTCATGCCCTGGGGTACGTCAGTCGTATCGACGAGCGCGATCTGGGCGAGGTCGACGAGGTGGAATACGCCGGCACCACGCATATCGGAAAGCTCGGAGTGGAAAAGTTCTACGAGAAGGAATTACACGGCAAGGTCGGCTTCCAGCAGGTCGAAGTCAACGCCAACGGCCGTACCTTGAGGGTGTTGAGCGAAACCCCGCCGGTACAGGGTAATAACCTCTACCTGACGATCGACTCGAGGCTGCAGCGTATCGCCGAGCAGGCCTTCGGCGACATGAACGGCGCCGCGGTGGCGATCGATCCCAACAACGGCGAGGTTCTGGCCCTGGTGTCGATGCCGGTTTTCGACCCCAACCTGTTCGTCAACGGCATCAGTTACGACAATTACAATGCCTTGCGGGACTCGCCCGACAGACCGCTGTTCAATCGGGCGTTGTCGGGTCAATATCCGCCGGGATCCACGACCAAGCCGTTCTACGGGTTCGCGGGGCTGGAGTTCAGCGTCGCCAGGGCCGAAGAGGAAACCTTTTGCCCCGGCTTCTACCAGTTGCCGAACGAGCCGCGCAAGTATCGTGACTGGAAAAAGTGGGGGCACGGCCACATGAATTTGCACGACGCGATCACCCAGTCGTGCGACGTCTACTTTTACGATCTCGCCTATCGCCTCGGCATCGACCACATGTCGGAATTCATGAAGCAGTTCGGGTTCGGCCAGAAAACCGGAATCGACAGTACCGGTGAGCGCAGCGGGCTGATGCCGTCGCGAGAATGGAAACGCGGCGCCGAGGGCATGCCCTGGTTCCCCGGGGAAACCCTGATTACCGGTATCGGCCAGGGTGCCGTGCTGGTAACTCCTTTGCAGCTCGCCGACTCGATAGCCGCGTTCTCGGACCGGGGAAAACGCTACCGGCCGCGGATGGTCAAGGCTATAGAAAAGATCCCCGATTACAGCCTGGTCGAAAGCGAACCCATAGTCGCGGGCCAATACGAAATCAAGAAAGAGATTAACTGGGAACATGTCCACGAGGCGATGGTCAATGTAGTGCACGGCCTGCGCGGTACGGCCCACCGGATATCGCAGGGACTCGATTACAAGGTAGCCGGCAAGACCGGTACCGCACAGGTATTCGGCATCGCCCAGGACGAAGAATACGACGAGGACGAAATCCATGAAAAATTGCGCGACCATGCCCTGTTCGTCGCCTATGCCCCGGCCGACAAGCCGCGTATCGCGGTCGCGGTGATCGTCGAAAACGGCGGTCACGGCAGCTCGGTGGCCGCGCCGATAGCACGGCGCATCATGGATGCCTACCTGCTGGAGGATACTTGAGCCAGACGCTCGAATTCGATTCCGTATCGGTCTCGCGACGTGTCATGGACGCGCTGCGCCTCGATCCGGTGCTGCTGGCATTGCTGCTGATCCTGGCCGCCTTCGGCAGCATGGTCCTTTACAGTGCCAGCGGCGCGGATTATGCCGCGATGATCCGGCAAATGACGCGCATCATGGTGGCGATGTTTCTGCTGGTCGCGACCGCCAATATCCCCTTGCGCATGCTGCGCAACATTTCGGTCTGGCTGTACCTCGGCGGGATCGGCCTGCTGGTGGCGGTCATCCTGTTCGGCGAGGTCGGCAAGGGCGCGCAACGTTGGCTGGATCTCGGCTTCATCCGCTTCCAGCCATCGGAGATCCTCAAGCTCGCGGTGCCGATGGTGGTCGCGGCCTATCTCGCCGACCGGGTATTGCCGGTCGGCTTCAGGGAATTGACCATATCTTCGATCCTGGTGCTGATCCCCGTGATATTGATCGCGCGCCAACCCGATCTCGGGACCGCGATCCTGGTCGGCAGCGCCGGCTTTTTCGTGCTTTTCCTGGCCGGCGTACGCTGGCGTATCATCATCGGTACAGGGGTCTTTCTATCGGCGATGGCGCCGCTGTTGTGGAAATTCGGGCTGCACGACTACCAGCGCAACCGCATCCTGACGCTGCTCGATCCGGAAAGCGATCCGCTGGGCTCCGGATACCATATCATCCAGTCGAAAATCGCCATCGGTTCGGGCGGTTTATACGGCAAGGGCTGGCTGAACGGTACCCAGTCGCAGCTCGATTTCATACCGGAACGTTCCACCGACTTCATTTTCTCGGTATTCGGCGAGGAATTCGGCTTCTTCGGCAGCGTGGTCCTGATCCTGATCTATCTCGCGATTATCTATCGCGGGCTTTATATCGCCGCGCATGCCGAGGATAATTTCGGCCGCCTGCTCGCCGGAGCCCTCAGCCTGACATTCTTCGTCTATTTGTTCGTCAATACGGGCATGGTCGCGGGCATGCTGCCGGTTGTCGGGGTGCCGCTGCCCCTGGTCAGCTATGGCGGTACCTCGATGGTAACCCTGATGATGGGTTTCGGATTGATCATGTCGATTCGATCGGCGAAACGATTCCTGGTTTGATGAAGAAACTCGTCGCCTTGTTCGCTTTTCTGATCGCG
>JASFKL010000017.1:0-20705 GCA_050118655.1 Gammaproteobacteria bacterium | reverse complement strand
GGTAATGATCTTGTTGCATCCGCAGTAGTAGCAGATCGAGCTGCAAAACGGGATATGGAAATACAGCGACAGCGGCCTGGGGATCAATTCCTCGTTGCTGAGCCGGGCCCATTCGCGGTAATTCGACTCGTCGATCCTCTCGTCGAACTCCGTTGCCGGCGGGTAGGAGGTATAGCGCGGTCCCGACTTATCGTAGCGATCGATTAAGTCTTCCCTAAATGGCGGTGGTATCGGCATCAAAGCACGGATTCCGGGTTGGGAATTTCAGCCTACCCGCTAAAGGCAGGCCTGCCTTGATGTGAGTCAACTAGACGAAAAGGATATCGCGGATCGGCATTACCGCGAGGGGTTCGGCTCCGCGGAGAACGGGCCGCAATGCTGTCATGCCGCCGGGCGGGTCCCGGCGGCGGAGATCGTAACGGTCAGGCTGCGTGCGGCTGGTCCCGGTGAATCACGCTTTCGACGATCGCTCGCACCTGGTCGCCCGATATCGTCAGCACGTCCTCGGGCTCGATGCCGTTTTCTTCCATCCAGTCGGCGACCACGCTGTAAGGCAATTTCTGGCCCGCGCCGGGACAGGATTCGATGGTGTTTGCAACCGCTTTGACCGCGGCGAGGTACTGGTAGCAATGCATGGTGGAATCCTCCGTAATCTCTGAGTGCGTCCGCCGGTTCGGTTTGGCGGCCGCTGGGTAAGATACTATTGAGCCAGGGCCCGGATGCAAATTTACCCGCCGAATATGACGATTTGATTTCTATTGGTGCATGCAATGCGCGGTGCTGGTGCGCCCGGCGAAAACTTCAGCCCCGATCGGGGCTCGCCAGCGTCGCCTCGACCGCCGCCGCGAACCGATAAAGGCGGTCGTCGTCACCGTTCACCGAGGACAGCATCATGCCCACCGGGGCGCCGCCGGGGGGGTGACAGGGCAGGCTGATCGCGCAGCCGTCGAAGTAGTTTACGGTCGCCGTGTTGCGCAGGCAGCGCAGGTTGATGCGGCGCGCGTTTTCGACGTCGTCGGTGGCGGCGATCGCGGGCGGCACGCAGGCGACCGTCGGGTAGAGCAGCGCGTCGGCGCCCGACTCCGCGAAGCGCCGGCGGAATTCCGCGACCAGCCGGTCGCGCTCGGCCATCCGCCGGTGTTGCTCTTCGGCGTCGATATCGGCCCCGGCCGACATGCGCCGGCCGACGAAGGGATCGTATTCCTCGAGATACAGGCGCAGCATTTCGCGATGGTGCTGCCAGACCTCCCAGGGCACCAGCGGACGCTCGACAAAAAGGTCGTCGCACTCGTCGAGCAGCGGCATCGGTTGCTCGTCGATATCGGCGCCGGCCGCCGCCAGCTTGTCGATGGCAGCCGCGAATGCGCTGCCGACCTCGTCGTCGAGGTCTTCCATTACGCGTGCCCGCGGCAACAGCAAGCGCGCGCCGCGGAGTTCCGCCTGTTCCAGCCCGGGCAGCGCGTCGCCCGGCGCGGCGGCGCCGCTCATCAGGCGGTCGAGGATGAAACAGCTGTCGACGTCGACGGCCAGCGGTCCGGGCGCGTCGAGCGTCGGCGAGAGCGGGTAGATACCGGCGAGCGAATGCCGGCCGTGGCTCGGTTTGACGCCGACCACGCCGTTGAAGGCAGCCGGGATCCGGCAGGAGCCGGCGGTGTCGGAGCCCAGCGCGGCGGGCACGATACCCTCCGCAACGGCGACCCCGCTACCCGACGACGAGCCGCCCGGCAGGCGGCCGGTTTCGCGGTCCCAGATCGATAGCGGGGTGCCGTAATGCGGGTTTTTGCCGATCCCGGAGAACGCGAATTCGGTCATGTTGGTGCGGCCGAGGAACAGCAGCCCGGCTTCCCGCAACGGCGCCACGACCGCGGCGTCGGCGGCTGCCGGCCGGGCATCGTGCCTGAGCACCACGGAACCTGCCAGGGTGACTTCGTTGCGCACGTCGAACAGGTCCTTGAGCGCGATCGGAATACCTGCAAGCGGCGGCATCGGCTGGCCGCTGCCGCGCGCCCGATCGATGGCTTCCGCGAGGCTGTCGAGCCCCGGATTGATGGCAACGAATACCGCCTGCGAGCCGCTCGCCCGCTCGCCTGCCTCTGCGACCAGCTCGGCGGCGCTGAGCTCGCCGTCCCGCAATTTGCCGGCCAGCGCCCTGAGCCCTTTCATCGGGCGAGGCCGCGCACGGCGTTGAAACGATTTCGTTCGGTTTTCGTCATTTGGCGGTTCATCCGAGCTTGCCTCGACGGCCGGTACGGTCGTCCGCCCTAGAGTTTAACCAATCCCGGCGCCGCGCGCGACGCCGGAAAGGTCGATCGATGACCGCCGGTCATGGTGCCGGGTTATCCCGGCCGTTTTGCTGCAGATGAAATATTCGAACGGTACGCGGGCCGACGACCGGCGCGCCGGGCTACAGCAGCAGGATCAGGACGATGATGATTAGCAGGAGGTTGGTGGTGCTCATGCCGCCGGCGGGCAGGGTATCGATTTTTCCCTGCAGGGCCAGGACTTGCGCATCGGTCATTTGCCCGACCCGGAGCTCGGCCTCGGCGGGGTCGACACCTCTTTCGATCAACTCCAGCGTCGTTTGCCGGCGTTGCTCCGCGCTCACCGCCGCCGGCGGATTAACGGATTCGAGTGCGATTTCGGGAGTCGCGACCATCGCGGCCTGTGCAGGCGCCAGCATAGCCCAGAGCATGAGCAGCAGGCCGGACATGGTAATTGTTTTCATCTCGGTTCCTCTATGGCAGCGCCGCGAAACTGCGGACGCTTCATCCGAGCATAGTCAAGCCGCGGCAGATTTCAAACCCGCCCGGCGGGGCTGTTTCAGGCGGGTTGCAGGCGGTAGCCGCGCAGGAATTGCGCGAATTCCTCGAGCGCGCGGATACCGCTTTGCTCGGAAGCCGCGCACCAGGCCTGCAGGCGTTCGACACGCCCGGGCTGGCCGGCCCTGCCGCGCGACCAGATTTCCTTGAGCTGCTGCCGGAAGTGGTAGATGGTCGCCAGGGTCTTGTCCTGTTTCAGCACCCGCTCGATGGTTTCTGCCGATTTCGGATCGGCGGGGATATCTTCGCGCGTCATCAGAGCTTTCGCGCGCTGGATCAGGCGGCGCCCCATGCGGTCGGTGTTGCGACGCGCCTCGCGCAGTGCGGGGCGAACCACGATCTGCCCGTAGCGCTTGAGGATGTAAAAGCGCTGGCTGACCACGGCGCGCACGGTATCGCGATCGATCAGGTGCCGGCCCCGCGTGCTGACCGCGCGCGGCGCCAGGCGCCTGACCCGGGCGAGCCTGAACAACGCCAGGCAGCGGATGTAAATCCAGCCGAGATCGATTTCGTACCAGCGATTCGACAGCCGCGCCGAGGCCGCATAGGCGTGGTGGTTGTTGTGCAATTCCTCGCCGCCGACGAGGATGCCCCAGGGGAGGATATTGCGGGAAGCGTCCGCGGTCTCGAATCCGCGGTAACCCAGGTAGTGCCCGAGCCCGTTGATCACGCCGGCCGCCCACAGCGGAATCCAGATCATCTGTACCGCGAAGATAGCGAGTCCGGGCAGTCCGAACAGGACCAGGTCGATCGCCAGCATCAACGAGACGCCGAGCCAGGGGTGTACCGAGTAGAGGTTGCGCTCGAGCCAGTCGTCCGGCGTGCCCTGACCGAATTTCTCCAGCGTATCCGGGTTGCGGGCCTCGCGGCGGTAAAGCCAGAGCCCGCCCAGCAACACGCGCAGGATTCCCTTGAAACGCGGGCTGTGCGGGTCTTCCGCGGTTTCGCAAAAGGCGTGGTGCTTGCGGTGAACCGCGACCCATTCGCGGGTAACCGTGCCGGTGGTGAGCCACAGCCAGAAGCGGAAAAAATGACTGATCGCCGGGTTCAGGCTGAGCGCATTGTGCGCCTGGTGACGGTGCAGGAATATGGTGACGCTGGCGATGGTGACGTGGGTGAGCAGCAGGGCCACCCCCACGTAACCCCAGAACGACAGGGGCAACAGGGCTTCGAACGACATAGACTACCTCGGATTGAATGAATTAGCTGAATATGGGGTCATTATGGATTTAGTAAATAGCAGCCGATTCAGGATCGCGCAGTGCTCAACCACACATTTCCGGCGGTTGGTCCGGCCGCTATGCTGCGGCCTCGACAGGTTCGACAGTGTACCCGAAAAAAGCGCCTGCAGGGGATTTCTTTTCGCTTCCGGCGATGCTCTCGCCGGCTAGATCGCGGCGGGCTAGCGCCGCGGCAGGTCCATGGTCGGATTTTCGTCGAAAAAACCGTCCGGCATCCAGTGAAATCCGGCATAGACCACGGGCTGTACGGGCCAGTCCTCGGGACGCGGCCAGTGATGGTAGTTCAGCGTATGCCAGACCACCAGATGACGGTTGTCGATATCGCGGTCCGCGCGGGTCCAGGCGGGCAGGCCGTCGCCGCCGGGATGCTGGTTCGGAAACCAGCCCGCGGAATACAGCTCGTCCTCCGCGTAAGGCGTGACCCACAGGTGCTTGTACATGAAGCCGGCGCGCCTTCCCATCGAGGAGTCGGGATGCTGGAAAGGAAAGGTATTGGCGCCCGGCATCAGCTTGTATGCGACCGGTTCGCCGAAGCGGTTGCTGACGTTCGGGTTAAGCACCCGCCAGTAACGCGCGCGGCGCGCGTCGATTTCGCGCTGTGCCTCGAGCTCGGTTTTGAAGCGGGTTTCCTGGGTCAGGATGGCGTTGCCGTGTGGATTGGCGTCGTCGATCGGCGCGGTCTCGAAATTGATTTCGCTGACCGAGTTTTGCTCGCCGTCGAGCGCCATGTCGAAACGGAAGCTGAACACGTGCTGATGCACGTGCGACTCGATCCGCTCGCCGATGGTCCGGCCGTAGCGGCTCGGCCCGCTATCCTCCTGTGCCGAAGGGAACGGGATGCCGGTGGCCTTGACCTCGACGCCGATCGTGCCGTCGAGATAGAAGTACCAGAAAAAACCGTAGACATAGTTGCCGATCGTGGCGATCGACGATATCACCAGCCGGCGGGAACGCGTGACCGCGGTTTGTCCGGCGTCGGGTACCGAGAATTTCCACTGGATTCCGAAATCTTCCTCGTGCATGCAGACCGCGTTTTCGATCAGTTTCGGTTCGCCGTGCCAGTCGTGGGTCCAGACGTCGAAGTAGTGAATATGTCCGAGACAGTCGCACCCGAGCTTCAGCGAGTCCAGCAGGACGCCGATGCCGTACTCGCCGGTATCGAAGGCGTTGCGGCGGAAGTTGGCGCCGCGCGGGTCGCCGTAGGGCACCACCATTTCCGCCAGCGAGGCGCGATTCATGATCGGGCGCAATCGCCCCTTGTCGCGGATACCGATGTCGTTGAGTACCAGGCCGTCCCGCTGCGCGTAGCCGACCTCCAGTTCCCAGTCGTGCCATTTGACGCGGTAGCCGTCGACCTCGAAACTGGGGCCCCGGGGCTGGGTAATCGAAATCTCCTCGAGATCCTCGCGTGCCCCGTCGCGGTGAATGGGACCGGGATCGGGCGGCAGCGGCACCGCGCCGAAATCGTCGATACGGATGATTTCGCGGCGCGCGAGGTCGAACACCGGGTGCAGGTTGGCGATCGGCCGGCCGTAGGGGTTGTCGCCGGCGTCGTTCATCAGCCAGCAGTGGCCGCAGGCGAGGCGCCGGTCCTGCTCGTCGGGAATGCCGAAATTGCCGGCGGACCAGCTCTCGATCAGCACTCGCGAGGCATCGTCGATACCGCGCTTTTTCAGCGCCTCGCGAAACCCGGGGTGGGCGCGGGCAATTTCGCAGGCCAGCGCGAATTCGTCGGGCACGATACGCGCCTGCATGCCTTCCAGGTGGCGCCAGTCGTGCAGGCTGTCGGTATCGAGGCGTACGCTGCCGGCGAAAGTGCGGTTGCTGGAAGGTTCGTAGCAACAGACGTAGGCGCAGCGCTGTTCGGGCAGCCGCCCGGACTCGTCGAGACTCACGGTTTCGAACCAGGCGGACGCGTCGAGCCCGCCGTCGCGGCGAACCACGGCCACGGCCTGGCGAATCTCGGAATCGTCCAATGGTGCCCTGAGTGATTTCATGCCTGCGCCCCGGTAAATTCGGCTTCGATGTTACCGTTTTGGCAAAAAATACCAACTGCTTTGCACGCGAATCCCGCTCGCGGAACGGCTGACCGGCTTATCCGGTCAGCCGTTTCCCCGCGCCGCCGGGCGGACGGCGCCGGTCACGGACAGGATTCCGTATGCACCGTCGCGAGGCGTCCGCTGGCCGACCCCGCCGGATACGCGGCATCGAGCCGCAATTCGGCTTCGATCGCGTCCGTGATTTCGGCGGCGGTCTTGCCGGCCAGGTGGAAAAATCCGGTCAGCCGGGGACGCATGCCGGTAAACCAGATTCCACGGCATTCGTCCTTTTGCTCGGCGCCGTGAATCAATGGCACGCCGAGTTCGTCCAGCAATCCGGTATGCCCGAGGATCGCTTCCATGCCAGTGCGATATCCGGTTGCCGCGATGACGAAATCGGGCTCGAGATAGCGGCCGTCGACGAGCCGCAGTCCCGCGGATTCGAAGCGCTCGACCTCGGGCACCACGGTGATCCTGCCGGCCTTGAGCGCGGCGACGAAACCGTCGTCGATCGCCGGGGATACCCCGGATTCGACCAGGCGGGTAGCGCCGCCATCGGGATGCTTGCGCAACCCCCAGCGGGACAGCCTGCCGAAGGCGATGAATTCGGTCAGCGACAGCAGCGCGTCGGCGACGCGTAACGGCAATACCGCGAAGACCGGCGACAGGCGTTGCACGGGAATGCCGTACAGGCGCTTCGGAAATACCACGGGCCCGTGCCTGACAGATGCCCACACCCGGCCGGTGTCTATCGCCGACAGGTTGTTGAGGATATCGCTGCCCGAATTGCCGGCGCCGATGACGAGAATATCCTTGCCCCGGTAGTCGTCGATTTCGCCGAAGTCGGCGGCGTGCCGCAATACGCCGGGATAGTTATCGCGGCCCGGCCAGTCGGGGATATGAGGAATCCGCTCGAGCCCGGTCGCGACGACGACATGCCTTGCGCGGTAGACGCGCTTGTCGGTTTCGATGATCCAGGCATCGTCGCGCGCCTCGATGCGCGTGACTTCGACGCCGTAGTCGATGGGTACGTCGAGTCCGGCCGCGTAGTCGTCGAGGTAGCCGATGATGCTGTCGCGCGAGGGATAGGCTCCCGCGGATTTCGGAATCGCTAGACCCGGCAACGACGACAACTGCCGATGCGTGTTGAGCCGCAGTTGCGGGTGGCGGTGGTACCAGGCGTCTCCCGGACGCGTCGAGCGTTCGAGGATACGCACCGGGATCCGGCGCTCGTCGAGCGCCCGTGCCGCGGCGAGACCGCTGGCTCCGGCACCGATTACGATTACGGCTTCGGTATTTCGGGTATTGTGCTGTTGCATGACTATTCTCCTTTTCTGCTGATAAACCAGACGTTCATCGGGTCGTGCACGAGTACGCGGCGCTCGACGCTGGCAAAACCCGCCTGCTCGAGCATGGCCAGCGCTGTCTCCCAGCCCCACATGGTGCCGAGACCGTCGCCGCCCTGGCCGATCGAGACCGGCGTGCAGTGTACGAACGAAGCCGCGTACAGCAACGAAGCCATCGGGAAATCGAGGTTGTTCTCGAGCCGCGCCGAGCCGCCGATATCCTGCATCAGGTATACCCCGCCCGGTTTCAGCGCGCGGTGGATACTGTCGATCAACCGGCGCGGGTGCTTCTGGTCGTGAACCGCGTCGAAGGAGGTGATCAAGTCGTAACGCTCGGCCTCGTCGAAGCCGGTCATGTCGACGGTCTCGAAGCGGACATTGTCGAGGCCGCGGGCGTCGGCGTCGCGCGCGGCGTCGGCAATCGCGTCATCGCCCAGGTCGTAGCCGGTAAAGCGGCTGCGCGGATAGCGTTCGGCCAGCGCGAGCAGCGCCAGACCGCGGCCGCAACCGCCGTCGAGCACGTCGATGCCGGATTCCAGCCGTGCCTCGATGCCGCCGACGAGCGGCAGCACGTCGCCGAACAGTGCCGCGAGTACGGTTTGCTCGCTGTCCTCGGCCATGATCTGGTGGAAGCGCGGGTAATCGCCGTAGCAGGTACCCTCGCCGGTTTCGAGGCAATGCAGGCTCTGGTCCTCCAGTGCGCCCATCATCGCGACGTGCTGCGCGTAGACCGCCAGGTTGCCGAGCGCGCCGCCGCGCGTCAGGCACGCGGCGTGATCCGCCGGCAGATGATAGGTTTCCCGCTCGGGGTCGTAATCGACGATGCCGCCCGTAACCATCACCGCCAGCCATTCGCGCACGTAGCGCTCGGCGAGCCCGGCGCTGCCGGCGATTTGTCCGCTGGTCGACGGCTCGACCCCGGCCATGACGTCGAACAGGCCGGAGCGGTGGCCGATCGACAGCATGACCGCCTGCGCGCCGGTGTTGATGATGTCGCCGATGCGCTCGAGAAATTCCTCGGCGGCGGTGGCTGTGGTCTGGTTACTTACCGCGAGGCGGTCTTCGGTTTCGGCATACATGACGATGTCTCCATGGATAGTGTTCGTGGAGCCGCCATGCTAGGGCTCGCAGCGAAGCCTGGTTAGAGCCGTAATGGACTAAAACATGCCGAATGTGCCAGAATCCGGGCAATGAATCGGTCCATTGCCAGGGCTCCTCCCGTGATCTGCATCCTTGCCCTGCACGAAACCACGGGCGCCGTGCTTTACGGTTTTTACGAAGTCTTTTCGACCTTCGGCGGTTTCTGGCGCGACTTGATGGGTCTCGAGTCCAACCCGGCCGAATTCGATACCCGCATCGTCGCCGCGTCGCGCGACAGCTTTACCTGCGCGGGCGGAATTCCGATCCTCCCGCAGGCGAGCCTGGCCGAGATCGAGCAGGCCGATGCGATAATCGTCACCGACCTGACCCTGGATCCCGAAGTCGATCACGCGGATCGCTGGCCGGAGGTCCATGCCTGGCTGGCCGAGATGTATCGCCGGGGCAGCCTGTTGTGCTCGGTTTGCTCCGGCTCGGTGTTGCTCGCCGGCACCGGCCTGCTCGACGGCCGGCGGGCGACGACCCACTGGGTTTACGTCGATCATTTCCGCCGTTTTCATCCCGGGGTACGCCTCGAGCCGGCGCGTATCCTGGTGGAGGCGGACGACGAGCAGCGCATCGTCACCACCGGCGGCATGGCGTCCTGGGAAGACCTGGCCCTGTACCTGATCGCGCGCTTTTACGGCGAGGCAACGGCTTTGAATGCCGCCCGCCTGTACCTGTTCGGCGACCGTTCCGAGGGCCAGCTGCTGTTCGCCGCCATGGGACGGCCCAAGCGTCACGACGATGCGGCGGTAGCGCGCAGCCAGGCGTGGATCGCGGAGCACTACGATACCGCGAACCCGGTGCAGCGGATGGCGCGGGAATCCGGTCTCACCGAGCGCTCCTTCAAGCGCCGCTTTCGGCAGGCGACGGGCTACACGCCGATCGACTACGTGCAGACCTTGCGCGTCGAGGAAGCCAAGCAATTACTGGAGTCGACCTCGCATCCGGTAGACGCGATCGCGCGCCAGGCCGGTTACGAGGACCCGACCTCGTTTCGGCGAGTATTCAAGCGGCTTGCCGGGGTCACGCCGGGCCGCTACCGGCAGCGTTTCCAGGATACGGGCAAGCGCCTGCGCTCGCCGGGTTGAGGCAGAGCCCTAATGTTACTCGCGAGGGGTGACCGGGCGGCGGCCGAGACGGTAAAATCTGCGGTTTCGAACCGGGCGATCGAAAAGCTGTCGAAACGGGAGATCCAGTCCTTCGAATTCCGGATCGAATCGTCGAACGGGGAAACGCGGATCGATAAATCGTCCGCCTTTCCCGACCTTCCCGAAACGGCGAGTTCGATCGACAAAATGGGGGCGCATTCGATGAAAACAGCAAAGCCCTGTTATCGGCTCGAGACGCTGGCCCTGGTCGCGGCGTCGATGCTGGCAATCGCAGGCGGCCCGGCCTGCGCCCGGGACGCGGAAGACCGGCTTCGCCCCGCGGCCGTCTCCACTCCGGTCGAACGGACCGCGCCGGCCGTGGTTGCGGCGAACGAATTGCAGGGAAAAATTTGCCAGGCCTCGATACAGGATCAGATCGAGTGGGACTACAGGGGAAGCCGGCACTGGGCGAAGGGCAATCTCGAGAAGATCTGCAGGAACGCGAAATTTTCGCTGCAGCCAGGCGTCTGTTTCAATCGGGTCATGCACGGCAATATCAACCATGGCAGCGGTACGCGCTGGCACTGGCGCCCCGCGCTGAATCTCTGTGCCGGCACGCAGAATGCCAATGCCACGATAAAATGCTTCAGCGATGCGGTCGAGGCGCAAACGCCCTGGCCGCGGGCCATCGAACAGTGTCGCGCCCGGCCCTGAACCGGTTCACTCGCCTAGCCAGTCCAGCGCGGCCTCCCGGTCTTCGAAATACCTGACCTCGCCGGAAATGAACCATCCGCCGACCCTGGCGGTGATTTCCTGCCACTTCTTGTTGCCGTAGATAGCGATTTTCTCGAATTCGTTGCCGTGCTTCAGGCCGAGTTTGAAGTCGTCCCAGGCGGCCCGGGCTTCCCAGCCCTCGAGTTCGGTACCGTCGATCAGCGCCTTGACCTTCGGCTGCTTG
Source organism: Gammaproteobacteria bacterium (assembly GCA_050118655.1). Classification (GTDB taxonomy): domain Bacteria; phylum Pseudomonadota; class Gammaproteobacteria. Next base: position 10,071 of record JASFKL010000017.1, on the reverse strand, counting down.
ACCGCCCCCAGCGCCGAGTCGATCATCGGCGTGATGGTCTCGTAGTCTTCGTGCGTGAGCTTGCCGATCGCTTTCAGCGCCAGGAAAAATTCGTTCCCGGCTCGTTCGATGCCGATCGACAGTCCGTGCGTTTTGCTTGTCATTGTTTCCTTCTCCGATAATGGTGTGCAACTGGTATCGCGCGATTATCGCCGATACGACACGCGGTCGGTTGACCTGGCGCAAGCGCGGCGAAGACCGTTTTCGGGTCAGGGCTCCCGGCTGGCCTTTTTCTTTCGCTTGCGGCATTCGCGGCATTCCACCGCGCGGGCGTCGATGTGCCCTTTGGCTTCCTCGTAGTACCATTTCTGGTCGCGGGCCTTCCAGATCTGGCGCTTGCCGCAGCCGCGGCAGATAAACGGCTGATCGATATAGTACTCCGGCAGCGCGCCGTAGGTGTTGATGTGGGCGAGTTTGCCGGGATCGGCGGGAATCGCCGAAGGGTGCGTCCTGCGCTGCGCCGGCGGCAGCCTCGAGATACGCTCGGCCTCGCGCCATTCGGCGACGCTCGGGTCGCCGCCGGTGTCGGGTTTGCGCGCCAGGCTTACGCGTCCCGGCCGGGTATTTCCGGCCTGAGCGAATTATGAATTTCCATCGGGTCCACCGGATTCGGGAAGATTCGGGGTTTAGTATAACCTCTGGCGAGAGCTGCCTGAAAGGCGCCATCGACACCCGCCCGCCGCGAGCGGAAGCGGCGTAAAAATATTTATTCCGGTATCTTGTTTTTTGGCGTGGAAGGCGCAGAATTTTAACCCCGCAATTTCGCGGTATGACCTTGCCGAGGTTGACACTTCTATGAACACTACGGCGGATGCTTCCCTTCCGGGACCGGCGCCCGAGCTAGCCGAAAAACCCGCGGCCGCGTTATCGGCCGTTGCCGATCTTGCCGCCAGCGTCGTCCCGGAACTGTCCGGTTCGACCTGGGACCGGGTAAAGGATGTCCTGGTGACGATCTATGCTTACGGCCTGCTCGCTTTCGGTGTGTTTTTCCCGCTGCTGCTCGCCGCCTGGAGAGTAATCATCGAGCCCGCCGCCCGGTAACCGCCCGCACGGTTCCCGGTTTCGGCGGACGAGCGGGGCGGGGGCAATATTCCCTCCGCCCCTTTTTGTCTCGATCGCAGCAGGCTGCTAACGGCCGCCGGCCGGCCGCATTTTTCTATTTCGGGTCCGACCCGGAATCGGGTCGGTATTTGCGCGAGGAAGCCAGTTTTTTCCACTGGTAGAAGACCCAGACCAGCAGGCCCACGCCGGCCATACCCGCGAACGCGTAGAGCTCGTATTTTTTCAGATCGGCGACGATGAACTCCAGCGTCTGACCGAACAGGTAGCCCAGCGTGCCGACCGCCGCAGCCCAGACGAGACCGCCGACGGTGTTCAGGATCAAAAAGCGCAGCGGGTCGATCCGGCTGGCTCCGATCAGGAACGGCGTGACGGTACGAATGCCGTAAATGAATCGGAAGCCGAGAATCAGCCAGGTCTGGTGTTTATTCAGCAGGTGGAAAACCTTCTCGGATTTCGCCTTCCATGCAGGGCGCTCGGCGAGCGCGGATATCCCCTTCGAACGGCCGATATAAAAATACAGCTGGTCGCCGAACAGGGTGCCGAGGAAAGCGCTGACGACCACCCAGGGCAACTCGAGATATCCGCGATGCGCCGCAAATCCACCCAGGATCAGGATGGTTTCGCCCTCGAAGAAGGTGCCGACGGCGATCGCGGCATAGCCGTAGTTCGAAATCAGTTCTTGCAGTGACACCATTTGCCAGCCTGTCGATCGGAGAATGGGGTGCCGCAAACGGCAAGCCCGTTTCCGCGGCGTCGATTCTCTCGACGACGATTCATCGGGTGTTCGGATCCGTCGAAGCGGCTGCATGCCGAGGGCATCGACCGCCGCAGCGCGGTACGCAGACAGGTCGAGGTGTCGATCTTATTCGTCGCCCGGCGGAGCAAGCCTGACGCAGGCGACGGCGGGCTTCGAGACGCAATCGGGCGGCGCGCGCGACTCCAGTCTTTCCCCCGCCTCGACGACGGCTTCGATTCTCGCCTGCCGATTTGCCAGGTGCGATTCCGTCGGATAGCTCTGCAGGCTCGTCAATTCGCGAATATCGGCCGAGACCCGCGGGTCGGGACCGAAGTCGAGCGGGCTTTCGTCCAGCGGCCCGAGCGGATCGACGGCTTTTTCGAGGTCGGCCAATAGCGCGGTATTTGCCACCTTGCCCTATCCTGTATCGACATGTCAGCCGATATTCTAAAGCCTGAATCACGGCGAAACAAACCCCGGTCCGCGGTTACCAGATAATCCACAGGAGCAGGCCGCAGAGCGAGAAATAGAGCAGTATCCCCGGATTCCCGAGCGGGTGGACGAACGACAACAGCCGGTAGTGAAAATCGCACCAGCAGCCGGTATAGGGAACTCCGCCCGGGAAATGCCGGGTATGCCCGGGTTTGCCGCAGGTCTGGCAAAAGCCGCAGAATCCCCGCGGTACGCCGAGCGATTCGAAGTAGCCGGGATCCTTGTCCCATAACTCGCAGTAACAACCGCGCTTGTTCATGGCGGACAGGTCGATTAAACGGAATACGGATGACAGGCATAGTATAGCCGCCCGGGTGCGATCCAGGAGCAGTATGTTTTGCTATCGAGCGAAACCGCCCGGCCCGATCGATGCGCGGAGTCCCGGTTCGAAATCTCCCTGCAAGCCGGAAGGTCGCAAGCAGCTACGCGGGCTCGGGTAGCGGAGAACCGGGCCGGCCAGCTATATCTGCGCGGCCCGACGATCAGGGATTCGCCGCGGGTCGGCGCCGGGACCGGCCTCGAAAATTCGAAACAGGGCGTTCGAGCCTGCGCACGGCATGGGCCAAACTGCCAACTGATTCAAATAAAACGGAACGAGGCTCGCGTAGTATAACGGGCCTATGGTTTTTGGTTACGAAAGGACTCCGATGTCAGGCAATCACCACAGCGAAGAATCGACAGTCGATTTTCCCCCTGGCGCAGACACCTCCGGAAAACCCGGCTCCCACCTGCTAAGGCCGGTCGCGAGGCGCGATGTCTGAGGGCGGCTTTCTCCCGGATCGCCGGCAGAACACGGATCGCCGCGAGGAAACCTGGCGCGCCTTCGTGTACGGCAATTTCAGGCCGCGGCGTCGGTTCGGACGGCGCGAGGCCGACGATCACCTGTTCCTTTTCGACTGGTACGAACCGCGCGTGCTCTACCTCGCGCTCGGCGTGTTGCTGTTGAGTTGCGTCGACGCGCTGTTCACGCTGAACCTGCTCAACCATGGCGCGATCGAGGCGAATATCTTCATGGCCTCGGCTCTCGAGCGCGGTATAGACGGCTTCCTGGCCAGCAAGATCGCCCTGACCGGGATACCGCTGGTATTCCTGGTGGCCGTGGTGCGACGCAAATTCTTCGGCGCCTGCAGCGTCGAGCGCCTGCTGCAATTTTTTTGCGCCGGCTACCTGCTGCTGATCTGCTACGAAATCTACCTGTTCGAGTTCGTCTTCGACCTGAATATCATCTTCGACGCCTGATCGGCCCGCGCCCGAATCAAAGGGGCCGGTGTCTTTACGATTTCAATTGGCACCGGGCGCTTCGATCGATTTACATCCCGGCGTTCAGGCTCAGACCGTAATAACCTTTGTCGGCAACCGGGGTTATGGTTATTCCCTTGTAACGGGTGGTAAAACAAAAGCTGCTGATTACGCCAATCGCCGCCCCCGCGACGACATCCTCGGTGTAATGATTGTCCGATTCGACCCTGCTGTAGCCGACGAAAGCCGCGCCGAGGTAGGCCGGGATGCCGTATTTCCAGCCGTATCGCTTGTGAATGAATGCCGCCCCCTGAAATGCCGCCGAGGTATGACCCGAGGGAAAAGATTGATCGCCGCCGTTAGGACGCTTTTTATCGATCGAATATTTCAAACCGTATGTCACTCCCAGGTTGGTAAGGAACGATTTATAGAATTGCGCGCGGCCTTCCTTGTCATCCAGGCAAAACGTCGTACCGTATGCTATCGCCGGTATTAGTACCTGAATAATATCGCCCGATTTCTCGATCTGATCCGTCGACGCGGCCAGACAAGCGGGAGAAAAAAATCCTGTACAGAGGAGGCACAGAAGCACTGTCGATTTTCTGTCAAGTGCGGTTATGCGCTTTAAAACGTTGAATCTATTAACTCGTTCGAGTTGCCTGATCCAGGGATCGGCCTGGCAAAAATTCAATAGACACCGACCTCTCTGATCGCGAGAATCCTGTGAGCCATTACTTATCGCCAGAGTGAAAACTTCGAGGTAATGGCATTTATCTGCTGCCTGTTTCCAAACATACATAATCCATAGTAATTGAGTTCGGATTCCGCGAGGGAGCTCGTTCTTTGCATCTGTTCGACGTAAGTATCGCCGGTCATCGATTCGGTGAAATCGACATGCAATATATTATCTTCCATCGCACGCGTCCTGGCGGTGCGAATTTTATTCGAGTTATCTGCCCGCAACACGATCAGGGACAATCCCGAAACCGGATGTATCTGGCCATCGGCATCCTCGTAGTCGAGAAACTTCATGTTTGCCTGCTCCGGGCCGCTGGCTTTTTGCATCAGTGCAGCGACCATGTGAGCAGTTGCATTCAAGGCGACACCGGGTTCCAGCTTTTTATTGAGCAGCACTACGAATTTGTAATCCGTGGCTGGCGTGTCGGTTGGCATGGTTTTTCTCCTGAATGTATTGATCCCGGGCTGCGCCGGGCGGAACAGCCGCCGCTTAGCGACCGATTTTGTGTTCCATGGGATTATATAGAACGCCGTTGTGTTCAACCATCGCACCCTTGCGCACGAATCCCGACCTTTCGTAAAAACCCACGGCATTATTCGAAGAGTTGACCGTTATCGTTTTCCGCTTGTCCTCGCGCCTGCATTCGTCTCTTGCCTCGGACCACAGGCGTGTTGCCAGGCCCTGGCCCTGGTACTCTTCGGCCACGAACAGGTGGTAAATGTGTGAGTTATCCTTTATCCCGACTACTCCCGCCAGCCTGCCCTTGTCTTCCGCGACGAAATACGAGAACCCTTTATTCATATTATCGGCTACCGATTTACCGTCGTTGGAGGATAAAAATTCCTGCTCTGCCTCGGCGCTGAATTCAGGCGTGATGAATTTGCTTGCCAGCGAAAATATCAATGCTCCTATTGCATCGGCATCTTCTAACCGGGCTACTCTGATTTTGACATCAACCATGATACTGAATGATTGCTAACCTTGCCTTCGGCGTCCGGCCGCAGCCAGGTCCGGCTGCATGCGCCTGCCAGGTGACGAAATCGGGCCTCGCGATTGCCGGTTATGTGGCTGCATGATGCGGGTCTCTTTTAGTGTCCTTGCGGAAAGTAAATATGACTGCCAGCACGCCCAAAAGCAGAATCCAGTCAAGAGACACGCCTAAGTGTACAGCTCCAAAAACGCCGTAAAAAGCACCGCTCAGGCCCAGCACGATCGACCATGCGCGAACGCCAAGGCTGCCGACAATAATGGATAGACCGATAACTATCGAGAGCGTGGGGCACGGAACAAGGCCTGCAGGGGCTGAGTACAGGTAAGGGTAGAACGACGCCGACTCGAGAAAATGAGGATAAACCCAGCCAAAGGCAAACATGATTGCACCCGTCATCGTGACCCATGCAGGGGCTATTCGAATTTTTTCTCGCGGCAAGCGGAACGAGATAAACAACAATGCCGCGGCGCACAAGATAAAGAAAATACCGTTGAACGGGTTGCCGGATGCCAGCGCCAGAGCGCTCACGGACAAGAGTGGCAAACATAGCAAGAAACCGACGAGTCGCTTTTCAGGGCGTATGCCCGATATGAGAAACAGGGCAAGAACTGCAAAATAGACATGCCAGAAAATGGCAAGCATTTGCCAGTTGTTGGCAATTTCATGCAGTCCGCTCAGGATTTCGTCAGGGGCGGGCATTGTTCTCCATCGAGAACCGGAGAGTCACGTAACGCCTCGCATCAGCGGCCAAATGCAGGCGTAGCGGGCATTTGGTCCGACAGCATGCGCCTGATATGCGGAACCGTTCCATGGTGGGGGCAGGTCTTTTTGAAATACAACTTTGTAAAGCGCTCTCCGAGCTGTACTAATTCCGACAGTTGTTCTTTTTGAGTGGGTAAGTTTAACCTTTTGAACATCAGTTTTTAGCTTCCCTCGTGCCGTAGCTACTGGTAGTTCGAGATAGTCACCGTCTTCACTGCTAACAAGACTATCGTGAACAAACTTGTTCCTCGGTCTCTGAGCAACTCGGATTTTTGAGATTGCGATAGTTAGGCGCTCAAGATTTGGATTTCGTTCGGATAATTGATCCCCGGGAGAACCCGGGATGTCCAGTTTTTGTGGAAACGATAAGTGCTCAAATAATATTACCCCACGAGGATCATTGGTCTCAAGGCCGCTTATTTTAGTCAAGGTGATATTTATCAAGTTTTCCGAGGACGCCCGGATTGAATTTACCCTCCTGGCGCGACCAACTTTTCTGGAACTGGCCAGTCTCCAAATTCGATTTTATCTATAGCGGGGTTTTTTCACGGTTCTATTTCCGCATAACCGCTCGTTTAAAAGGTCTTCGACCTTTTAATGGTTATTATCGTGTTGATTCGACAATCGGCGCGTCGAGATTGGCGTGCCGGCAAGCATCTGATTTTACGGAGCAATTTCCTCTCCTCCTTGAATCTTTAATTTATTGTCGGGCCAATCGCCCGGTAATATCAGGGGCGGGCAGTTCCCGGCTGCAATGGTACTCGATCTTCGGCCGCACCACCTGTTCCAATTAACCGCGAAAGTGATATGCTTCGTCGCGCCTGGCGGAGCAAACCGCCCTACAACCAGAGGTTGAAACCATGAACGAGGAAGCCCATGGCCTTCCCGTGCGCCCGCATGCGTTGCCTGCGGACGCGCGCTTTTCTTCGGGGCCGTGCAAGAAATATCCCGGCTGGGATTTAAGCCATCTAAACACTGAGTTTCTCGGCCGTAGCCACCGCGCCAGACTCCCCAAACAACGTCTCAAGGACGCCATCGACCGCTCGCATCGCCTGCTCGGCCTGCCGGACGACTGGAAGCTGGGCATCGTGCCGGGCTCCGACACCGGCGCCTTCGAGATCGCGCTCTGGTCGCTGATCGGCTCGCGCCCGGTCGACGTGCTGGTCTGGGAAAGCTTTTCCGGCGACTGGGCGAAAGACCTGCGGACGCTCGGCATCGAAGACCTCACCGTCGTCGAGGCCGATTACGGCGATCTGCCGGATCTCGACAGGGTCGAAAACGATCATGACCTGGTCACGGTATACAACGGTACCACCAGCGGCGTTTGCCTGTCCGATCTCGACTGGCTCGACGCCGGGCGCCAGGGCCTCGTACTTTGCGACGCGACCTCGGCAGCCTTTGCCATGCCGATGGATTTTTCGAAGCTCGACGTCGTCACCTGGTCGTGGCAAAAGGTGCTCGGCAGCGAGGGCGCGCACGGTATGCTGGCCCTGAGTCCGCGCGCGGTGGAACGGCTCGAAACCACGACGCCGCGGTTCCCGTTGCCGAAACTGTTTCGCCTGACCAAAGACGGCAAGCTCGTCGACGGGATCTTTCAGGGCGCGACTATCAATACGCCGAGTATGCTCGCCCTCGAAGACCTGCACACCGCGCTCGACTGGGCCGAGCGTATCGGCGGGCGCGAGGCGCTCTGGAAACGTACCCGCGCCAACTTCGAGTGCATTGAGGCCTGGGTCGCGAGAACACCGTGGATCGACTGGCTAGCGCGCGATCCTGCGACGCGTTCGCCGACCTCGATGTGCCTGAAAGTGGTCGACGAGGATTTCATTCGCCTGCCGGCCGGCGATCGGCAGGCGGCGATCAACGCGATGGTCGCGCGTCTCGAACAGGAGGGCGCCGCTTACGACATCGGCAACTACCGCGCCGCGCCGCCCGGGTTCCGCCTGTGGGGCGGGGCGACGGTCGAGACCGCCGACCTCGAGGCGCTGACGCCCTGGCTCGACTGGGCCTTTGCCGAATACCAACTTTCCCCGCAGGAGAAACACGATGGATAAACCGAGAGTGCTGATTTCCGATTCGATGTCGAGCCAGGCGGTCGCGGTGTTCGAGGAACGCGGTGTCGACGTGGTGCAGTCGAGCAAGCTGTCCGCCGAGGAGCTGAACGACATGATCGGCGATTTCGACGGCCTCGCGATTCGCTCTTCGACCCGGGTCACGGCCGAGTTGCTCGAGCACGCGAAAAAACTCAAGGTCGTCGGCCGCGCCGGCATCGGTGTCGACAACGTCGACGTACCGGCCTGCACGCGGCGCGGCATCGTGGTCATGAACACGCCGCTCGGCAACGCGATTACCACCGCCGAACACGCGATGGCGATGATGCTGGCGCTGGCGCGCCATATCCCGCAGGCCAACCGCTCGACCCACGAGGGCAAGTGGGAAAAGTCACGCTTCATGGGCGTCGAGTTGACCGGCAAGCTGCTGGGCCTGATCGGCGCAGGCAACATCGGTTCGATCGTCGCCGCCAAGGCCATCGGTTACGGCTTGCACGTACAGGCCTACGACCCGTTCCTGACCGAGGAGCGCGCCGACAGGCTCGGCGTCAGGAAGGTCGATCTCGACACGCTGCTTTCGACCTCGGACATCGTCTCGCTGCACGTGCCGAAGACGTCCGAGACCGAGAACATCATCAGCGCCACGGCGATCAACAAGATGAAACCCGGCGCGATGCTGATCAACTGCGCGCGCGGCGGACTGGTCGACGAGCTCGCCCTGAAGGCGGCGCTCGAAAGCGGGCACCTGAGGGGCGCGGCGCTCGACGTCTACGCGGTCGAGCCCGCGCGCGACAATCCGCTGTTCGACCTCGACAACGTGATCTGTACGCCGCACCTCGGCGCGTCGACCATCGAGGCGCAGGAAAAGGTCGCGATCCAGATCGCCGAGCAAATCAGCGACTTTTTGCTCACCGGCGCGATCAACAATGCGATCAATGCGCCGAGCATCAGCGCCGAGGAAGCGCAGACGTTGCGTCCCTACCTGCAGCTGGCGCGCAATCTGGGTTCGTTCGTCGGCCAGCTGACGCGAGATCCGATCAAATCGCTGACGATCACCTACGGCGGCGAGGCCAACGAGTTGAACGTCTCGCCGCTGACCGTGCAGGTGGTGCAATCGGTGCTCGAGCAGCATTCGAGCTATGTCAACTCGGTCAACGCGCGCGAGGTCGCCCACGATCGCAATATCAACATCATCGAGGCGCACAACGAGGGTCGCGACGAGTACCCCTGCCGGATCACCGTTGGCGTCGAGACCGAGAGCATGTCGCGCAGTATCTGCGGCACGCTGATCAAGAACCAGCCGCGGGTGATCGACGTCAAGGGGATTCCGCTCGAATCCACGCTCGGCGAGCACATGCTCTACATCACCAACTACGACAAGCCGGGCGTCATCGGCGACATCGGCACCAGCTGCTCGCAGCGCGGCATCAACATCGCCAACATGCACCTCGGCCGCGACGCGCGCGACGGTAATGCCATCGTGCTGCTGGAAATCGACGAGCCGCTCGACAACGAAAACCTCGAAATTCTTCGCTCGTTGCCGAACATCAACGACGTGCAGTACCTGCACTTTCCGGCGATGCAATGAGCGATCCTCCCCGCTGGCTGCGACGCGGCGACTCGCCGCTGGCTTTCGCGGCGACGATTTGCTGCCGGGGCGAACTCGACGGGGCGCTTGCGGCGGCGCGCGAAGTACTCGCCGGCGTGGTGGACGGCGAGGCCCTGCGGATAGGCGCCAGTGCCTGCCGGCTCGATTTCGAGTGCACGCCGGCCGCCGCCTGGTCGCTGCTCGAGCGCCTGCGCGCGGGGCTGCACGAGGCCGACGTCTACCTGCAGCCTCGCGACGAGCTGGGTAAGCGATTACTGATCTGCGATATGGACATGACCATCGTCGCCGCGGAGACGCTCGACGAGGTCGCCGCGAAGCTCGGCCTCGGCGACGAGATCGCCGCGATCACCG
>JASFKL010000016.1:0-21884 GCA_050118655.1 Gammaproteobacteria bacterium | reverse complement strand
CTCCGCGGGAGGCGATAAGACTTTCGGGTATCGATCGGCATTTCCCGGAAATCGACCTCGACAACAGCGATCTCGGCGTTTTCGGCAAGGCCGTGACCGATGATTACGAGTTACAGGACGGCGACCGGATCGAGATTTACCGGCCGCTGATCGCCGATCCCAAGGAGATCCGCCGTCAACGCGCGGCCCGGGGTCTGAAAACCGGCAAGGGCGCGGGAGAAGCTAGCCGGGATTGATCGATCCCTCGATATCGGCGAGCAGGTCGTTGCTGAAAGTCAGGGTCATGACGCGTTTCTCGACGCTGCCGTCTTCGCCGTTTTTGAGGTAATAAACATAGAACCATTTATCGGGATGATAGAGATCGACGATCGCCGGAGTGCCGAGCAGAAACTGAACCTGTTTGCGCGACATGCCGATTTCCAGCTGTTCCACGAGCGCCGGATCGACGCGATTCCCCTGCGGGATATCCATTCGGTAGACGCAAGCCGACAATGCTACAATAGCCGCCGAGGTGACGAGAAATGCCTGGAATAGTCGATAAATCATACTGCCGACAAACGATTCAGAAGGCGGGATAATACTGCCGTCACCATCCTGCTGCAAATACTGAGAGCACCTGAATATGGAAACAGCCGATATCAAGAACGCGGGCCTCAAAGTAACCTTGCCGCGGATGAAAATTCTCGAACTGCTGGAAAGCTCGGAAGACCGTCATCTCAAGGCCGAGGATATCTACAAGCTGCTGCTCGAATCGGGCGAGGAAATCGCGTTGGCGACCGTTTACCGGGTGCTGACACAGTTCGAGACCGCGGGCCTGGTAACCCGCCATCATTTCGACGGCGGGCACGCGGTCTTCGAAATCAACGACGGCGATCATCACGACCACCTGGTCGATATTGCCACCGGACGGGTAGTCGAATTTTACGACGAAATCATCGAACAGCGGCAAAAAGAAATCGCCGACAAGTACGGCTTTACGATCACCGAGCACACGATGGTGCTATACGGCCATTTCAACAAGAAGTAACCCATCCAGCGACGATCAATCTGCCGAGGCCATCATCTCGCTGGCATGAGCGCGCGATTGCTCGGTTATCGTGACGCCCCCCAGCATGCGCGCGATTTCCTCCAGACGCTCGGCCCGGTCCAGCGCGACCACCGCGGTCCTGGTATCGTCGGCCAGGCTTTGCTTGACGACGCGAAAATGCTGATGCGCCTGGGACGCGACCTGCGGTAAGTGGGTTACGCAAAGTACCTGCCGGTCGCGGCCCAAAAGGCGAAGCTTGCGGCCGACGATCTCGGCGACGGCCCCGCCGACGCCGGCGTCGACCTCGTCGAAAATCAGCGTCGGAATTCTCGACGATTCGCTCATGATGACCTGTATCGCGAGACTGATGCGGGATAGTTCTCCACCCGAGGCTACCCTGGAGAGAGTCTTCGGCGTCTGGCCGGGGTTGGCGCTGACCAGATAGGAAATATTATCCCTGCCATGCGAAGACGGCTCCTGCTCCGACTCGATCTCGATAACGCAGCGGCCGTTTTCCATACCCAGTTGCTGCATGACCCGGGTAATTTGCTCGGACAGCGCGGCTGCCGTCTGGCGGCGCTTCAGCGACAATTCGGAAGCGCTGAACTCGAAGTCTTCGCGCGCCTTGCCGAGATCCGCCTCGAGCGCGTCGATATCCTGGCCGTCGCCCTGCAGTTCGGCCAGTTCGGCTTGCAGTTGCCGCGCGAGCGCGGGTAACTCCGGGACATCGATGCGATGCTTGCGGGCCAGTTGCTGAATAGCCGCAATCCGATTGTCGACTTCGGCCAGGCGCTCGGCGTCGAGCTCGATACCATCCAGGTAAGCGCGCAGCTCGGCACTGGCTTCCTGGACCTGGATCAGCGCGGCGCCGATCAAATCGTGGCTGCCGGCAAGCGCCTTGTCGCTGCCGGTCAACTCGGCCAGTTGTTGCTCGCAATGGGCGAGCTCGGACTGCACGGATTTTTCTTCGTTTTCGTAGAGCATATCCAGCACTTCCGCACCCCGCTCGATCAGCTGCCCGGCATTCGACAGACGCCTGAATTCCTGTTGCAGGGATTCGTATTCACCGTCGCGCAGATCCAGTTCGCGCAACTCGGCGCAGTAGAGTTCCAGCAGGTCGATACGCTGTTCCCGCTGCTGCGATCCCGAGCGTGCCTGCTGCAGCCGCTTTTCGAGGTCCCGGAAAGCCGCGTGCTTGTCCCGCACCTCGGCGATCAGGGCGGGATCGCCGAGATAGGCGTCGAGCAATTCGCGTTGCACCGCGGTTTTCTGCAATGACTGGTGCTCGTGCTGACCATGGATATCGATCAGCTGGTCGCAGAGGGCGCGCAATTGCTGCAGGGTCGCATTGCAGCCGTTGATAAACGCCTTGCTGCGCCCGTTGGCATAGAGTACCCGCCGCAGCACGCATTCGCCGTCGGCGGCCATTTCATTGTCTTCGAGCCATTTCGCGGCCTCGGGCTGGTCGTCGAGACGAAAACAAACCGATATTTCGGCACGATCCGCGCCTTCCCGGATACTGTCGCTATCGGCTCGGTCGCCGGCGGCGAGCTTGATCGCATCGAGCAAAATCGACTTGCCGGCGCCGGTTTCGCCGGTCAGCGCGGTCATTCCGGGCTCGAGTTCGAGTTGCACCGCATCGATGATCGCGAAGTCCTTGATCTGTATCGATTCGAGCACTAGTAGTGAGTACTCCAGTAAAGCTTGGCACGCAACACCTTGAAATAATCGTAGTCCTCGGGGTGTAACAGGGAAAGCGGTTCCGGGTAACGGGTGATCAGAATACGGTTGTCGTGCTTGACGATTTGGGTCGAATGGCCGTCGAAGCTGACCTTGGCGAGCAGCGAATCCTGTCCGAGGCGCACCTCGATGGGCTGGTCGGCGGGCAGCACGATGGGCCGGTTACTGAGCGTATGCGGGCAGATCGGTACGATCGCGAGGGTTTCCAGCGACGGGTGCATGATCGGACCGCCGCCCGACAGCGCATAGGCCGTGGAACCGGTAGGCGTGGTGACGATCACGCCGTCCGAGCGCTGGATGTGAATCAGGTCGCCGCCGCTGGAGATTTCGTACTCGATCATGCTGGCCGATTCGTGGCTGTGCAGAATGATGTCGTTGAGCGCGATTCGAGTCGAAATCAATTTTTCGCCCTCGTAGTAGCGGCCCTGGATGAAAAACCGCTCTTCGACCGTGTAGCGCCCGGCGACCACCTCTTCGAGGTAGGCTTCGAAGTCGTCGAAGGACACGTCGGCGAGAAAGCCCAGGCGGCCGAGGTTGATGCCGAGCAATGGCGTATCCTTGTCGACCAGCGCGCGCGCGGTGGTCAGCAGGGTACCGTCGCCGCCGAGCGATATGACCAGGTCGGCATCCTCGACCAGCTGATCCAGACCGACATTGGAAAATTCGCGGGTGGCCGGGTCGAAATCGAGAAAATGCACCTTGACCGCGGCGTGCCGCTCCAGCACATCGACTACCTGCTGAACGCTATCCTGTCGCGATTGCATGTCCTGGCGCACTACCAGGCCGATCGAATTGAATTTTACCGGCATCGTCTCTGCTTTATTTTCCCGGGCTAGCCCACATAATCCCTTGAATTGCGGGGATTTAGTATATAGCTTGTATACTCCTGCATCAGTTTTGCAGTTAATATGTAGCCGGACACCAATATATCAGACCCGATGAGTGAAAAATACGAACTTGATGAACGCGCTCAGCTTTTACTGCGTCAGCTGATCAACTCGTATACACGCGACGCCCAGCCGGTCGGCTCCAAGAGCCTGGCGCAAATGTCGGGGCTCGATATCAGTCCGGCGACGATCCGCAATATCATGGCCAGGCTCGAAGACATGGGACTGGTCGATTCCCCGCACACCTCCGCCGGCCGGATCCCCACGGTAGCCGGCTACCGGTTTTTCATCGACAGCCTGCTCGAAGTCGGCGACCTTGCCGAATCCGCGCACCAGGCGATTTCGGAAATCTTCAGCAAGGACAAGACTTCCAGCGACCTGATCCACAGCGCCACCGATATCCTTTCCCGGGTTACACACCTTGCCGGCATCGTCAGCCTGACGCATACCGCACCCGCGGAAGTCCGCCATATCGAGTTCATGAAGCTCAGCGAACGCCGGGTGCTGGTGATCCTGGTAATCAACAAGGACGACGTGCATAACAAGGTCATCCAGGTCGACCGCGACTACACCGATATCGAACTGCAGCAGGCAGCCCGCACCCTGTCCGGATATCTGGTCGGACGGAGTTTCGAAAGCGCGCGCGAGATTTTGCTCGAGGAACTCGCCGAGTTGCGCACAGACGTCAACGCGATCATGGAAACGGTACTCGAGGCGATGGACGAGGTCTGCAGTCTCAATGCCAGCGAAAACCTGATCACCAGTGGCGAGTCCAACTTGCTGGAATATGCGGAACTCTCCGATATCAATAAGTTACGCAGCATATTTAATGTATTTAATGAGAAAACGGACTTGCTCAAGCTGCTCGATGGCTGTACCTCGGCAAAGGGTGTCGAGATCTTCATCGGCAGCGAATCCGGCCACTCGGTATTGCAGGACTGCAGCGTGGTCGGCGCACCCTACCAGGTCAAGGGTGATATCGTCGGCGTTCTCGGTGTCATCGGACCGACCCGTATAGCCTACGAACAGGTAATTCCGGTGGTCGACATTACCGCAAAATTATTGACTTCGGCCTTGAATACTCGCAAATAATCCTTAAATTGTAGCCCACTATTTTGCAGCAGGGCATATAACTGCCGTATCCGACCAACCTCGGCACAAAAGTATCAAGCGGAGTACCTAATGTCGCCAGAACAGAGCAAGATCGACGTCGACGACGAACATTCACTGGCTACCGAGCCCGGCGAAGAAGTCGAACTCGAGGACGTGATCCCCGAGCCTGCAGAAGACTCCCGGGATGCAGCCACGGAAGACGAGGAACCGATAGAACGGCAACTCGAAAAAGCGCAGCAAACGATCAAGGACTACTGGGACCAGATCATGCGCCTGCGCGCCGAAATCGAAAACAATCGCAAGCGCGCCGAACGCGATATCGAGAATGCCCACAAGTACGCTACCCGCAGCCTGCTGGAGAACCTGTTACCCATCGTCGACAGCATGGAGATGGGGCAGGCGGCAGCCGAGGCCGAGAACGCGACGCTGGAAAGTATTCGCGAGGGCTCGTCCCTGACCATGAACATGTTCGTCCAGGTGCTTGAAAAGCACGGACTCGAGCAAATCAATCCGCTCGGAGAGAAGTTCGATCCCGAGAAACACCAGGCGATCAGCATGACCGAGTCGGCCGACGCCGAGCCTAATACCGTGGTCGAGGTGATGCAAAAGGGCTTTCTGTTGAACGATCGCCTGGTACGTCCGGCGATGGTCGTGGTAGCGAAATAAACCGGAAAAAGATTTCCGAACCCGCTTGAAAGCAGGGAAAATAACCCTACATCGGGTGTAAGTTTCACTTGAACAGTTTTATTGGAGCATTTAAATGGGCAGAATCATAGGCATAGACCTCGGTACCACGAACTCCTGCGTGGCGGTAATGGAGGGCGGCAAACCCAAGGTAATAGAAAATGCCGAGGGCGATCGCACTACACCGTCGATCGTCGCGTTTACCAGTGACGACGAAATTCTCGTCGGTCAGCCGGCAAAACGCCAGGCAGTCACCAACCCCGATAACACGCTGTATGCGGTCAAACGTCTGATCGGACGGCGTTACGATGAAAAAGAGGTCCAGAAAGACATCAATCTGGTGCCTTACAAGATCATCAAGGCCGACAACGGCGACGCCTGGGTGGAAATCAAAGGCAAGAAAATGGCTCCGCCGGAAATTTCCGCGCGCGTGCTGCAGAAAATGAAGAAAACCGCCGAGGATTATCTCGGTGAGGAAGTCACCGAGGCCGTGATCACGGTACCGGCGTACTTCAACGACTCGCAGCGCCAGGCTACCAAGGACGCGGGCAAGATCGCCGGTCTCGAAGTCAAGCGCATCATCAACGAGCCGACCGCCGCGGCACTGGCCTACGGCATGGACAAGTCTTCAGGCGACAAGAAAATCGCGGTTTACGACCTCGGCGGCGGTACTTTCGATATCTCGATCATCGAGGTAGCCGAAGTCGACGGCGAGCATCAGTTCGAAGTACTGTCGACCAACGGCGATACCTTCCTCGGCGGCGAAGACTTCGATATGCGCCTGATCGATTATCTGGCGGACGCTTTCAAGAAAGAGCAGGGCATGGACCTGCGTGGCGACCCCTTGGCGATGCAGCGTCTCAAGGAAGCCGCTGAAAAGGCCAAGATAGAGCTGTCTTCGAGCCAGCAAACCGACGTCAACCTGCCGTATATCACGGCGGATGCCTCGGGCCCGAAACACCTCAACCTGAAAATTACGCGCGCCAAGCTGGAATCGCTGGTCGACGATCTGATCGCCCGCACCATCGATCCGCTCAAAGTCGCGCTCGACGATGCCGATGTATCGGTCTCCGATATCAACGACATCATCCTGGTCGGCGGTCAAACCCGCATGCCCAAGGTTCAGGAAGTGGTCAAGAACTTCTTCGGCCGCGAACCGCGCCGCGACGTCAACCCCGACGAAGCCGTGGCTTCCGGTGCCGCGATCCAGGGCGGCGTACTCGGCGGCGACGTCAAGAACGTATTGCTGCTCGACGTCACCCCGCTGTCGCTCGGTATCGAGACGCTCGGCGGCGTGATGACCAAGCTGATCGAGAAGAACACCACCATTCCGACCAAGGCGTCGCAGACCTTTTCGACAGCCGAGGACAACCAGACCGCGGTAACCGTACACGTACTGCAGGGTGAGCGCGAGGTCGCCACGGCCAACAAGTCGCTGGGACGTTTCGACCTGTCGGACATCCCGCCCGCGGCTCGCGGTGTGCCGCAGATCGAGGTGACCTTCGATATCGATGCCAACGGTATCCTCAACGTCTCGGCCAAGGACAAGGCTACCGGCAAGGAGCAGCGCATCGTCATCAAGGCTTCCAGCGGATTGTCCGATGAAGAAGTCGATGCGATGGTCAAGGATGCCGAGGCCCATGCCGACGAAGACCGCAAGCACCGTGAAACGGTCGAGACCCGCAACCAGGCGGACGCGATGATTCATGCTGCCGAGAAATCGCTCAAGGATCTGGGCGACCAGGTCGAGGACGAAGACCGGCAGAAGATCGAAGCCGCAATCGAGGATCTGAAAAAGGCTCTCGAGGGCTCCGACAGGGCGGATATCGAAGCCAGGACCCAGGCACTGGCCGAGGCTTCGAGCAAGTTGGCGGAAAAGGCTTACTCGGCACGCACGTCCGAGGGTGGTCCGGAGGCGACCGATGCAAATGCGTCGGCGGGATCCGAGTCTTCCGATGACGTGGTTGATGCCGAATTCGAGGAAGTCAACGAAGACGACAAGAAGTAACGATTAATCTCGTTACTTCGACATTCGAACCTGGCGCGAATTATCGCGCCGGGTTTTTGCCGTTTATAGAAAAGTAACAATGTCAAAACGCGATTACTACGAAATACTCGACGTTGCCAACTCGGCCTCGGAAGCAGATATCAAGAAAGCCTTCCGCCGCCTGGCAATGAAGTATCATCCGGATCGCAATCCCGACGACTCGGAAGCAGAGCACCGATTCAAGGAAGCCAAGGAAGCTTTCGAGGTTTTGTCGAATCCCGAAAAGAGGGCGGCCTACGACCAGTTCGGTCACGCCGGCGTCGACCAGACCGCAGGAGGTGGATTCGGCGGTGGCGGATTCGGCGATGCGTTCAGCGATATTTTCGGCGACATCTTCGGCGGCGGCCGTTCGCGCGTGCGCAAGGGCGCAGACCTGCAATACAACCTCGAACTGAGCCTCGAAGACGCCGTCGCCGGTACTACGGTCAAGATCCGCGTACCGACATTGAAGCATTGCACCACCTGTTCGGGCAGCGGCGCGAAGCCCGGCACCACGCCCGATACCTGTAATACCTGCGGCGGGCACGGCCAGGTACGCATGCAACAGGGATTCTTTTCGGTCCAGCAAACCTGCCCGACCTGTCGCGGCACGGGTACCACGATCAGCGATCCCTGTACTACTTGCAACGGCGCCGGACGGGTAAAGGAACACAAGTCCTTGTCGGTAGAAGTGCCCGCCGGGGTCGATAGCGGAGATCGCATTCGCCTCGCCCACGAAGGTGAAGCCGGAGAGTCGGGCTCTCCCGCGGGCGATCTCTACGTACAGATACACGTCAAACCGCATCCCATATTCGAGCGCGACAACGCCAATCTCTATTGCGAGGTGCCGATCAATATCGTCACCGCCGCGCTCGGCGGTGAAATCGAAGTGCCGAGCCTGGGCGGCAGGTTGAACCTGAAAATCCCGGCCGGGACCCAGACCCACAAGCTGTTCCGCATGCGCGGCAAGGGCGTAAAACCGGTACGCGGCGGCCCGATCGGCGATCTGATCTGTCGTATCGTGGTCGAAACCCCGGTAAAATTGAACGCCGAACAGCGGGATCTGCTCGAGAAACTGGGCAAATCCATGGGCAAGGCGACACGCAAGCACAGTCCGAACGAAAATTCGTGGCTGGACAATATGAAAAAATTTTTCGAAGACATGAAGCCCTGAAATGAGCGGCGTAACGCGAATCGCGATAACCGGCGCGGCCGGGCGCATGGGTAGAAACCTGGTTACCGCCTGCAACGAGGCCGACGACCTCGAACTGACCTGTGCTGTCGAACGACCCGGGCACGAGTCGCTGGGTTCGGACAGCGGCATGCTCGCGGGGCTGGGTGCCAACGGGATCGAGATCGTCGACCGTCTCGATGCCTCCGAATTCGATATCCTGATCGATTTCACCCATCCTTCCGCGACCACCGATCAGGTCGACTTTTGCCTCGAAAACGGCAGGCGCATGGTAATCGGCACCACCGGCTGCGATGCCGAACTCGAGGCCAAACTGTCCCGGGCAGGCGAGAAAATATCCATCGTTTACGCACCGAACATGAGCGTCGGCGTAAACCTGTGTCTCGAGTTGCTGCAAGTCGCCGCCAGGGTCCTGGGCGACAGTGTCGATATCGAAGTCATCGAAGCCCATCACCGTCACAAGGTGGACGCGCCCTCGGGCACGGCGCTCAAAATGGGCCGGGTAATCGCCGAAACCCTGGGCCGCGACCTCGACGAATGCGCGGTCTACGGCAGGCAGGGACAAACCGGCGAACGAAAGCGAGAGACCATCGGCTTCGAAACCATCCGCGCGGGTGATATCGTCGGCGAGCACACGGTCATGTTCGCCGCCGACGGCGAAAGGGTCGAGATCGTCCACAGGGCGACAGACAGGATGAATTTCGCCCGCGGCGCGATTCGCGCCTGCCGTTGGGTGGCCGGCCGGGAAGCCGGTCTCTATGGCATGCGTGACGTCCTGCAGCTCTAGCCAAAAAACATTAAAAAAAGCTTATAAGCTTTTGTATCTAAATAATAACTTACCAGCTCGTTAGACCTTAACGCATGGTCACCAGCTCTTCCGCGCTGGTCGGGTGGATCGCCACCGTGTCATCGAAATCGCGCTTGCAGGCGCCCATCCGGATCGCCACCGCGAAACCTTGCAGGATTTCATCCACCGCCGGCCCGATCATGTGGCAACCGATAATTTTCTCCTCCGCGTCGAGGCATACCAGCTTCATCGCCGTCGGTACGTCATGGCCGCTGATCGAGTTATACATGGCCGTAAAGCGGGTCTGGTAGACCCTGACGCGATCGCCGTATTCGCTTCTTGCATGCGCTTCGGTCATGCCGACGGTACCGGCCGGCGGATGGCTGAATACGACACTCGGGATCAGTTTGTAATCGAGGTGCCGATCGGTCTGATTGTCGTACAGTCGGTCGGCGAGACGTCTTCCCGCGGCAATCGCGACCGGCGTCAGCGGCGCGCGGCCGGTAACATCGCCGAGCGCGAAAATATGCGCCTGGTTGGTACATTGGTAAAGATCGGTTTCGATGAATCCATCCCCGTCGACATCGACGCCCGCGTTATCGAGACGCAGTCCGGCGAGATCGGGGTCGCGGCCGATGGCGTAAATTACCTGGTCGAGCCGCTCGCTGCCGACCCCATGGGTATCCTGCACCCTGAGCAAGCCGTCTTCGCCGCGTTCGATACGGGTGATTTCGCACTCGATGCGAATATCGATACCCGAACGGGTCAATTCCTCCAGCAGGGTACGGCTGATGAGCTCGTCGAATTCGCGCATCACGTGGTGCTTGCGCAGGTACAGGCTGACCTCGCTGCCCAGAGCCTGTAAAACCCCGGCCAGTTCGACCGCGATATAACCCGAGCCGACGATCGCGACGTGAGACGGTTGCCGCTCGAGGGCGAAAAAACCGTCCGAGGTGATCGCATGCTCGATCCCGGGCGTATCCGGCAGGCGCGGGCGAGTGCCGGTGGCGATAGCGATATGGTTTGCCGAGTAATGCTTGCCGTCCACGGCGACGGTATGGGGATCGACGAAGCTGCCATCGCCGCTGATTTCCTCGATGCCGAGATCTTTCATGTGACCGTGGTAATACCTGTTGATATTGGAGATATAGGCCTCGCGCCGGGAGACCAGCTGCGGCCAGTCGAAACCCTCGCACTTCAAATCGAAGCCGTAGTGGCCGGCATCGTCGATCATCTGCGCCAGGTTGGCGCCGAACCACATGATTTTCTTCGGTACGCAACCGACGTTGACGCAGGTGCCGCCGATCTTGCCGCGCTCGATCACGGCGCATCGCTGACCGTAACTCGCGGCGCGCTCGGCGACGGAAAGACCGCCGCTGCCGGCGCCGAGGACTATCAAATCGTAATCGTATTCGTGACTCATGATGGGTTTCCCGAAATATCGGCGGGCACTTTAGCAGTTTTACGATGGATTTTTTACTATTCGATGGACATAATCCGGCGTTTCGACAACCAGGACTGGACGGATGTTCAAATCGATTCGCATCCTCGTCACCCACGGCATTGCCCTGGGTGTCGGTTTTGCGCTCGGCATTTATCTGCTGCCGATCCTGACCGCTCCCGAGGCACCCAGCAAAACCGCGGTCGATGCGGGCACGGAACAGGCTATTTACAGGGCCGAGTTTCGCCGGGATTTGCCGGGCAGCGATTTTTTGCACTGGGGTGAAGGCGAAATTGCGATAACCGCGGACAAGATCGGCTTCATCGGGTCACTGGCGCCCGGACCCGATTACCAGCTTTACCTGACCAGGGAACTGGTGTTGAACGAGGGCGATTTTCTCGAGGTCAAGCAGCAGTCGGCGAGAATCGGTGCGGTTAAAACCTTCGAAAATTTCATCCTCGATATCCCGCCTGGTATCGACCTCGGCGAATACGGGGCGGTGCTGGTCTGGTGCGAAACCTTTTCCGAGTTCATCACCGCGGGCGCTTACCGCTGATCCGGACTTTCTAAAACGGCAGCGAAGTACCGCCGTATAGCTTGCCTTCGTCGGCTTCAAAATCGTAACCGAAGTCGAGAAACAGGTCGGTTTTCACGAAAGCCTCTATCTTCCAGCGAAAACCGGTTCCGAGGGTGTAATGCATATCGCCCAGATCGAGATCGTGAAGTTCTTCGTAAACATTGCCGACATCGACGAACAAGCTGTGCTGCACGCCGGGATGCCGGCGGTAAGCGACGATATACTCGAAATTGCCGAACAGGCGAGCATTGCCGCGGTCGTCGAAATTTTCCAGGCCGCGAATCGTCGAACCGCCGCCGATACCGAAGGCCGGGTAGTCGAAGGGGCTGTCTCTCGATGCTTCCAGGACGACCCGGAAATTAAAGTTGTCGTAGCGGTTCAGACGTATCATCTGAATTGTTTCGAATTCCACGGTATTAGTGTTGTAATCGGAACCCAGCCATTCGAAGCCTCTGCCGAAGGCAATCGAATAATAGCTGCCGAAACGCCGGTAACGTTCCGAGTGCAGGTCGTCGAGGTTCAGGCCCACGACCAATTGATTGAATGTACCGGCTTCGCGGGCGACGATCGAATCGGGATATGGCTCCCGCAAATCCCGATCGACAAGATTGACCCCTCCAATAATGCTCAGCGGGTAAGACAGGCTGTCGATATCGATATCGCGCGAGATCGCCATCGTCGCCTGGTCGACGGTCTCGACGTTGGCAAAGCCGTCTATCTCGTTGTTCTCGATCTCGTGTTTCAGTGTCCAGGCGAGATCATAAGGTGACCGGTATAGCGGTAACTTGTAGCTCAGGCGATATTCGTCCGTACTGTCGCCGTCTGCCTGGTCTTCCCGCTGCACCAGTAGATCCAGGGTGCGATCGGCGCCTTGCATGTTGTAAGCCCGCAACCGCATGCCGACCTTGACGTCGCCGTCCGCATTGCGGCTGAGCCGGGGGAGCAGCAGCCAGTAGTGCCGCTCCTCGATAATGATACGCAGCGCCAGCTCCCCGTTCTCGTAGCGCTCGGCCTGCAGGTTGACAGTCCTGAACAGGTCGGTATCGAGCAACTCCTGGCGCGCGCGCCTGAGTTTCGGCAGGGTCAGGATATCGCCCGCATGAATATCGGCCCATTCGAGCACCCACTTTCGCTGGGTCCTGGTATTGCCGGTGACTAGAATCTGTGAAATCGGCTGCCCGATAACCCCGGCGCTGATACCGGCCATTTGCGCTTGCAGGCCGGGTGTATGGCAGATGCCTATCGCCAGCACCCAGAAACATGCGTGCCTGAATGCGTTCCGGCGATTATTCATCAACTAGTCTTGCGGTCCCCACAGGATACGATCAAGACTGTCTTCCGTCTCGATTTCGATGATCTTCGGGCCCTCGAAGCGCACACCTTCCTGTTTCAACAACCGGGCCTGTTCGCGGTAGGCGCGGGAGCCCTGCTCGAATGCCAGGGTTCGGTTGGAGCGAACCACGCGATGCCAGGGCAGGGGATCGGGCGAACGCCCCATCGACGCGCCGACCATGCGCGAGTAGCGAGGAAAACCCGCTGCCCTCGCGACCTCGCCATAGCCCATCACCCGGCCCGGCGGAATTGCGGCGACGACTTCCCAGACGCGACGATCGAAGCTTTCCTGAAAACCGCTCATACGCCAGACCTGTTAACCCGGAACTTCACAAAACAATCAGACTTGACTTTAATTATTAAATTTAAACTATTGAAATTATTATTAAACGCTCGCAAAACCTTCGTGTTCGCGCTTGCTCAGCTGTACCAGGCGCCGGACCTCGGCAACCGCCACGCTCAGCGTCGGAAAATCGCAGGTGCGCATCGCACTGAACTCGTTGAGGATACTGTCATAGCGCTGCAGGGCCTCGCCGTGATGCGATTCCCAGATTGCCATCGCCTTGGTGGTATGACGCTTGTTGTCGACGATTTGCAGCACCAGCTCGGTCAGGTTGCGCTGATTGGCGTGCAGGTCGTTGCGCAGGTTGAGTATTGCCAGGTTATTCCAGTGATTACGCACGATAGTGTGCGAGATGGCATCGCGGATCCAGGGCAACTGCAGGCGCTCGGAAAGCGCGTAAAACAGCTTGGCGACATTCTCGGTATCGCTGAACAGCCGCGACTTGATCTCGACGATATCGAAAGCCGACGCCAGGGTAATCTTGTCGACGAGTTCCTGGGCCAGCTCCGCGGGCAGGCGGTACTTGATGAAATGCCGCCGCGCGGTGGTGTAATTCTTGCGCGACCGGCCGACGATCGCCCTGGAAATGACCTTGCGCAGAATCCTGGTGTCGGTCTTGTAGCGCTCGATCACGTGGCTGACCTTGAAATCGGACGGCTGGTTGCGCAACAGCCAGCTGATAGAGCGTTCGAGCAGCCCGCTGACGGCCTGGAATGCCTCGTAGCGATCCTGCTCTTGTACCACGTTGTCGAGCCGTTCGAGCTTTCGCCAGGTATCGTAGAGGTCGAAAACCTCGACGCAGACCACGTAGGCCTTGGCGATATCCTCGATCGTACAGCCGGTTTCCTCGCGGATCCGCGAACCGAAGCCGATACCGATGTTATTGGCGATCTGGTTGCTGAGAATCGTCGCGATGATTTCCTTGCGTAGCGGGTGCTGCAGGATTTCATCCGCAAAGCGGTCGCGTATCAGGCGCGGGAAATACCCCAGCAGCAACCTGTCGTAGCACTCCTCGGTCAGCGACGATGCTTCGAGCAGGGCATTCTTGTAGGTGAGTTTGCTATAGGAAAGCAGTATCGACAGCTCGGGACGGGTCAGGCCCTGGTTTTTGGCGATTCGATCCGTGATCTGCTTGTCGCTGGGCAGGTATTCGAGCCGCCGGCTCAGGATACCGCCGTCCTCGAGGTGGCGCATGAAACGGGCGTGCTGGTACATCCTCGAGCCGGCATTCTTTTCGATGCTATCGATGATCTGGGTCTGTCTATAATTGTTGAACAGGCATTTCTGCGCGACCTCGTCGGTCATGTCCACGAGCAGCCGGTTGCGGTCTTTTTTCGACAGGCGTCCGGATTTGACCAGTTGCGACAGCAGGATCTTGATATTGACCTCGTTGTCGGAGCAATCGACGCCAGCCGAATTGTCGATGGAGTCGGTGTAGCACAGGCCGCCGTTGAGCGCATACTCGATCCTGCCGCGCTGGGTCACACCGAGATTACCGCCTTCACCGATCGCTTTCGCGCGAACCTGCCTGCCGTTGATGCGTATCGCGTCGTTACTCTTGTCGGACACCTCGGCGTCGGTTTCCGTCGATGCCTTGATATAAGTGCCGATACCGCCATTCCACAACAGGTCGACCGGGGCCTTGAGGATATAAACGATCAGCTCGTCCGGTGTCAGGTGCTCTTCCTTGCATTGCAGCAGCTGCTGTATCTGCGGCGTCAGATCGATCTGCTTTGCCTTGCGGGAGAATACGCCGCCGCCCTTGCTGATCAGTTTCTTGTCGTAGTCGTTCCAGGTGGAACGCGCCATCTTGAACAGGCGCTCGCGCTCTGCATAACTCTTCTTGATATCGGGGTCCGGGTCGATGAAGATGTGCAAGTGGTTGAAGGCGGCCACCAGCTGAATACAGGGCGACAGCAGCATGCCGTTGCCGAACACGTCTCCCGACATGTCGCCGATGCCGGCGACGGTGAATTTTTCTTTCTGGATATTTTTTCCGAGCCCGCGGAAATGGCGTTTCACCGATTCCCAGGCGCCGCGCGCGGTTATGCCCATCTTCTTGTGATCATATCCCTGGGAACCGCCCGAGGCGAAGGCATCGTCGAGCCAGAAATCGTGCTCCGCGGAGATGCCGTTGGCGACATCCGAAAATGCCGCCGTACCCTTGTCGGCAGCCACTACCAGGTAGGGATCGGGCTCGTCGTGAACCCGGGTTTTCTGCGGCTGCTCGATTTCCGTACCGACGCGGTTATCGGTAAGTTCGAGCAAGGCGCTGATATAGAGCGAGTAGCAAGCCTGCACCTCGGCATAAATCTCGCCCGGTGGAACGCCCGCCAGCAGCTTGGTGATGAATCCGCCCTTGGAACCGGCCGGCACGATAACCGCGTTCTTGACCATTTGAGCCTTCATCAGACCCAGCACCTCGGTACGGTAATCCTCTTTCCGGTCCGACCAGCGTATGCCGCCTCGCGCGACCTTGCCGCCGCGCAGATGGATTCCCTCGAAGCGTGCCGCGTAGACGAAGATTTCGACATAGGGACTGGGTTTGGGCAATTGCTCGATACGTCTCGAGGCGAACTTGAAACTGACGTGGCCGCTGTCGCCGCGACCCTGCTGAAAGTAATTGGTGCGCACCGTGGCGTCGATCAAATTCACGAAGCGCTTGTAAATCAGGTCGTGATCGAGCGATTCGATGGCATGCAATTTTTCTTTGATCTGGTCGAACAGCTGCTGGTAGGTGTCGCGGTGAACTTTTTGCGGATCGAACTTGTGCAGGAAACACCTGACGAGCAATAGCGTGATATCCGGGTAGCTGTTGAGCGTCTCGATGATATATTCGCGGCTGTGCGGGAAGCGAATCTGCTGCAGGTAGGCGGTATAGGCGCGCAGGATCTGGATTTCCTCGGCCTTGATACAGGCGCTGAACAGCAGGTTGTTGAAAGCGTCGTCTTCGCTGCGCTGGCGCCAGATGTTTTCGAACATCTCGCAGAAATATTGCGGCACCAGTTCGGGATTGACGTCGCAGAGATGCGCCCCGCGTTCGAGGGTAAAATGATTGATCCAGTAGTTGCGATTGCCGAGCCTGATGCGGTAGGGCCTGCCGATCAGCACCTGCAGGCCCATGGACTCGAATATCGGCATCGATTGCGACAGCGGGATGGAGTCCTTTTGTGAAAACAGCTTGACCGAATAGTTTTTCGGATCCCGCGAAATCTTGACCAGTCGCCCCTGGGCCGGATTGTCTGCGTTTATCGTCGCCAGTACCTCGAGGTCGGGAATCGCGTCGCCGACCGAAAAGTCGCCCTGGTAATTCTCCGAAAAGGTCTGTTCGCTTACTTTGAGTTTTTTCAGTTCTGGGTTAGTTTCAATTTGTTTGAATAACTGCCCGTACCACTTGTTCATTTCTCCCCCGGTGCACCGATTTAGGGCCCTATTGTAAACGCAATGCCAAAATAAATTTGAGTCTTTATTGTCGATGGCGTTTAAAATGGTGGTCCCAGCGACCGTGGAAATCTTTATGTCAACAAATCCATCCGTGATACCCCCGATATCCGAAGATCCGATCCGCAAAAGAATACGCGACGCCTATCTCGCCGACGAATCTACCGTGATCCGCGAATTGATCAGCGATGCCGGGTTCAGCCAGGCCGAGCGCGATGAAATCAGTCAGGTGGCCGTCGATCTGGTCAGCAGGGTACGCAGCGGCGGAAAACCCAGCATGATGGAAAATTTTCTCGCCGAGTACGGCCTGACCACGCGCGAGGGGATCGCGCTGATGTGTCTGGCCGAGGCGCTGTTGCGCGTGCCCGACGCCGAAACCATCGACGATTTGATCGAGGACAAGATCGCTCCGGGGAACTGGGGAGAGCATCTGGGTCACTCGGGCTCTCCGCTGGTCAATGCATCGACCTGGGCATTGCTGCTGACCGGCAAAATCATCGCTCCCGAAGATCAAAAAAGCTTGCTGCATACACTGCACGGGCTCGTCAAGCGGCTCGGCGAGCCGCTGGTGCGCAACGCGGTCGGCCAGGCGATGCGGGAAATGGGCCGGCATTTCGTGCTCGGCACCAGTATCGAAAAAGCCACCGTACGCGCGCGCGAACTCGAGGCCCAGGGGTATACCTATTCCTACGATATGCTCGGCGAGGCGGCGCGTACCAGTGCCGACGCGCGCCGTTACCATCTGGCCTACTCGGATGCGATCACCGCGCTGTCGGCCCACTGCAAGCATGCCGATTCGCGCGACAACCCCGGGATCTCGGTCAAGCTGTCGGCCTTGCACCCGCGCTACGAGATCGGCCAGTACCAGCGGGTCATCGAGGAACTGGTGCCGCGCGTCGCATCCCTGGCGATGCTGGCCTGTTCGGCCAACATGGGATTCAACATCGATGCCGAGGAAGCCGACCGGCTGGATATTTCGCTGGACGTAATCGAGGCCGTGCTCGCCAACCCGGCGTTACGCGGCTGGCACGGGTTCGGTGTGGTGGTGCAGGCCTTCGGCAAGCGTGCCGCGCCGATGATCGACTGGCTCTACGAACTGGGCGGGCGGTTGGACAGGCGAATCATGGTGCGCCTGGTGAAAGGCGCCTACTGGGATACCGAGATCAAGCGCGCGCAGGTGCTAGGCCTTTCCGGCTACCCGGTGTTTACGCGCAAGGCCAACACCGACGTCTGCTACCTCGCCTGCGCACGCAAATTGCTCGGCATGACCGACCGGATTTACCCGCAGTTCGCGACCCACAATGCACACTCGGTGGCTGCCGTCCTGCGGCTGGCCGGCGACAGCCACGATTTCGAATTTCAGCGCCTGCACGGCATGGGCGAGGCCCTGCACGACCACGTACACCGCGATCACGGGGCGCGCTGCAGGATTTACGCGCCGGTCGGCGAACACCAGGACCTGCTCGCCTACCTGGTCCGGCGCCTGCTCGAAAACGGCGCCAACAGCTCCTTCGTCAACCAGATCGTGGACACCAGCATTTCTCCCGAGTCGATCGCCCGCGATCCGGTCTCGGTGGTCGAAGGGCTCGAGCGGATCGCCAATGACCGAATACCCATGCCGCTGGATATCTACGGCGCCGGGCGCCGCAATTCGCGTGGCTGGGATATCACCGATCTGACCACGCTCGACGCGCTGCACCGGGCGCGGCAGCCGCTGGCCGACAGGCGCTGGCAGGCAGTTCCGCTGATCGCCGGAGGCAGCGGATCGGGCGATAGCAGGGAAGTCGTCAATCCGGCCAATCCCTCGGACCGGGTCGGCGAGGTTTTCGACGCCACGCCGGAGACGGTCGCCGCCGCGATCGGGGCCGCGACAGAGGGCTTCGAAGACTGGTCGCAAACCGCCGTCGAGAAACGCGCGGATTGCCTGCGCCGTGCCGCCGACCTGTACGAGAGCCACGCGCCCGAATTATTCGCGCTGCTCGCGCGCGAGGCCGGCAAATCCTGGCTCGACGCGGTCGGCGAGGTGCGCGAGGCGGTAGATTTCGCGCGTTATTATGCCGATCGGGCATTACGGCTCGAAGACGATAGCCGGGCGCGCGGGGTAATCGCCTGTATTTCGCCGTGGAATTTTCCGCTCGCCATCTTCAGCGGGCAGATATTCGCCGCGCTCGCGGCGGGCAACTGCGTGATCGCCAAGCCCGCCGAGCAGACCAGTCTGATCGCGGCCTTCGCGGCTCGCCTGATGCACGAGGCGGGAATTCCGGAATCCGCGCTGCAACTGTTGCCGGGCAGCGGCGCGGTGGTCGGTGCGGCACTGAGCTCGGACCCCCGCATCGCCGGTATCTGCTTTACCGGATCGACCGCTACCGCGATGCATATCAATCGCAGCATGGCGCGGCATCTGCCCGTGCAGGCGCCGCTGATCGCCGAGACCGGCGGCCTGAACGCGATGATCGTCGATTCGACCGCGCTACCCGAACAGGTGGTGCGCGACGTGCTCGCCTCGGCATTTCAAAGCGCCGGCCAGCGCTGCTCGGCGTTGCGCATGCTATACCTGCAGGCCGACGTGGCGGACAAGGTTCTGCAAATGCTGTTCGGCGCGATGGACGAACTCGCGCTGGGCGATCCCTGGTACCTCTCGACCGACGTCGGGCCCGTCATCGACGAGCCGGCCCGGCAGAAAATCGATGCGCACTGTAAACGCATGGCGGAAGCGGGCAGGGTACTGAAAACCCTGCCGGCACCCGGCGACGGTCTGTTCGTCGCACCGACGGTAATCGAACTCGACGGCATCGAACAGCTCGAGGAAGAAATATTCGGTCCCGTGCTGCACGTGGCGCGATTCCATGCCAGCGAGATCGACGCGGTCGTCGATGCCGTCAATGAACAGGGCTACGGCCTGACTTTCGGTATGCACACGCGAGTCGACTCCCGCGTCGAGCGCGTGGTCAAGCGCATCCGGGTCGGGAATATCTATATCAACCGCAACCAGATCGGGGCCGTCGTCGGCACCCAGCCATTCGGCGGCGAAGGCCTGTCGGGCACCGGGCCCAAAGCCGGCGGCCCGTGGTATTTGCCGCACTTCGTCGCCGGACCGCTGAATCTCGAGGACCAGTCGTCCACGCATTTGGTCGGGCGCTCGGCAATCGAGCCGCTGCTCAACAAAGTCGGCCATTCGCGACGTGCCCACAAGCCGGTAAACGTGGATTTGCTGCAACGTATCGCTAAAGTCGAGGGCCTCGAGTGGCAGGTCGAATCGATACTCGGCAATGAATCCATGCCGGGCCCGACCGGGGAAACCAACCAGTTGTCGGCGCATCCGCGGGGGGTCGTGTTGTGCCTGGGTCCTGGCTGGGATGCCGCGCTTTCCCAGGCCCTGTCGGCACTGGCGCAGGAAAATTCCGTGGTCCTGGTCGCTCCCGACGGCACCGATCTGGCGCATTTGCTGAGCGGAGAGGGATTGCCCGTCGCCGGCGCGGACGGCAGTATCGAGGTCGAAGCGCTGCGCGATCTCGAGGGTATGGATGCGGTCATGTCGCAGGCCGGGGCCGAGCAGCTGCGCGAATATAAAATCGCGCTTGCGGAAAGGGAGGGAAAACTGATCCCGTTGATCTGCGAGTCCGGCGCGGTATCGCGCCTGGTCGTCGAGCGGCATCTTTGTATCGATACTACCGCGGCGGGCGGCAACGCCAGTCTGATCGCCAGCGTCAGCTAGGATACGATGCGATAAAACTCTTCGTTACCACAGGCGTGGCAGGGCTCTATCTGGCCGGTGGACGTCAATTCGAAACGCTCGTCACACTGCTTGCAGCTAAAGGTTCCCGCGGTGCAGACCTCGCCGCTGCGGTAAACGCTGGCCTGGTGGTCTTCGGATTCGAATGCCCGCAAATCGAGCCAGGTCTTGTCCGCCGCGCGGGCGATCATTTCGGTGAACTTGTCTTCCATCAGCATCATGTCGAAACTCCACCAGTCCCCTAATTCCTTGCTCTGCTCGTTCAGGACCTTGTCGGCCTTTTGCATGTCGCGGCGCAGGGTATCGGCGAGACTCTCGGCTTCCTCCTGGCTGAGGGCGTAGATATCGCGCGCCAGCAACTGGGCATTGTGAATCATCTCGTCGACGGTCGGCCCCAGGGCTTCCTCGGCGTCGTGAATCGCGGTGCTGACGCTGTCGACCATGTGGTCGTAGGCGGCTACCAGTTTTTCCCGTTGCTTGATGTCCATCACGGCATTATTAACGCATAATAACCGGCGGCACAAGTCAGCTTTCGAGTTCAATGACCGAGATCAATTCGAGTCCCGGCAGCAGCACCGTCATGTACTGGTGGTCGCGCTGCGAAAAACTGCCGGCGGGACGTTACCTGTTCAGCGTCGCGCTCGGCTGGTTCGTGCCCTACAGCGGCAGCATCGGCGCCCGGGTAGAGGAAATCAGCCCCGGCTACGCGCGGCTCCGACTCGCCGACCGGCGCCGGGTGCGCAACCACCTGAATTCGATCCACGCCATCGCGCTCGTCAATTTCGGAGAAATCGCCAGCGGACTGGCGTTGTTTTCGGTGATTTCTGCTAACATGCGCGGCATTCTGACCGATATCCGCGCACAGTACCTGAAAAAGGCCCGCGGCAAGCTGACCGCGAGCGCGAGCTTCGTTGCGCCCGACCGTCTCGAAGACGATACCACCTGCGAGATCGAAACCCGCATTCTCGACCGGGAAGGGGACCTGGTGTGTATCGTCACCGCGACCTGGCTGCTCGGCTACCGCAAGTCATGAAGCCCGAATTTACAGCCGCCGCCGGGGCGTTTTGCGCCCAGCTCGGAATCCGCTATCCCGTGATCGGCGGCGCCATGTATCCCTGCAGCAATCCGGAACTCACCGCCGCGGTCTCCGAGGCCGGCGGGATCGGCATACTGCAGCCGATCTCGCTGACCTACGTGCACGGCCACGACTACCGCGAGGGAATCCGCCTGATGCGGAGCCTGACCGACAAGCCGATCGGTATGAACGCACTGATCGAAAAATCTTCGAAAAAATACCAGCAGCGTATGTCGGAATGGGTCGATATCGCGCTCGAGGAAGGCGTGCGCTTTTTCGTCACCTCCCTGGGCAAGCCGGACTGGGTCGCAGAGCGCGTGCACGCCGCCGGCGGCCTGGTGTACCACGACGTTACCGAACTGAAATGGGCGAGGATCGGTCTCGACAACGGCGCCGACGGGCTGATCTGCGTCAACAACCGCGCCGGCGGTCATGCCGGCGGTCGCTCGATGCGCGAACTCTACGAGGAATTGCAGGGTCTCGGCG
>JASFKL010000015.1:0-22019 GCA_050118655.1 Gammaproteobacteria bacterium | reverse complement strand
GCGATCATACCATCGCGGTGCCGTTGCTGCGCTCGGTCAACAAGGTGGCCGGACAGGTAGCGCTGGTGCATTTCGACGCTCACCTCGATACCTGGGATACTTATTTCGGCGCTCCCTATACCCACGGCACGCCGTTCCGGCGGGCCGCCGAGGAAGGCCTGTTCGACGACGATGCATCGATGCATGTGGGCATTCGCGGACCGCTCTACAGTGCCGACGACCTTGCGCGCGACGCCGAACTCGGGTTCAAGGTCGTGCATTGCGACGAACTCGAAACGCATGGCGTCGACCACGTGATCGAGCGCATCCGCGAACGTATCGGCAACCGCCCGCTCTACCTGTCGATCGATATCGACGTGCTCGATCCGGCGCATGCCCCGGGAACCGGCACGCCCGAAATCGCGGGCCTCTCGAGCCGGGAACTGCTGCATATCATTCGCGGGCTGCAGGGAGCGAACCTGGTAGCCGCCGACATCGTCGAGGTCTCGCCGGCCTACGATCATGCCGAACTCACCTCGCTGGCAGCGGCGACCGTCGCCTTCGAAATGATCAACCTGATCGCCTGTCGCAACAGCCCTGCCTAGCGGCGGTCTGCGATTGCCGCGGATTCCTCGCGAAGGCTGTGATGCGCGAACCAGGCCACCGAGGCGAGCAGAATGCTGCCGCCGACGATGGTGTTCAGCGACGGCGTCTCGCGGATGATCAGCCACACCCATAGCGGGCCGAGAATGCTTTCGAGCAAATACACCAGCTGTACCTCGGCCGAATTGGCGAAGCGCGGCGCGATGGTCAGCGCGGTGAAGGCGCAGGGAATCAGGATAAAGCCGATAACGCCGAGATAGGCCAGTTGGCGCGCGGATATCGCCAGTTCCGGGCTTTGCAGCAGCGCATAGCAGGCGGTGAAAAAACTGCCGAGGATGACCGAGGGCACGAGGTCGATGTCTTTGCGGTAACGCACCAGCACCGCGCTGCAGGCGGTGAAAACCGCGCAGCAAATGGCCAGGAAATCGCCCAACAGGCCGTCGCTGCCGTAGCTTCCCCAGCCGATTATGAAAATACCGAGCAACGAAAGCGCGATGACCAGCCAGGTACTGGGCCGCTGGTTTTCGCGCAGCACGATCAGCGACAGGAGCGCCGCGAAGACCGGCGCCGAGGACAGGAACAGCAAGGTGTTGGCGACCGAGGTGCGCTGGATGGCGCTGACGAAGCTGATATTGACAGCGGCGAAAAACAACCCGTTGGCAATGCCCGCCCAGCCGATGCCGAGCAGCACCCCGACGAGCCGGTGGCGGTAATAAATCCACAGCAGCAGCGAGATGGCGAAGATCGGGAACAGGCCGCGATAGAAAATCAGCGTATAATCATCCAGCCCGGCGAGGCGGATCAACAGGCTGTCGGGACTCAACACGAATACCCCCGCCAGCGACATCAGTATACCCTTGCTGCGGTCGCTCAGCCGCGGCCGTGGTGCCTTGCCATGCATTTGATACTGTTCCGTTTTTACCACGCATGATAATGTCGCGCAGGATTTTGACCAGTAATAAATCGATGATCGGAGAATCGCCGTGCCACTAAGCAAACCCGCAACTCGCAAGCTCGCGCACACCCGCGTGGTCACCTGCCACGGATACCAGCGCGAAGACGGCCTGCTGGATATCGAGGGTCGGATCGTGGACACCAAGCCCTACCGCTTCGAAAACCACGATCGCGGCGGCTGGATAGAGGCCGACGAAGCCCTGCACGACATGTCGGTGCGGCTGACGATAAACCTCGAGCGCGAGGTCGTCGCGGCAGAGGCGGTCATCGATGCCTCGCCGTACAACTACTGCAAGCAGGTCGCCGACGTGGCGCAAAATCTGGTGGGCTTGAAAATCGAGCACGGATGGACGGCAAAATCGACTCGCGCGATGGGCGCCAACCGCGGCTGTACCCACCTGACGCAACTACTCGGACCGGTCGCGACCACCGCGATCCAGACCCTGGCCAGCGCCCGCTACCGGGGCGATGCGAAAAAAGGCCAGCGCAGCCCCGAGCAGTTCCTGAACACCTGTCACAGCTATGCCGAGGACAGCCCCGTGGTCAAGCAACACTGGCCCGAGCACTATCGAAGCGGGGGACTAACCTGAAAGGGATAAGTCTGTAGGATTATTCCTACAATTTTGTCGGTAAGGGGCCATATTCCGGCCCTCTCATATTTGTTAGTCTTCCCGGGACCAGGAATCCAGCATGGTAGTCCCATGAGTCATCCCGATAACACGGAAGCTATCCGCGAAACCGCCCGCCTGTTGACCGAGCTCGATCGCGCACTCGACGAGTCGAGCGTAATGCGCGATATCGCCAGCAAGACCCAGCGGCTGCACGATCTCGAAAGCATCACCGGCCCGACCCGCTCGACACGCCTGTTGCGCAGGGAAATCACGGCCCTCGAAAACCGGCTCAAGCTGGCGCGCACCTGAAAATCGCCGTCCGGCGACCGATCCCGGCCCCGTCGCGTCAATCCGCAGCCCGACAGGCGCCCGGCGCGCCGCGAAGGGTTATAATCCACCTTGTCCCGCTAACCTTTACAGATTTCGGAGTTCGCCATGCTCGCGGTAATTTTCGAACTCGAACCGTCCGCCGGCCGGCGCGACGACTATCTCGACCTCGCAGCGGCCCTGCGCCCGGAACTCGATACCATCGACGGTTTTATCTCTATCGAGCGCTTCGAGAGCCTGACCGTGCCGGGAAAACTGTTGTCGCTATCCTTCTGGCGTGACGAGGCCGCGATTGCGCAGTGGCGTAATCTCGAGCATCACCGCAGCGCGCAGCGGGCGGGTCGCAACGGGATTTTCAGCCATTACCGGCTGCGGGTCGCGGGGGTTATCAGGGACTACGGTATGCACGATCGCGAGGCCGCGCCGGAGGACAGCCAGGCGGTTCACGGGCAGGGTCAGGGGTAATTGGCGCGCCGGTGTCCGGGTCGCCGAACGGGGCTTACAGGCCTTCGTTGATTTCGACGCCGAGAATATCGGCGACTACGGCCAACACCAGGACGACTGGAAGCAGGAGAATTGTAACTATTTTTGTCAACATGGCACGCGGCCCGGTTTTTCGTTTACAGGCCACGAATGTACCCGAAGCATGCGTCCGCCACATCACCCAAGTGGGGTAAGTTTTCGATTTTGGCATGGGTTTCTCTCCGCGCCTATCCGGTGTAGTTTAATCCTTTTTCTTAGAATAAGCCGATAACCTTCTGATTTGATAGTGTTTATTTATGCCAATCCGGCGTCGAAATGATCGCCATCAAAGCTTGCCGATACGCATTTGATCGGGTCGAATGCTGATTTGATAGCCTGCCGCATTACTATCGCGCCCGCGAGACGCCAGAAAAAGCCGGCCTGTTTTTTACCGCCTGGCCCGAAGATGGTGCCCGGGGCCGGAATCGAACCGGCACGGCCGCAATGGCCGAGGGATTTTAAGTCCCTTGCGTCTACCAATTTCGCCACCCGGGCACTGACACGGACGACCGGAAATGGAGGCGGAGGTCGGAATCGAACCGGCGTACACGGCTTTGCAGGCCGCTGCATAACCACTCTGCCACTCCGCCATCTCGGGATGCGTGGTGAGATTTGTCGGTCATCATAGCGAGTTCGAATGACCAAAAAAAGCCTCGATCGAATCGAGGCTGGAGAAATCTGGAGCGGGAAACGAGATTCGAACTCGCGACCCCAACCTTGGCAAGGTTGTGCTCTACCAGCTGAGCTATTCCCGCAAAAGAGCGGTTATTCTATAGATTCACCCCCACCTGTCAAGACGCTTGGGAAGGTCGCCTGTTAGCCGTGGCGGGCAATCTCCGGCCAGGCCGCGCGCAGGTAATTGACCATCGACACCAGGGTCAGAACCGCCGCGACATAAAAGGTCACCAGACCGATCTGGAAGATTGGCAATCCCGCGAGCGGTTCGGCGAAAATCATGAATCCCAGCGCGATCATCTGCAGCATGGTTTTGCTCTTGCCGATCCAGGATACCTTGACCGTCGCGCTGCTGCCGATTTGCGCCATCCATTCCCGCAGCGCCGAAATCGAGATTTCGCGGGCGACGATAACCACCGACGGCAGCGCGACGAAAATGCTCGGATGCGCTTCCACGAGCAACACGATAACCACCACGACCATCAGTTTGTCGGCGACCGGATCGAGAAACGCGCCGAACGAGGATTCCTGCTGCATCGTGCGCGCCAGGTAACCGTCTACCCAGTCGGTCACGCTGGCAAAGCCGAAAATGGCGGTGGCAGCGATGTGGGCCCAGCCGAAGGGCAGGTAAAACACCAGCACGAATAACGGAATCAACGCGATCCTGAACAGCGTGACTGCGGTGGGCACGGTGATTTTCATCGGCAACTATCGCTTGGCATCAGCCGTGAAAACTATCATAGATAGCCTGTGCGGTCTCGCGGTTAATACCCTTGATCTGCATCAATTCCTCGACACCGGCGGACTTGACGCCTTGCAATCCGCCGAAGGTATTGAGCAGCAGCTGCCGCTTGCGCGCGCCGATGCCGGGAATCTCTTCGAGCCTGGATTTGCGCCGCGCCCTGGCACGCGCCTGTCGGTGCCCGGTGATCGCGAAGCGGTGGGCCT
Organism: Gammaproteobacteria bacterium; assembly: GCA_050118655.1. Lineage (GTDB taxonomy): Bacteria > Pseudomonadota > Gammaproteobacteria. The sequence goes on along the minus strand of JASFKL010000015.1, from coordinate 17,400 downwards.
CGTCACGCACCTGCTGGATCAGCAACAGACCGGGGGAAGCCGGCGGAATCTTCAATTCCGACATTTCCTCGTCGAGGATGGCCTCGTATCCGGCTCGCCGCTCGGCCCCCTTGGCGACGCCGAAGACGCGCAACCCCTGCTTGACGGTCGGGATATTGAGCGAATCCAGCACTTCCAGCGCGACTCCGAGCTGTCCCTTGCCGCCGTCGATCAGGATCAGGTCCGGCAATTGCTCCGGAGCGTCGCGCCGCTTGCTGTAGCGCCGCTCGAGCACCTGGCGCATGGCCGCGTAATCGTCGCCGGCCTGGATATCCTTGATGGTGTATCGGCGGTACTCGTTCCTGACCGCGCCATCGCGGCCGAACACCACGCAGGAGGCGCGGGTCGATTCGCCCATCGTGTGGCTGATATCGAAACACTCGATGCGTTCGGGCGGTTCTTCGAGGTGCAGGATTTCGACCAGGTTCTGGTAGCGCCGGTTGAGCATGCTGGCCGATAGCAAATAACTTTCCAGGGCCTGTCTCGAATTGTTGATCGCGCTTTCCAGCGCGCGGCGCCGCTTGCCGCGCACGCTATGCACGATCCTGACCCGTGAATCCTGCATGCGTTGCAGCGACTCGGCGAGCAGCGCCTCGTTTTCGAGTTCGTGGCTGACGATGATTTCGGGCGGCGCCGGGTGGTTCGAGTAATGCTGCATGATGAAGGATTCCAGCAGGCTCGCCGGATCGGTATCGAGTTTCGCCCGGTTGTAGAACGGCTTGTTGCCGAGCGAGGTGCCGTTGCGGATCATGAACAGCTGTATACAGCTGAAGTCGTCGCGCAATTCGCAGGCGATGATGTCGATATCGCCGTCGAAATTGGTCACGAACTGCTTCTCGGTCACCCTTCGCAGGGTTTCGATACGATCGCGTATCTGGGCCGCCTGCTCGAAATCGAGTTTTGCCGAGAATTCCTCCATCAGAGCGATTTGCTGGTCGATCAGTTCGTTGCTTCTGCCGTCGAGAAACATTTTCGCCTGCTCGATCTGTCGCTGGTAACTTTCCCGGTCGGTATGTCCGACGCAGGGCCCGGTACAACGCTTGATCTGGTATTGCAGGCAGGCCCGGGCGCGATTTTGCATCGCCGAATCCTCGCAATTGCGCAACTGGAAGATACGCTGTACGTGATTGATGGTGTAGCGAATCGAGCCGGCGCTCGGGAAAGGTCCGTAAAAAATTCCCTTGCGTCGGTCGGGTTTGCCGCGAAATACCTTGAGGCGCGGGAATTCGTGATTGGTCAGGCAGATATAAGGATAACTCTTGTCGTCGCGAAACAGGATGTTGTAGCGCGGGTTCAGGTTCTTGATCAGGTCGTTTTCCAGCAGCAGGGCCTCGCTTTCCGTGCGCGTGCCGGTGACCTCGATGCGATGGATATTGTTGACCAGGGAAATGATGCGCGTCGACAGGCCGGTGGCGCGAAAATAACTGGCTATGCGTTTTTTCAGGTTTTTCGCCTTGCCGACGTAAATCACCCTGTCCTGCCTGTCGATCATGCGGTAAACGCCCGGTTTGCTGCTGACCGTGGCCAGGAAGGCCTTGTGATCGAAGCTTTTCGGGCTAGTCATGCGACACCGCCTCGACGCGCTCGAATACACCGGCGAGCATGTCCCCGGTCAGCCGGCCGGTATTCTGGTTGTAACGGCTCGGATGGTAGGAATCGAACAGTTTCAATCCATTGGGCAAACTGTATTCGGCAGCGTGGCGAAACCGATAACTGGACTGCTTCAAATCCATCGCCCTCAAGATCGCGCGATGCGCGACCGTGCCCAGCGCGAGCAACACCGAGCCGCCCGCCAGGGCCGAGATTTCGTCTCGCAGGTAACGATTACAGGTGTTGATCTCGCCGGCCAGCGGACGATTTTCGGGCGGCAGACACTTGACGGCATTGGTAATGCGGCAATTCCGCAGGCGCAGGCCGTCGTCGCCGCCGAGGGAACGATCGAGGTTAGCGAACTGGAAACGATGCAGTGTCTCGAACAACAGGCTGCCGGAACTGTCGCCGGTAAACGGTCTGCCGGTGGCGTTGGCGCCGTGAAGGCCGGGGGCCAGGCCGACAATCAGCAGACGCGCCCGGTCCGCCCCGAATGACCCGACCGGCTGGTTGTGATAACCGGGATGCCTGGCTTGCTGTTCTTTCCTGAACGCGACCAGTCTCGGGCACAGGCGGCAGCCACGCAAATCGTTCACGCTGCCTCAGTCGGAATTGGCGAATTCGACCATGCCCTGCTCTACGGCAATCTTGAGCAGGTCGACCTCGTTCTGAGCGCCCAGTTTTTCCAGCAGGCGCAAGCGATAGGTACTGACGGTTTTCGGGCTCAGGCAGAGCTTGTCGGAAATCTCGGCGTTGGTTAATCCGTGCGAAATCATCAGCATGACCTGGAATTCCCGCCGCGACAGCCGGTCGATCGGATTGTGCTCGTTGCCGGGCAGCAGCGACAGCGCGAGTTGCTGGGCGATGCTGGGTGCAATATAGGCGCTGCCGTTGTAGACCTGGTTGATCGCCGAGAGCATTTCCTCGAAACCGCACTCCTTGGTGAGATATCCGCGCGCGCCGATTTCGAGCATGCGCTTGGGGAAGGTTTGCTCGTTGTGGATGGTCAACACGATGATTTTCTGTTTCGGATTGCGCTGCAGAATTCTCCGGCAAGCCTCGACCCCGCCGATGCCGGGCATGTTGACATCCATCAGGATGACGTCCGGATTGAGTTCCTGGGCCAGCTTGACGCCTTCCTCGCCGCTTTCGGCCTCGCCGATTATGCTGACCTGATTACTGTCCTCGAGCAGCCGGCGGATGCCGCTGCGCACGAGTGCATGGTCGTCGGTGAGTAATACGCTAATCATTGATCGTCGCCGCTGGTGTAGATCATAGCACAGCTATCCTACTAGCTGTAATCCAGGTACGGGCTAATACCGCAGCAGCACCGATCCCCAGGTGAAACCGCCCCCGAAAGCCTCCAGCATGACCAGCTCGTTTTCCTTGATACGGCCGTCGCGCACCGCGACGTCGAGTGCCAGCGGCACCGAAGCCGCCGAGGTGTTGCCGTGCTTGTTGACGGTCACGACGACCTGGCTCATCGGCATTTTGAGTTTTTTCGCGGTCGCCGAAATAATGCGGATATTGGCCTGGTGCGGTACCAGCCAGTCGATATCGGACTTCATCATGCGATTGGCCGCGAGCGTCTCGTCGACGATGCGGCCGAGGGTGTTGACCGCCATCTTGAAAACCTCGTTACCGCGCATTTCGACGTAAGCCTTGCCCTTTTTGACTTCCTCGTAGCCGTCCGAAATCCCGTGCGGTACCCACAGCAGGTTTTCGTACTGGCCGTCGGCATGGATATGTGTCGACAGGATGCCGGTTTCCTCGCTGGCCTCGAGAATCACCGCGCCGGCGCCGTCGCCGAACAGCACACAGGTACCGCGGTCCTTCCAGTTGAGGATGCGTGAAAATACCTCGGCGCCGATCACCAGGGCCCGTTTCGCACTGCCGGTCTTGATGAATTTTTCAGCCACCGCGAGCGCATAGATGAATCCGGTGCATACCGCCTGGATATCGAAGGCCGGGGAGCCGTGGATGCCGAGCCGCGCTTGCAGGATACAGGCCGAGCTCGGGAAGATCTTGTCGGGGGTGGAAGTCGCCAGCACGATCAGATCGATGTCCGAGGCGTCGATTCCGGCGGCCTCGATGGCAAGCAGGGAGGCTTGCTCCGCGAGATCGACGGTAGTTTCGTCGTCGGCGGCGATATGGCGTTGCTCGATGCCTGTACGCTCACGAATCCATTGATCGGAAGTGTCGACCATCTTTTCCAGATCATGGTTGGTCATGATTTTTTTCGGCAGGAAACCGCCGGTACCGACGATCCGGGCATAGGTCATGTAACGGCTTCCTCTATCTGGCTGAAATAGCTCTCGATTTCTTTCGAGATACGCTTCGGCACTTCTTTTTCGATTTCGATATTCGCGATCTTTATAGCATTGAAAAACGAACTGGTATCAGCGCTGCCGTGACTCTTGATGACTATGCCGTTGAGACCCAGCAGGCTGGCGCCATTATAGCGGCGCGGGTCGAGGCGTCGCTTGACCGAAGTCAGTACCGGCATTGCACAGAGCGCGGCCAGTCGCGTCAACCAGTTGCGCCGAAATTCCGATTGCAGTACATGGTTGACGAGCGCTGCCACGCCTTCGCCGGTCTTCAGGGATACGTTGCCGGTAAAGCCGTCGGTCACCACCACGTCGACGATACCCTTGTAGATGTCGTTGCCCTCGACGAAACCGTGGTAATTCAGCCGGCTTTCGGTGATCAATTGACCCGCCCGCTTGACGTTTTCGTTACCCTTTATTTCTTCCGAACCGATATTCAGCAGACCGATGCGCGGGTTTTTTATGCCTTCGACGGATTGCGCCAGCACCGATCCCATGAGGGCGAATTCGGCGAGAATCTCGGGCGTGCAATCAGGGTTGGCGCCGAGGTCGAGCATATACGTGGAACCCTGTATTCCGGGCAGAAGCGTACAGATCGCGGGACGGCTGATGCCCTTGATGGTCTTCAAAACGAACTTGCTGGTCGCCATCAGCGCACCGGTGTTGCCGGCGCTGACACAGGCCTGCACCCTGCCCTCCTGGACCAGGTTGATCGCCACGCGCATCGACGAATCTTTTTTCTTTTTCAGGGCGACGACCGGCAGGTCGTCCATGCCCACGACCTCGGAAGCATGGTGTATGCTGACGCGCTGGTCGGCGGCGAGGCCGTTGTTTTCCATTTCGGCCTCGAGCAAATCGCGCTTTCCAACCAGCACCAGCTCGATGCCCGGCAGCTGCTCCAGGGCAAGCCTGGCCGCACCCACCGTTACGCTGGGTCCGTAATCGCCTCCCATGGCATCTAGCGCGATAATTTTTTCTACCATTTGAGCCGCATCCGAAACAAATACGGGCGGTTCGTACCGCCCGTATTCAATTCACTATCAGATCGATTCTACTCGTCGTCGTCGTCGACGACCTTGTCTGCAATAACCTTGCGTCCCTTGTAATAGCCGTCGGCGCTGACGTGGTGGCGCCGATGGGTTTCACCGGTAGTCGGGTCCACCGACAGGGTTGCGCTGCCGAGCGCGTCGTGCGAACGCCTCATGCCCCTGCGCGAAGGGGTTTTACGATTTTGTTGAACTGCCATTTAAATCTCCAGTTTACTTAATCTGTCGTTTTCAGCTGCTGTAAAACTGCAAACGGATTGTCTTTGTTTGCAGCCTCGGAACCGGATTCCGCGGCCGGCCAGTGTTCGTTGCAGGCTATATCCTCGTGCATCGCCACCAGCGGCAGCGCGAGCATCAACTCGTCCTCGACCACCGTGTAAATATCGATGTATCCATCGTCACTGTCGATCGAGTCGAGGCTGCTGTCACGAAGCAGGTCGTCGCTGGCGTCGACCATCAATTCGAATTCCAGCTCGACCGGCATCTCGATCGCCCCGAGACAGCGTTGGCATTCAAGCCCGAGGCTTGCCTGCAACTGCCCGACGAGTACCGAGACGCCAAACTCGTTGCGGAGGAATTCGAAGCGTATGGCAATCTTGCGATTTTCGCGGCCAGTGGAATCCCGGTACAGCAAACCGTCCAGCCGGGTCAGCTCAGATAGCGCTATTTCACCTTCGAAATAGCCGTTTCGCGCCACTTCCTTGTCGACCTGATAACGCCTGCGCAACTTGTCCCGCATAAGGCGGCGATTTTACATGCTTGTGGATAAACTTGTCCATGCAATTTGCCATTAAAATCATCGGATTATGAAATCCGCCGGGCCTTGTATATACTGCGCCCCGGCGGCGCCGGCAGTGCGGCAGAAAATCGCCGCCTTCGTCCATCCGGTGGAATTCGACAGCTTGCAAGACAAGATCATCCTCGCCAGCAGTTCTCCTTACCGCAAGCAATTGCTCGAACGGCTGCATCTCGAATTCGAATGCCGGTCGCCCGATATCGACGAATCGGTCGAAAACGGCGAAAGCGCGATCGACTACGTTCGCCGGCTGGCGCGGGACAAGGCCCTGACCATCGCGAGGTCCAATCCCGAGGCGGTCGTCATCGGTTCCGACCAGTGCGCGCTGCTCGACGCGAGGATTCTGGGCAAGCCGGGATCGCACGAGAACGCCCTGCGGCAGTTGTGCGACGCCCGCGGCAAGACGGTGGTATTTCATACCGCGCTGTGCGTGATTCGCCTGCGTGACGAATTTTGCGAGCTCGAGGAGGTCCCGTTCGAGGTCGATTTCAGAAATCTTTCGGACGCGCAACTGGAGCACTATCTGCGCGTCGAACAGCCTTACCAGTGTGCCGGCGGTTTCAAGGCCGAGGGCTACGGCGCCTGTCTTTTCAGCGCCTTGCGCGGGGACGATCCCAGCGCCCTGATCGGGCTGCCGCTGTTGACGCTGACGCCGATGCTCGAGCGCGCCGGCATCGAGGTCGTCTGATCCGCTCGACTAGCGTACCGCCAGGTCGTTGAGCAGGATTTCGCTGATGCCGCGGCCCACGCTGGTGCCGATTCGCTCTGCGATTCGCTGCAGCAGGTCGACCTTGGGAGTGAAATCGACGATCTGTTCGGCGCCGAGTTCGCGCGCTACGCTGCCGGTGGTGCCGAAGTCATCGGCCAGACCGAGCGACACCGACTTTTCGCCGCTCCAGATCAGTCCGGTGAACAAATCCTGGCTTTCGTCGAGCCGGTCGCCCCTACCCTGCTTGACCGCATCGATAAAGTTGCCGTGAACTTCGTCGAGCATGGCCTGCAAATGCGCCACCTGGTCGTTTTTTTCGGGCAGGAAAGGATCCATCAGCGCCTTGTCCTTGCCCGCCGTCAGCAAGCGTCGCTCGACGCCGATTTTTTTCATCATGTCGACGAAGCCGAAGTTGTCCATGCGCACGCCGATCGAACCGACCAGGCTCGACTTGTTGACATAGATCCTGTCCGCCGCGGAGGCGACGAAATAGCCTCCGGATGCGCAGATATCCGAAACCACGACGTACATCGGCTTGTCCGGATACTTCTGTTTCAGACGCATGATTTCGTCGTAGATATAGGCCGATTGCACCGGCGAACCGCCGGGCGAATTGATTTCGAGGACCACGCCGGCGGTATCCTCGTGCTTGAAGGCGGCCTTGAGTCCGGCGATGATGTTCCTGGCCCCGGCCTGTTCCCCGTCCGAGATAATTCCTGACAGTTTCACCAGCGCGGTGTGCCTGTCGCCGTCGGCCTCGCCGATCGCGTCGTAGTCTTCGCCTCCGCCGGTAAACAGTACGATCGTCACCACGGTGAGGTAAATCACGAAGAAGAGCATGAAAAACACTCGCCAGCGCCGTGCCCGGGTCTGTTCGCGCAGCGATGCGAATACCAGCCTGTCGATGACGTCCTGGTTGCGGCCGGAAGCGCCCGCACCGCGAGGGTCGAATTCGTAATCAGCCATTTTTTAACCTTCCTGAAGTTTTGTCGTCGGGGTTCAATCGGCGTTCAAGCATCCATCAGCGCCTCGAACTCGGCCGGCAGGGGCGCGTTGATCACCTGCTCGGGACTGTATTCTCCGGGCGGCAGTTCGAGACTCGCGGCATGCAGCATCAAGCGCCGGATTTTACGCTCGCGCATCGCGCGATTAAAGCCGTCGTCGCCGTATTTTTCATCGCCGGCTATTTCGTGCCCCACGGCCTGGCAATGGACGCGGATCTGATGGGTGCGACCGGTCACCAGTTCGACCTTGATAACGCTGTAGAGTTTAGCAGCTTGCAACAATCTGACACGGGAGATCGCCTGCTTGCCGGCCGGATCGACCCGTACCCGGCGCTCGCCGTTCGGCAGGTGATATTTTTTCAGCGGTTGCCGGATCTCGTACAAATTCTGCGGCCAGCGGCCCTTGACCACGGCAAGATAATTCTTGCCGAGCCGGTTGTCCCGCATCGCTTGCTGCATGAACAGTAGCGCGGGGCGGTTTTTCGCCAGCAACAGGCAGCCGCTGGTATCGCGGTCCAGGCGGTGCGCCAGTTCGATTTCGCTATCGGGATGCAGCAATCGCATTGCGTCGATGACGCCGTAATCTATGCCGGATCCGGCATGTACCGCGAGACCGGCCGGCTTGTCGATAATCAGCAGATGTTCGTTTTCGAACAGGGTCGCCTGCTGCAGGCGCTCGAGCAATTGTTGCGGCGGCCGGGATTTTTGGGGGCGCTGCTCGACGTGGAGCGGCGGAATTCTGACCAGGTCGCCGGTCTGCAGCTTGTAGTCGGGCTTGCAGCGCTTGCGATTGACCCGCACCTCGCCCTTGCGGATGATCCGGTAGACACGCGTGCGCGGCACGCTGTGCAGTTGCGCGATGAGAAAATTATCGAGGCGCTGGTTGAGCTGCGCCGCGGTAATTTCGACCGTGCGGACGGCGGTTTTCTGATGCTTTATTGAACTCAATTGCTGGCAGGGGCTATAAACTATGGTATATTCGGCGCGTAGCATTGTACTGCCTTAAATCCGGGCAAAACACTACCAAAACAGTTTTTTAACGGGAAGACCGCGCCAGCGGGCGTTTCCCGGGGAATTCATCCAGGACGGGCACGATATTCGGGCTCGAGGTCCTGGAATTAACATAGCAACAGGCCAATGTACTGCCTTTTAATCAGTTTCATCTTCATTGAAAGTTTTCACCTGGGGAGCGGTTTGAAGCGAACCGCCCCGGCGAGCGCTCGCCCGTCCGATAAACAGGCGGAAGCCCTGCACATGAAACTCGAAACACCCAGTATCCGGCCAATTCAGCAAGGCAACTATTTAAATGAAACGTATTCTAATCAACGCTACTCAGGCCGAAGAACTCAGGGTGGCCATGGTCGATGGCCAGCGCCTCTACGATCTGGACATCGAAGTACCATCCAGGGAACAGAAAAAATCCAATATTTACAAGGGTAAAATCACCCGCATCGAGCCCAGCCTGGAGGCCGCATTCGTCAATTACGGCGCCGAGCGCCACGGCTTCCTGCCCTTCAAGGAAATCGCCAGGCAGTATCTGTCCGACGGCGGGCGCGACGACAACGGCAAGCAATCGATCAAGGACGCCCTCAAGGTCGACCAGGAAATCATCGTCCAGGTCGAAAAAGAGGAGCGCGGCAACAAGGGTGCGGCGCTGACCAGCTTTATCAGCCTGGCGGGCCGGTTCCTGGTCGCCATGCCGCAGAATCCGCGAGCCGGCGGAGTCTCCCGGCGTATCGAGGGCGAGGATCGCGACGAACTCAAACGCGTATTATCCGGCCTCGAAATGCCCGAGGGCATGGGCGTCATCGTGCGCACCGCGGGCGTCGGCCGCAGCATCGAGGAAATGCAATGGGACCTCGACTACCTGACCCAGGTATGGACGGCGATCGAAAAGGCCGCCAACGAGGGTAAGGCGCCGTTCCTGATCTACCAGGAGTCGGATATCGTGATTCGGGCGCTGCGCGACCACTATCGCAACGATATCGGCGAAATCCTGATCGATTCCAGGCAAGCCTACCAGCAGGCTCACGATTTCATGAGCATGGTGATGCCCGGCTCGCTCAACAAGCTCAAGTTGTTCGAAGACCAACTGCCGCTTTTCAATCGTTTCCAGATCGAAAACCAGATCGAATCGGCGTTTTCGCGCGAGGTCAACCTGCCCTCCGGCGGCGCGATCGTAATCGACCATACCGAGGCACTGACGTCCATCGACGTCAACTCGGCACGCGCCACGCGCGGTTCCGATATCGAGGACACGGCCAAGATGACCAACCTCGAAGCGGCCGACGAGATCGCTCGGCAGTTGAGAATCCGCGATCTCGGCGGACTGATCGTCATCGACTTCATCGACATGCTGCAAAACAAGAACCAGCGCGAGGTCGAAACCCGCTTGCGCAAGGCCGTCTACGACGATCGCGCCAGGGTTCAGATCGGACGTATATCGCGTTTCGGGCTGCTCGAGATGTCGCGGCAGCGGCTGCGGCCTTCGCTCGAGGAATCGAGTCAGATCGTCTGCCCGCGTTGCAGCGGCCAGGGCACGATTCGCGATGTCGAGTCCCTGTCGCTGGCGGTGCTGCGCCTGCTCGAAGAAGAATCGCTGAAGGACAATACCGGCAAGATACTGGCCAAGATCCCGGTGGAATGCGCGACTTATCTGCTCAACGAAAAACGCGAAAAGATCGATGCGCTGGAGCAGCGCCGCGAGGTTCACATCGTGGTCATCCCGGATCCCAAGCTGGAAACGCCGCATTACCTGATCGAGCGGGTTCGTGACAACGACACCCACCGTCACGAATCCAATTACAAGAAATCCTACGAACTGACCACCGAAGAAAACGAGGTCGATCTCGTCGGCCTGGCGACCAGCAGCCCGGTTACACCGGAAAAGGCAGCCGTACAGCGAATCGCGCCGACCGGACCGAGGCCGGCGGAACGCCCCGCGCCGGCGGCGCCCGCCGAGCCCGGGCTGTTCGTCAAACTGTTCCGTATGCTGTTCGGCAGCGGCGAGAAGCCCGCCGTCGAAGCGAAAAAAACCGAGGCCGAGAGTTCCCAGGGACGCGACAGCAATCGCGGTCGACGCGGCAAGTACCGGGGTGGCCAGAAAGGACGGCAGCGCGGTAACAATGCCCAGGGCAAAGCGGACGATTCCGGCAAGCGCGACGGCGCACAGGACAAGGAGTCCGGCTCGAAAGAAGGCGGTGACGGCCAGGAAAAGCGCCGCGGACAACGTTCCGGTCGTTCGCGCGGGGGCAATCGTTCCGGGAATCGCGGTGGACGTCAGTCGGATAACGCCGCGAAGCAGCAGAAGGCGGATGCCGCCGATGCGCCCGCCACGTCGGCCGAAAAGGAAAGCGGCAAACAGGATTCGGGTAATCAGTCGTCATCGCGGCGTAAATCCTCTTCCAAATCGTCCGGCAGACGAAAGCAATCCGGCGGCGAAAAGAAAGGCAGGGCGAATGGCGAAGGAAAATCCGCCGAGTCTGCAAATAGCAGTGGCGATGCCTCTGCAAAGTCGTCCGCGGCGAGTTCGCAATCCGGCGGAGAAGCCGAAACCAACAGTAAACCGACTGCCGCGGAATCGAAGCCGCGGGACCGAGGTAACGATGCGACCGCGCATTCGACAGGCGATGTCGACGGCAACCGCAAGGCGGACAGCGCGGATTCGAAACCGCGCGACACGGGAAATGAAGGCAATGCACCGGCACAAAATTCCGCTGCCGACGACACGCGGCCCAAATCGGAAAGCGAGCGGTCGGGCAAGGCGGGCGCCGAGGCGGCGCTGGCGGATCAGGACTGAAGTCGGGGCCGGTTAGTGCCGGCCCCGGCTACTTTTTCAATTCCTTGAGGATTTCGTCGGTGATATTGACCGTATCGCTGGCGAACGCGATGCTCGTGTCGGTGAAGATGAAGTCATAACCCTGGGCCTTGCCGTAGGCCTGGATGACCGCTTTGATTTCGGACTGTACCTGTTGCAGCAATTCGCGTTGCTTGGCCTGTACATCTTCCTTCAACGACTGTTGCTCGAACTGAAAACGGCGCTTGCTCTGGACGATATTGTCCTCGGCCTTGCTTTTCTGTTCGTCGCTCATGATCGCCTGGTCGGTCTGGTAAGTCTTTTCCATCTCCTTGATGCTGTTCGCCAGGTTGCGCAGGTTTTGCTCGCGTTCTCCGAACTGTTTCTGTAATTCGGTGTTCGCGGCAATCGCCTGGGGCGATTGCTCGAGCAATACCTTGGAATTGATAAAAGCGAACTTGCCGGCTGCACTGAGCGTGAAGGTGGTCAGCATGAGCAAAATAAACGTGGCTAGTTTCATACCTCGATGTCCTTTATTGGTTAATTGCGGATTCCTGGCTCTGGAATCGTTCGGTTAGCAGTTTCTCGACGTTTCTGGCCTTGTCGAACAGCTTTTTTACGCTGTCCGGCGAATAGGCGTTGAAACCCGGATCGACGGGCGTGGCCGAATCTTCTTCCGCATCGTCGACCTTCGCGGCCGGGGCATCCCCGGATGGCGGCTTCACCGGCTCGATCACGTTGACGTCGGGATCGAAATTCCTGACTTCGAATTCGATGCCTTCCGGCGGTGGATCGGTCGTAAACTGGATACTACCCTCGCTGTCGAACCATTTGTAAACCGTATTCTTGCCGCCGGTATTGCCGGCCGATTCACTTATGCTATCGATGATGGGTGCTTTCGGCAATGACGGCGCTGAAAAATCGGGCCATTCGAAGTCGGAAAAGCTCATCAGCGTCTTTCCGCTATCATCCTTGAGAATCGTGAACGGCAGCAGCATAGCGAGGACCAGCGTGGCCAGCATCAATTTTGCGAACAATTTCATCTGAGATTCCCGACTCTTCCTGATGTTTCTCAGTATAGCTGCTCAGCCCCTGATTTCAGTCAGCCCGTGCATGTAGGGAAGCAGCGCGTTCGGAATCCGGATGCTGCCGTCCTCGCGCTGATAATTTTCCATGATCGCTATCAATGTGCGTCCCACCGCGAGCCCCGAGCCGTTCAGGGTATGCACGAGTTCCGGCTTGCCGGTTTGCGGATTTCGCCAGCGCGCTTTCATGCGCCGCGCCTGAAAATCGGTCATGTTGCTGCAGGACGAAATTTCCCGGTAGGTTTGCTGACCGGGCAACCAGACTTCCAGATCGTAGGTCTTGGTGGAGGCAAAACCCAGGTCGCCCCCGCAAAGGATAACCTTGCGATAAGGCAATTCGAGCAGGCGCAGAATGGTCTCGGCGTGGCCGGTCAATTCCTCGAGCGCGGCCATCGAAGCTTCGGGCCGGGTAACCTGGACCAGTTCCACCTTTTCGAACTGGTGCTGGCGGATCATGCCGCGCGTATCCTTGCCGTAAGAGCCTGCCTCCGAACGGAAACAGGGGGTGTGTGCGACGAACCTGAGTGGCAGGCGCTCGGCCTCGACGATGCTGTCGGCGACGAAGTTGGTTACCGGCACCTCGGCGGTCGGGATCAGGTAGAGATCGTGATTCTCCGAGACGATGTGAAACAGGTCTTCCTTGAATTTCGGTAACTGACCGGTGCCGGTCAGGGTGGCCTCGTTGACGAGGTAAGGAGCATAAGTCTCGGTATAGCCGTGCTCGAGGACGTGGGTATTGATCATCAACTGGATCAACGCGCGGTGCATGGTGACCAGCGCGCCGGTCATGGTCACGAAGCGGGCCCCGGAGAGTTTCGCCGCGCGTTCGAAGTCCATGCCGCCGAGCGCCTGCCCGAGATCGATGTGATCGCGGGGTTGGAAATCGAATTCCGGCGGCTCGCCCCAGCGCAACACCTCCTCGTTGTCTTCCTCGCTGTCGCCCGCGGGTACCGAATCGTCCGGCAGATTCGGCATGCCGAGCAGCAGGTCGTCCAGCGATTTCTGTAACTCGTCCAGTTCGGCCTCGGCCGACTTCAGACGGTCGCCGAGTTCGGCGACCTCGTCGAGCAGCGGCTGGATATCCTCGCCTTTCGACTTGGCGGCACCGATCGCTTTCGAACGCGTATTGCGTTCGTTCTGCAAATTCTGGGTATCGACCTGCAGCGACTTGCGGCGTTCCTCCAGCTTGTTGAAGGTTCCGGTATCGAGGTCGTATTTCTTGATACGCAGTTTATCGGCCACCCGGTCGAGATCGCTGCGAAGCAGTTTGGGATCAAGCATAGGTCAAATCATTTGTTTAGCGGCGGCGAGACCAGCCCAGGCGCCGAGGATACACAATGCCACGCTCGCCAGCACGTAGAGCGCGGCCTTGAAGTAGGCATCGCTGGTGGCCAGTAACAGGGTATCCAGGGCAAAGGTGGAAAAAGTCGTGAACGATCCCAGGAAACCGGCCAGCAGACCGATGCGGATTTCATCGCTGACCTGAAACCGGTGTACCAGCAATACCGACAGGAATCCCATCGCCAGCGACCCCAGCAGGTTGACCAGCAGCGTTCCGTTCGGAAACTGCTGGCCCAGCCACTGGTAAGCGGTCATCGATACCCAGTAACGGGAAACCGCTCCCAGCGAACCGCCGACGGCGATAGCTATGTAGATCGACATTTCAGATTTGGATGAAAATGCGATATTGTACCAGCCGCCCGGAAAGATGCACTCGAATCCGGGCCCTTATATCGCCCATGTCACCCGCAGCCAATCCTTGTCGATAACCAACACCATTAAAAGCATCGGTCTCGAGCTGGGTTTTCAGCAGATCGGCATTACCGACGCCAATCTCGATCCTCACCATCAGCGCTACCGGCAATGGATCGAACGCAATTTCCACGGCGAGATGGGATACATGGAACGCAACGTCGAAAAGCGCCTGGACCCGTCACGGCTGGTACCCGATACCCTGTCGGTGATTTGCGTCCGGCTCGACTACCTGGTCGAGCCGCAGCAGTGCATGACCGAACTTCTGGATCATCCGAGCCTTGCCTATGTATCGCGTTACGCGCTCGGGCGCGACTATCACAAGTTGATGCGCAAGCGGCTGCAGCGATACGCCGATCGCATCGTCGAAATCTGCGGCCCGATGGGGTACCGGGTATTCACCGACAGCGCGCCGGTGCTCGAAAAGGCGCTTGCCGCAAAAGCGGGTCTGGGCTGGCAAGGCAAGCACAGCAACCTGCTGCAGCGCGACAGCGGTTCATGGTTTTTTCTCGGTGAAATCTATACCGACATGGCGCTCGAACCCGATGCGCCGGTGGAAAATCATTGCGGGCGCTGCACCAGTTGTATCGACATCTGTCCAACCGGGGCAATCGTCGAACCCTACCTGGTCGATGCGCGGCGCTGTATCTCCTATTTGACGATCGAACATCGTTCCGAGATACCCGAAGAGTTTCGCGCCGCGATCGGCAACCGTATTTACGGTTGCGATGATTGCCAGCTCGTCTGTCCGTGGAATCGCTTCGCGAAACTGACCGCCGAGGCGGACTTCAAGCCGCGTCACGGGCTGGATAGTATCTCGCTGATGGATTGCTACGGCTGGACCGAGGAAGAGTTCCTGAAGAAAACCGAGGGTTCGGCGATTCGTCGTATCGGGCACCAGTGCTGGCTTAGAAATATCGTCGTCGCGCTTGGAAACGCGGCCCCCGACCCGCATATAGTAGCGACGCTAAAACGGGATTACGCCAACCACAGCAGCTTCGTCCAGCGTCACATCGACTGGGCCATCCAACGACAGGACAGACAAACATGAAACAATGGCAGGATTTCGATCAACGGCATGGCGAGAAGATATTACGCGAAAATTTCATTTGCGACGCCGGGCCGCTGGGCCTGATATTGATCAGCGGCGCCGACGCGCGCGATTTTCTGCAAAACCAGGTCAGCAGCGATATCGGATTGATCGACGAGTCCCGCTCGCAGCTGAGTTCCTACTCGACTCCCAAGGGACGCATGCTGGGCATATTCAGGATCGTCCAGGTCTCCAACGGTTACCTTTTGCTGACCGTTAAATCGATGGTCATGCCGCTGCTCGAGCGCCTCTACCGCTTCATCGTGCACTCCGACGTCAAGCTCGCCGATGCCAGCGATTATTTCTCCCGCTTCGCGCTGGTCAGCGATATACCCGAGGTGCTGCAAAACGAAATGCTGCCGCGCGAGCCGGGAGCGGTACGGCAGACCGACTCGATGATCGCGATGCAACTCGAAGCTCTCGGCGAACAACGTCGCTTCGTGGTGCTGTGCCTGAACGGGGCCGGGGCCATCGAGCTCTGGCAAGAACTGGCCGGGCATCTCGAAGCCGCCGCGTTCGAATCCTGGCGGCTGGCCGAGATCCGTGCCGGAATCCCGATGATTTTTCCGCAGACCCGGGAGGAATTCGTACTGCAAATGGCCAACCTCGGTGTGCTCGGCGGAGTCAGCTTCAAGAAGGGATGCTATCCGGGACAGGAAATCGTCGCCCGCATGCAATACCTCGGCAAGCTCAAGCGCCGCATGTTCCTGGCCGAACTCGAAACCGATCGCTTGCCGCAACCCGGCGACGAGCTGGTCGTCGAAGGCAAGCGGGAGGCCGACGGCAGTGGCATGGTGGTCGACGCCGAGTTCGATGCCGAGGGTTTGTGTCACTGCCTCTACGTGGCGCAAATCGCGCGCGCGGAATCAGGATCGCTGCAACTGCTCGAACAACCCGGGACCCGCATCAGGAACGTCGACCTGCCCTACCCGCCGCCGGCCTGAGTGGAATTTTCAGGCGGCCTCGATCTGCCGCAGCATGGCATCCGCGTTACCGTAATCGAGGCCGATATGGCGCAGTATTCCGTGGTGCAGTACCGCCAGGCTCGGAAAGCTGTCGATACCGAGCGCCCGGGCCTGGCCGATTTCCTCGAGTAACATGTCATGGGTCGAATCGGCGACCAGGTCGGCGGCGAAACGCTCGCGATCGAGACCGATTTCGCCGGCCAGCTCGATCAGGATGCTGTTATCCGAAGGATTCCGGGCCTGCAGGTAATAAGCCTGCTGTATCGCCGCGGTCATCGACGGGTCGTATTCATCGCCCTGCAGGCGCGCGGCAATGACCGCCCGATTCGCCGGGTAGGTGGAACGCCGCGGGGTATTCTTTTCCCAGAATTCGAAATTGAATTGCGTGCCGGGAATCATCTCCGCGATTCTGTGCCAGGTTTGTTGCAAGCCGGCGCGCATTGCCTCGGGCATGGGCTGGTCGGCATCGGGTGCGAGCCCGCCGAGCAGGCGCTTGACCGCCATGTCCGCGGGTAACCCGGCGAATATTTTACGGCGCGTGGGTTCGAAACCCCAGCACCAGCTGCACATCGGGTCGTGTACATAAACCAGGGTCCGGTTCATTTGCTGTCCCCCTCCGCGGCCACCAGGCTTTGCATGATGGTTTCGCAGGATTCGATGCTATCGATACCGGCGACGCTCTTGCCGGCCTGCCAGTAGTCTTTCTCGCCCTTCTCGTCCAGCGAGGAATGTTTCAATTGCCAGATGGATTTCAACCCATAGTAGACGCGCATCCAGTGCTTGGTCCGTTTTCCCGCCAGCATCCAGCGTTCGAACCGGCCAAGGCGGGTGCCGCGCCGTTTGACGAAATCGGTGTTGATGACCGACACCGGGATACCGGTTACCCGTTCGGAGAGCACGATATCGTCCTCGCCGGCGTTGACGACTGCCTGCTTGTAGGCGTCGCTGGCACGGCATTCGCGGCTGGCGATAAAGCGGGTACCGAGCTGGCAGGCAGCGTAACCGCAGGCCAGCGCTTCGCGGAATCCGGCGGCGTCGCCGACGCCGCCGGCACACACCAGCGGCACGCCGAGAGCCTGCAATTCCTCGTAGAGTTCGCGCATCGAGCGACCGCCGGCATGACCGCCGGCGCGGTTGTTGACGCAGATCAGCCCGTCGGCGCCGTTGTCGAGACCGATCCTCGCCCATTTCAGTTCGGTAA
>JASFKL010000014.1:0-22286 GCA_050118655.1 Gammaproteobacteria bacterium | reverse complement strand
GGCCGAGGGCCCGGCGGCGGTATTCCACGCCACGCGTTTCGTTAAATTTATCGATTTCGACGACGTCGAAACCAGTCTCGTAAAGGTCGAGCGCCACCAGATCGATCTGCTGTTCGAACCCGGCACACGCAGCTACTGGATCAATCGAACCTCGCCGAACGGTTACATCGTCGAAAAGCTGTTGATCGCGGCCTACGCGGATTCCGGCGAGATGCCGGACCGGCACCTGGTCGAGGGCGCGGAGATTCGCTATGTCGACTGGGTGATCCCGGGCGTGATTTCGATGAATATCATGTGGGGCGCGCTGTTCGGCATCGGTTACGTGATCGTGCGCTACCGCAAGTTCGGAATCCTCAAAAGGCTCAGCGCGACCCCGGTCACGGCGATGGAATTCCTCTGCGCGCAGATTCTCTCGCGGCTGTGGGTGCTGCTGGTGGTCAACCTGATCATGTTCGTCGGCGTCGACCTGTTCGTCGATTTCCGCATGTACGGCTCCTATTTCGACTTACTGGTGGTATTCCTGCTAGGCTGCATCAACATGATTTGCTGCGGGCTGGTGGTCGCCGCGCGGATCTCCAGCGAGGAAGTCGCCAACGGCCTGTTGAACCTGTTCAGCTGGCCGATGATGTTTCTGTCCGGGATCTGGTTTTCGCTCGAGGGCGCGGCCCCGTGGATGCAGAAGATCGCGCTGCTGCTGCCGCTGACCCACGTCACCGCGGCCGCGCGCGCGATCATGATCGACGGCGCCGGCTTGACGCAGGTTGCCGACCACCTGCTGGTGCTTGCCGTCTCGAGCGTGGTCCTGCTGGTCATAGGCGCGAGGATATTCAGATGGGAATAGTTTCGGATCAGACCCTGTTGTTCTGCCTGCTGGGGCTGGTTTTCGGGCTGCTGGTCTGGGGGAAAATCCGCTACGACCTGGTCGCCTTCGGCGCCCTGGTGCTGGCGATCGTGATCGGCGTGGTGCCGCAGGAGCAGGCTTTTTCCGGCTTCGGTCACCATGCGACGGTCATCATCGCGCTGGTGCTGATCGTCAGCCGGGGCCTGTCCAACTCGGGTGCGATCGAACTGATCGCGCAATTCGTCGTCTCCGGCGGACGCTCGCTGTTTACCCACATCAGCCTGATGTCGGGGATTGCCGCGGTGCTGTCGGCGGTGATGAACAACGTCGCCGCCCTCGCGTTGCTGATGCCGGTCGACATACAGGCCGCGCGCAAGGCCGGGCGCAGTCCCTCCTCGAGCCTGATGCCGTTGTCCTTCGCATCCATACTCGGCGGCATGATCACGCTGATCGGTACGCCGCCGAATATCATCGTCGCCAGCTATCGCGAGGACGCGCTGGGTAAGCCATTCGAGATGTTCGATTTCACGCCGGTCGGTGCCGTGGTTTCGCTGGTCGGGGTTATCTTCATCGTCACGCTTGGCTGGCGCCTGATCCCGAAGAGTGCTACCGAGGGCGCTGCCGAAATTGCCCAGCCGCACGAAGATTATGTCGCCGAACTCCGGGTCGGCGAGGAATCGAGCATGATCGGCAAACGGGTACGAGATCTCGACGACGAGGCCGACGAGGCCGGCGTCGCCATCGTCGGCCTGGTGCGCAATCACAAGCGTCTGCCGGGCCGGGCGCGTAACTGGGAGATTCGCGAGGGCGATATGCTGGTCATCGAGGCCAACGCCGAACATATCGACGCGTTCGTCGGCAGCTTCAAGCTCGAATACGAGGGCTCCGACAAGCGCGCCGGCCAGGATGCGGACGACCTCTCGCTGGTCGAGGCGGTGGTCACCGAGAGTGCGCGCATCGAGGGGCGCAGCGCATCGCGCCTTGGCCTGCTGGCCCGTTTCGGCGTTACCCTGCTCGGCGTGTCGCGCCGCGGGCGGACATTTCGCGAGCGGGTTCGTAAACTCGATACCCGGCCCGGCGATGTGCTATTGCTGCTCGGGCCGACCGAACGCATGGGCGAAATCGTCGCCTGGCTGGGTTGTCTGCCGCTGCAGGAGCGCGATCTGCAGGTGATCCAGCGCAAGAAGGCCGGCATCGCGGTGGGTAGTTTCGCGCTCGCGATCGCCGCGGCGACCACGGGAATACTGCATTTGCCCGAGGCCCTGGCGCTTGTCTGCATCGTCATGGTCGGTTTCAATATCGTCCCCTTGAGAGAGATTTACACGTCGGTCGAATGGCCGGTGATAGTCTTGCTGGGCTCGATGATTCCGATCGGCGCGGCGCTGGAGGCTTCGGGCGGCACCGCGCTGATCGCGCAGCAAATCGTCGAATTCGCCGTCGATTACGGTCCCGTGGTCGTGCTGACCCTGCTGATGGTCGTCACCATGTCGCTTTCCGACGTGCTCAACAATACGGCGACCACGGTCATCGCCGCGCCGATCGCGATCGATATCGCCAACCGGCTCGGAGTGAATCCCGATCCGTTCCTGATGGCGGTCGCGATCGCCGCGTCCTGCGCCTTCCTGACACCCATCGGCCACAAGAACAATACGCTGGTCATGGGGCCCGGGGGATACCGCTTCGGCGACTACTGGCGCATGGGCCTGCCGCTGGAAGTCATCGTCATCGTCGTCTCCGTGCCGATGATCCTCCTCGTCTGGCCCTTCCACTAAATTCGGGTCAGAGTAAAATTTCGATTATTGTGCTTTTAATTTTACTCTGACCCGAATTTACGGGGTTATTTATTGGTCAGTACAAAACCGGAAGTTTTCGATCTGACCAAAAATTCTTAAATGGAGTTATCATTGGCGCTCCGACCGTGAATCCGGAATCGATTTATGACCGTGATCAAGCAGAACGACCTGATCGACAGCATCGCCGACGCGTTGCAATACATTTCGTATTTTCACCCGCCGGATTTCATTCGCGCGATGGACGAGGCTTACCAGCGCGAGCAGAACCCGGCGGCGCGCGATGCGATCGCGCAAATCCTGATCAATTCGCGCATGTGCGCGATGGGACATCGGCCGATCTGCCAGGACACCGGCATCGTCACCGTATTCCTCGCCGTCGGTATGAACGTGCAGTGGGATGCCGAGATGTCGGTCACCGAGATGTGTAACGAGGGCATACGCCGCGCCTACCAGCACCCGGACAACGTGCTGCGCGCATCGATCCTCGCCGATCCCGACGGCGCGCGCAGGAATACCGGCGACAATACACCCGGCGTGATTCATTACGATATCGTCCCCGGCGACGAGGTCGAGGTCCAGGTCGCCGCCAAGGGCGGCGGCAGCGAGGCCAAGTCGAAGTTCGCGATGCTCAACCCGTCCGATTCGGTGGTCGACTGGGTACTCGAGCAGGTACCGAAGATGGGCGCCGGCTGGTGCCCGCCCGGCATGCTCGGCATCGGTATCGGCGGTACCGCGGAAAAGGCGATGGTGCTGGCCAAGGAAGCCCTGATGGAACCGATCGACATCCACGACCTGCAGCAGCGCGGCGCGCAGAACCGCGCCGAGGAATTGCGTCTCGAACTCTATGACAAGGTCAACCGACTCGGTATCGGCGCGCAGGGTCTCGGCGGACTGACCACGGTAATGGACGTCAAGGTGAGGGATTTTCCGTCGCATGCAGCCAACAAGGCGGTCGCGATCATTCCCAATTGCGCGGCCACCCGGCACGCGCATTTCGTACTCGACGGCAAGGGCCCGGCGCGCCTCGACCCGCCGCGGCTCGAAGACTGGCCCGAGGTGACGCGCGAAACCGGCGACAACGTTCGCCGGGTCAATCTCGACGAGGTGACCCGGGAAGACGTCAAGACCTGGAAGCCCGGCGACACCCTGCTGCTGTCCGGCAAGATGCTGACCGGGCGCGACGCCGCGCACAAGCGCATGGTCGACATGCTGTCGCGCGGCGAAACCCTGCCGGTCGACCTCGCCGGGCGCTTCATTTACTATGTCGGGCCTGTCGATCCGATCGGCGACGAGGTGGTCGGCCCCGCGGGACCGACCACGGCGACGCGCATGGACAAGTTTACGCGCACCATGCTCGAGCAAACCGGATTGCTGGGCATGATCGGCAAAGCCGAGCGCGGACCCGCGGCAATCGATGCGATTCGCGAATTCGAATCGGTTTATCTGATGGCCGTCGGCGGCGCGGCATATCTCGTCGCGCAGGCCATCAAGGCGTCGAAAGTCGTTGCCTTCCCGGAGCTCGGCATGGAAGCGGTCTACGAGTTCGAACTCGAAGACATGCCGGTCACGGTGGCCGTGGATCATAGCGGCGAGTCCGTACACCAGACGGGACCGCGGATCTGGGCGGAAAAAATCGGACAGCAGGTGGTCGAATTCCATCCATAACAGCGCGGGCCGATCGAATCTCCCGGCCGAATAAAGAACTCGCGAAAGCGGGGGTCAGCCGGCACGGCCCGCGATTAACCAACTGGACAAGCAAACCTGGATAAAGATGCAAATTAAACTCGCAGATCTGCCCACGCCGCAGGTGTACTTCACGATGACGCAAACCGTCATACCGCGCCCGATCGCCTGGCTGCTGACCGAAAACAGCGACGCCGGCTATAACCTGGCGCCGTTTTCTTATTTCAACGCGGTGTGCAGCGATCCGCCGCTGGTGATCGTCTCGATCGGCAAACGCGACGACGGCAGCGACAAGGATTCGATCCGTAACATTCGCGAACGCGAGGAATTCGTCATTCACGTCGCGAGCGACGATCAGTTGGCGCCGTTGAACCAGACCTCTGCGAGCCTGCCGCCCGGCGAATCCGAGGTCGATGCGAACGATCTCGCATTGACCCGGGTGGAGGGCTTTCACATGCCGCGCCTCAGCGATTGCAAGATCGCGTTTTTTTGCCGGCGCCACGATATCCAGATGATCGGCAACAACAAACAGCAATCGCTGCTGTTCGCCGAAGTCAAGGAAATCTACGTCTCCGACGATTGCGCCGAGATCAACGAGCAGGGCCGGCTGCAGATCCATGCCGACGCCGTGCGGCCGCTGTCGCGCCTCGGTGCCAGCCAGTTTGCGAGTTTCGGCGAAATCCTCTCCGCCAAACGCCCCGCCTGACCAGACCTATTCGGGGGACACAATACCCAACTACCCGAATTACGTTGATCTGTGCAAACAAATTAGGGTAATTGGGTATTGTGTCCCCCTAATTCAGGCGGGTTTTGATCTGACCGAGAACTCGGGATCGGGAGGCTGGTATCAGCGGCGGTAAACGCGCGCCAGCGCCCAGACCTCGACGTATTCGACGCCGCCGCGGTGAAGGCAGCGGGTAATCTCGTTCGCCGTCGATCCCGTGGTAACGATATCGTCGACGATGGCGACGTGGCGCCAGCCGCGACGGTTGTAGAAGCCGAATGCGCCGCGCTGGTTGCGCGCACGCGCGGTCGCGCCGAGACCGGACTGGCTCGCGGTCGGACGCAGGCGCTCGAGCGCGTACCGGTCGACCGGGATGCCGAACATCCGCGACCAGACCGCGGCGATTTCCAGCGCCTGGTTATAGCCGCGTTCGCGCCAACGCTCGCGGTGCAGCGGTACCGGCAGCAACACCTCGGGGCGGGGCCGGTCGCCGAGAAACGGTTCGTCGCAGTAGCGGCACAGGGTCTTCGCGAGGTAAAGGGCCTCGCGAAACTTGAGCTGCAGAAGGTATTCCCGCGCCAGGCCGCGATATTGCAGCGGCGCGGTCAATCGCTGCCAGCGCGGCGGGTTTTTAAGACAGGCGGGGCAGGCCGGGCCGTCGGCGGGATTCGGCTGACCGCAGTGAAAGCAGGGATTCGGAACCCGCCGTAACAGTCCGCGACAGGTCGTGCACAGCGAGTCGTCGCCGTCGAGCGCGGCGCCGCAGGCCAGGCAAAGCCCCGGCGCGAACAGGCAATCGATGCCCCGGCCGATGGCGCGCGCGAGTCCCGCTGGTGTCATTGACTATTCCCTGTCTTGCAATAGACTTGGCGTTCTCCCGAACAAAGGCCAGATTTCCGATGACCGATGCCAAGCGATCCGTCCGCCATGACTGGACGCTCGAAGAAATTAAAACGCTTTTCGAGCTGCCTTTCAACGACTTGCTGTTCCGGGCGCAAACCGTGCACCGCGAGAATTTCGACGCCAACGCGGTGCAGATCAGCACGCTGCTGAGCATCAAGACCGGCGCCTGCCCCGAAGATTGCGCCTATTGTCCGCAAAGCGCGAAATACGACACCGGACTCGAACGCGAGCGCCTGCTGCAGCTCGAAGAAGTTCGCGAGGCGGCCACCAACGCCAAAAAGAACGGCGCCAGCCGTTTTTGCATGGGCGCGGCCTGGCGTAACCCGACCGACAGGAATCTCGACCGGGTCATCGAAATGATCGGTGTGGTCAAGGAACTCGGCCTCGAGTCCTGCGTTACCCTCGGCATGCTGACCCGCGAGCAGACGCGGCGCCTGAAAGCCGCCGGGCTCGATTATTACAATCACAACCTCGATACCTCGCCCGAGTACTACCGCGAAATCATCACTACGCGCAACTACCAGGACCGTCTCGATACGCTCGAGAACCTGCGTGCCGAGGGCGTCAACGTCTGCTGCGGCGGTATCGTCGGCATGGGCGAGAGCGGTACCGATCGCGCCGCCTTTCTGCAGCAACTCGCCAATCTGCCCGAGCATCCGCAAAGCGTGCCGATCAACCTGCTGGTGCAGGTAGAAAATACCCCGCTGTACGGTACCGACGAGCTCGATCCGATCGAATTCGTGCGCACCATCGCGGTGGCGCGGATCCTGATGCCGGCCTCGGTGGTCAGACTGTCCGCGGGGCGTACCGAGATGGACGAGCCCACCCAGGCGCTCTGCTTCCTGGCCGGCGCGAACTCGATTTTCTATGGCGACACGCTGCTGACCACGCCGAACCCGGATCAGAACGAGGACCTGTCGCTGTTCGACCGGCTCGGTATCGTCGCCAACGGCGAGCAGGCGCGCGACAGCGGCGGCGCCGCAGCCTGATTGCCGGGTCGCCCGGCCCGCGGCGATGAAAGAACTGCAAGGCGAACTCGACCGACGCCGTGAGGCGGGGCTCTACCGCCGCCGCCGGGTGATCGAATCCGCCCAGGGTATCGAAACCCGGATCGACGGCAAGACACTGTTATCGTTTTGCAGCAACGATTATCTCGGTCTCGCAAACCACCCCGATATCAAGCAGGCATGCTCCGCAGCGGTTGCCGAATACGGCGTCGGCAGCGGCGCCGCACACCTGATCAACGGCCACAGCCGGCTGCACGAAGATTGCGAACGACGCCTGGCCGAATTCACCGGCCGCGATCGTGCGTTGCTGTTTCCCACCGGCTACATGGCCAACCTCGCGATCGCCTCGACCCTGCCCGGCCGCGGCGACCGTGTCTTCCAGGACCGGCTAAACCACGCCTCGCTGATCGACGGCGCGCGCCTCGGCCGCGCGAGGCTGGTTCGCTATCGGCACAACGACCTGGATCAGCTCGAGACGCTGTTGCGGGACAGCCCGTCCGGCCACAGGCGGCTGGTGATGACCGATGGCGTTTTCAGCATGGACGGGGATTGCGCCGATCTCGCGGCACTCGCTCGAATCGCGGCCGACAACGGCGCCTGGCTGATGGTCGACGATGCGCACGGTTTCGGAGTACTCGGCGCTCGCGGCGCCGGGCTGCTCGAGCAACTGGATCTCGATCAACGGCAGGTACCCATACTGATGGCGACGCTGGGCAAGGCGGCCGGCACCGCCGGGGCCTTCGTCGCCGGTAGCGAAGCGCTCATCGAAACCCTGATCCAGCAGGCGCGGCCGTACATCTATACCACCGCGGCGCCGCCGGCGCTGGCCGCGGCTACGCTCAAGGCGCTGGAAATCATCGAGACCGAGACCTGGCGGCGCGAAAAACTAAACCAGTCGATCGCCTATTTTCGCGAGCGGGCAGCGGCTGCGGGTTTCGAGCCCTCGCGCTCGCATACCGCGATCCAGCCGCTCGTGATCGGCGATAACCATCGCGCGGTGCAACTCGGCGATGCGCTGTTCGAACGCGGCATTCACGTTACCGCGATCCGCCCGCCGACGGTGCCGGAGGGCAGCGCACGGCTGCGCGTGACGCTTTCCGCATTGCACGAGCTCGCGCACATCGACCGCTTGATCGATACGTTCGAAAGCCTGTCCTAGCATCCCGGATTTCTCATCGCGGTTCTGCGGATTTCCTGAATCCTTCCAGGGTATCGAGTGAAGATACTCACCGTACAGCATGCCGGCACTTTGCGGGATTTCGTTGCCTGCGGCTTTTTGCCGGCCTAGTGTGCAGGCTCGGTCGTTGCGAATAACGGCCCGATTCTCCTCAAACGGGTGATCACCCGCCTGGCCGTTACGGGGCTGGACTTCGGCCAGCCCCGGACTTTTCAAGGGAATTTTCCAGAATCGAGAAGCCGTCGGCAACTCTGGGTTCCAGGTTTGCTACCTTCAGAGGAAATTCGTCCCGTGCGCGACGAAGTCGCGGGACCCGAGGATAGCGATGTTTTTCTTACCCTACCGGCTGGATGCGAATACCAGGCGCTGGCCGGTTCTAACCCTGCTGATCTGTATTCTCTGCGCGTTGATTTACTGGCAGCAGTACTCGGTGGATCGCGAGTATTTCCTCGCCCTCAAGAAATTCTGCCTGCAAGATCTGAGCAAGCGCGAACTCGCCTGGCTGAATCGCGTACCGACCGAACGCCGCGGAAACAATTGCAGTTTCCTGCTCGAAGCGATTCGCGAAACCGGCGATGCCGACGCCGAGGTCGGGCGGCTCGCTGGGCTGACACCGCCGATCAGGCTATTTGTCTCGGAGCAGGAAAACCGCGATCACGTCGAAAAGCAATTGAGAGATATTTATCGCAAGTTCGAGCGCGACGTACCCGAACCCCTGACCCGGGACCTGGTTTACGACCCGCACGACCTCAACCTGATCAAGATGTTCACCGCCACCTTTTCCCACGGCAGCTTGATGCACCTGGTCGGTAACCTGCTGTTCTTCTATATCTTCGCGGCGGCGGTCGAAATGGCGCTCGGCAGCCTCGTGTTTCTCGGATTCATACTCGCCACCACGCTCGGCACGAGCCTGGCCTACAGCTATTCGATGGCCGGGGTCGAGGGCGCCTTGCCGACGCTGGGACTGTCGGGCGTGGTGATGGCCGCGGTTGCCGCGCTGGGCGTGATGATGCCGGCGGTCAGGATTTGCTGTTTCTTCTGGTTGTTCGTTTTTTTCCGCGTATTCCGGATTCCCGCGTTGTTGCTGGCGGCCTGGTACGTGGGCTGGGACATCTACGAGGTCAATCGCCTCGGCAACCATTCCTACGTCAATTACGTGGCGCATCTCAGCGGCGCGGCGATGGGCGCGATGCTCGGGATCTACTACCTCGTATTCCGCCGGGAACAACTTGACAAGCTGCTGGCCTGAACCTGTTTCGGGCCAGTCTCTGCGCGAAGCAGCGTGGATTACCGGACTTTCGGGCGGCCGAGATCGATGGTCTCGCCGGCCTGGAGCAATTCCTCGGTGCGCCGATCGGAGTAGGTCCGCCAGTCGAGCTTCTTGTAGAAGCCGCCGGCGACGTAGCGCACGTATTCCTTGAAATGATACGGGAACAGCAGGCTGTCGACACGGCGCAGCAGCAAGCCGTCTTCGAACATGAGCACACCGGGCCGGTATATCATCTCGTACTTGCGGGCCAGTTCGGCGGGCGTGGTTTCATTGCCATGAATATCCCTGATTTTTTCCTGTGAATCGGCGTCGAGTCGCACGACCGTAAATGGCTTGATTTCCTTTTGCACCAGCGGATCGGCGAGTACACCGTCGTGGAATTCGTCGCAATCGTAGCAACCGCCGTCCTCGAAGATCACCATCAACGGACCTTCGACCGAAGACAGATCGCTGATATCCGAAAACAGCGGGTTATCGCGCAGTTTGTAGACGTTTTTGTTCAGCCGGGCGTCGAGATAATCGGCGAGCGACGTAGTGCGATAGCTATTGGTGGCGACGAATTCGAGAATTTGCCTAAAGCGCTCGGGCGCGCGGTAGCCGCTTATCCTGACCACCGCCTTGTTGTTTTCGTCGAGAAACAGAATCATCGGTGTTCCCGAAACCTTGAGAATTCCGGCCAATTGCTTTTCGGTGACCGTGAGTTCGTCGTTGAAGGCAATCTCCCGGTCGCCCCGGACATTGATCGCGATGGCATCGAAATGTTCTCTGATATAGCTGGTCAGCGGCTCGGCTTCGAAAGACTCTTCGAGCATGCGGTCGCAGTAGGGACAACCGTTGAGCTGAAAAAACAGAATCACGTGCTTGCCCGCCTCGGTAGCCTCGTCGACGTCGTCGGCGATCTCGAGAAAACTTTGCTTGAACCAGCTGGGCGCCTGGTGTGCGACGCCGCCGATAATTTGCCCTCGAGCCGGCGTATCGACGGCAACGGCAGGCGTTTCGACCGCGATAAACAGTAAATAAAACAGCACTCGAATCCGGATTCGATTGACTATCATGACTGGTGTATACGCCCCGCCGATTTATCGAAACATCTAATATAATTGTTGCACCGAACCCGGGGAATAGCCCTATGGGAATAAAACAGACCAGGCTGAAATTGTGACAGGGTTCGCATTTTGAGCGGTTTTCATCATTCGCTGCTAGACTCGACATTAAGTCGCATAACCCTGGATTTACAGCAGCACCGATGAATTTACTCGCCACCCTGGTCTCGCTATTTACTCTCGTATTGCTGGTCATCCTGATCGTTCAAATGCGAAACCAGCGACAGGCGACCTGCGAGCTGCTCACCGACAGCAGGATCCGAACCCGCCTCTACGAGGACGCGGACGAATCGACCTCTCTGATTCTCAGCCGCACAATCCGGAATATCAGCGAGGGTAAAACCGATGTCAGTCTCGAGAGCGATGCGTTTGCATTGAAAGTGGTACGCGAACTGGTGAAGCGCAAGGTGCCGAAAGACAAGTGGCTGGAAATCCAGTCCAACGAACGGCTGGTGCACGAACTGTTCCTGCTGTTACGCGATGGCGACGATAAAAAAGACCTGTCCGAAGAGCAGGTCAAGGCTTGAGGAGAGAGGCCCGGAACCACGCCGCGAAAGCAGCCGAGACCCCGGGCCGGAGGAGTATCTGAACTAGTATTTCGCGCTCTCGCTGTCGTAGGTGAGCCCCACCGATGCGGCCTGGTCCTTGACGGCATGGTATATCTTCTCGTCCAGGGAATCCTCGGCGCCTCCGTCGGCCGCGACCTTTTCCTTGATGAAACGATCGCGCGACTCGGACAGCTTGCCGATTTCCCGTTTCAGCTCGTCGCGACGCTTCGCCTGTTCGGAAATAACCTCCATCTGTTCGGCCGGCTCCATCAGCTGCAGGCTCGAGGGCAGGTTTTCCTCGGCGATATCGTCGAGTTCGACCCGTCCCGAGGTTACCGCGTCGACCAGTTCGCTTTCGCCGAGCAGGTTTTTTTCACCGCTGCGCGTCGCGTTGTAGGCCGATCGGCGCGCGAGCGCCTCCGGCGACAGTTCCTTGCGCAGCTTCGCGCCAGCGTCGATCTTGGCTTTTTGAGCCGCGCGCGTTTCCTCGTTGCCGTAGAACAGGCGCGTATCCTCGAGTTCGGCCGCGAGCCGCGACAGCTCTTCGTCGTAGGGCGTCGCCACGGCGACGGCGTTACCCGAATCCTCGACCTGGAAATACTCGCCGTTGCCGAGGCTGGCGATTTCCCGCCAGGCCGGCCGGGTGTACTGGTGCCGGCCGCTCTGGATGGTGTTGACCACGATTCCCTTGCGCTTCGCCGCGGCCAGGGTCTCGGGATACTTGACGTCGTCGGCGTAATCCATGTGCGGGGGAGCGTCGCCGACCAGGAAAGCGACCTTGTATACCTTGCCGTCCTGGCTCCAGGAAATCTTGTGGATCGCGTCGTAAAGCGCCTGGTTGACGCTCTCCGGCCCGTCGCCGCCGCCCTGGGCGCGAAAATCCATCAGGCTCGCGTACATCGAATCGAGATCGCTCGACAGGTCGAAGACGCGCGTGACATAGGCGTCTCCGCGGTCGCGGAAGGCGACCAGGCCCATCTTGATCTCGGGATTCTGCTGCGCCGAGGCCATGGTGCTGGCGATCGACCAGATCTTGTCCTTGGCGGCCTGGATCAGGCCGCTCATGCTGCTGGTGGTGTCGAGTACGAAGACAACCTCGATGCGGCGGTCCTCGGTCTGGTTGATCACGGTCGGCGTATTCTGAATCGCCTGGGCGTTTTTGATCGCCGGAAACGCGGCGATACCGGCCGCGGTGGCCGCGATCAGGGCCAGTGCGGTGAAGCGGGTATTGAAAGATTTGGTTTTCATTGGATTTCTCCGGGTTTAGGGTTGCGAGAGTTTGCGCACCGCGTCGACTGCGACGCGATGCGCGGATTGAAACCGGTGCAGGTCCTGCCGCTGCAGGCGGTTGCCTGCTTCGCGGGTCTGTGCGGGATCGGGAATCCAGCAAAACAGGCTCTGCAGCAGGAAAAAGCTCCACAGCGCCGCCGCCGGGCTGCCGGTATTGACCAGCGCCCAGCCGCCGGCGGCAACGCCGGTCGCGACGATGCCGAAATCGAGCGCCGCGGAGAGCAGCGAGTTATGAAAATAAAGCGAGCGCACCAGCCAGATGAAACCGGCCAGCGCCAGGCCCTGATAGAGTAGCGGTATATCGAACAGCCAGCAGGCGATGGCGAGCGCCGCCCAGCCGGCGATTGTCACCGCCCGGCCGATGCGCGCCTCGCCGCGTCTCAGCAGGTAGATCAGGTAGACCAGCGAACCCCAGAGCAATACGAGGTTGAACAGCAGGCCCCGGCCGATGAAGCCGCCGAGCAGCAGGCTGGCAATGCCGGCGCCGACCGCGATCAGGATGGCGACGAACACGCCGTCGATGATGCCGGGCGTCTTCATGATTTTGCCCTCCGTTGTTTTTCGCGCAGCAGCGCGATTTCGACTTCTTCGTTGCGAACCGATTCGGGCTGGCTGTAGATTCCTTCGCCGACCCCGGTATCGTGGCTGGCGAGCAGTTCGAGTTTTTGTTTCATGGCGGCCAGTTGCTGGTCCTGTTCGTCGATCGCGGCATCGAGGTCGCGGCGTCGTGTATCCACCGCCTGCGCCTGCGCACGGATCGCCTGTAACTGCTTTTCGCCCGCCAGCTTGCGGCGTACGAGGTCGCGGGCGAGGTCGTCCTTTTTCGCGCCGAGGCAGATGTCCAGTTCCTGGTCGAAACCATCGAGCGCGGCGTTTATCCCGGCGGCTGCCTCATCGAGCCGGCCGGCTTCGTGCTGCAGCAGTTTTTGCCGCTGGCGTTCCTGGTCGAGCGCGAACTGCATCTCGCGCACCGCCTGCCTGAGTTGTAACTCGGGCTCCTCGATACGGTCGAGCACCGCGTGAAAATCGGCTTCGAAAAGCCGCGATAGTCTGCTGATCAGTGCCATCTGATTTGCTCCGCTGTTGTGGAAAGATGAACTGATTCTGGTTCAGGACGGGATTTCGCAACAGGCCGATTCAGGTAAAACCTGAAGCCCGCGGTTTACAAAAAATTTACCTTGCCGCGAAACGGGAATGCTAGGATTGAAGCGTGTATTACAAGGAACCGGATGATGGCGCAAAAGGCGCGTTTACTGATCGTCGAGGACGAGGCCGCGATTCGCAGCGGCCTGGTCGACGTGTTCGTTTATCACGGCTACGAGGTCGAAACCGCCGATAACGGTGACGACGGGCTGCGCCTGGCACTGGGCGGAAACTACGATCTGATACTGCTCGACGTCATGCTTCCGGGGATCGACGGATTCGAAATCTGCAATCGCATTCGCCAGCAGGACCGGCAGCAGCCGGTCATCATGCTGACCGCCAAGTCGAGCGACGAGGATATCGTCCAGGGCCTGACCCTGGGTGCGGACGATTACGTCGCCAAGCCGTTTTCAGTCACCCAGCTGGTGTTGCGCGTGCAGGCGGTGTTACGGCGTTCCGGGCACGACGAGGCCGCGCTGCGCGAAATCGGCCTCAACAACGGACTCGTGATCGATACCGAAAACCTCTGTGCCGGGGAGACGAAATTCACCCGCCGCGAGATGGACCTGCTGCAGTATCTGGCGCGGCAATCCGACCGCCCGGTGGCGCGCGAGGAATTGCTGGCGCGGGTCTGGGGCTATGCGAATCATCTCGAGATCGAGACCCGCACGGTCGACATCCACATCGCCAAGCTGCGCCGCAAGATCGAAGCCGATCCGTCGAGCCCGCAGACCATCGTGACCGTGCGCGGCGCGGGCTACCGGCTGATGCTTGCCGAAGCATGACCCAGCGCCGCCTCATCGTCTCGCTGCTATTGTTCTTCGTCGCTCTGGCCCTGCCGAGTTCGATTCTCGTTTACCAGGCCTACGGGCAGCTCAAATGGGAAGCCTTCCACCAGCACCAGCAGCTGGCGCGCGAACTGACCCTGCGCATCGACAGCGGATTTCGCGAACTGATCGCGCGTGAAGAGAGGCGCCCGATCAGCGACTACGAGTTTTTCAATGTCGCGGGTTCCGACGGCAGCGCCTTTCTGCAGCGCTCGCCGCTGTCGGAGTTTCCGCTTAAATCGGAAATCCCGGGCCTGCTGGGGTATTTTCAGGTCGATGCGTCCGGGCAGTTGCACACGCCGCTGGTGCCCGCGGCCGAGGCGTCGAATTCCGGTATAAACCCGGCCGAGCTCACGCAGCGCCGGCTGCAGGAAGCCCGCATCCGCGGCATCCTCGAGCGCAATCGACTGGTGGGCGAGAACGAGACGTACCGGGCCGCCGATCTCGATGAAGCCCTGTCCGGTGCGCCGGCCGAGAATACCCGGGACGACAGCCCGATGTCGCTGTACCAGTTAGACAGCGCGGCTCCTGTGGAGTCGAGCGGGGAAAGCGACCGCGAGGTCCAGTCTGCCTTCGACGAGCTGAGTTCGGGCCGGATCGAAACCGCCGAACAGAACCGGGCGCCGCGGGAACAGCTCAAGGACCTCAAGCTCGAGGACAGCTACGACGTGGCCGGCGGCGCGGCCCTCGAGGCCGAGTCCGCCGCGGAACCGAAACGGCAAATCGCCGAGAAGCGCTCGCGCAAGGAAAAGGTGAACTTGCCGCAGTCGGCTGCTGAAGAGGCACTGGCTCTGGAAAAGAGGCTTTCCAGGGGGGCCGCGGCCGGACCCGGAGATGCCCGGGTTCGCCAGCTGCCGATCCGTATCAAGACCTTCGAAAGCGAGGTCGAGCCGATGGAGTTCGCGTTGCTCGACGACGGCCATTTCGTACTCTTCCGGCGCGTCTGGCACGATGGTGAACGCAAGGTACAGGGATTGCTGCTCGACCGGAAGAAATTCATCGAACGCCAGGTCGCGCCCGCCTTCCGCGAATCCAGCCTGGCCTCGATGAGCCGCCTGATCGTCGCTTACCGCGGCGATATCTTGCAGAGCTTCGAGCCCCTTTCCAGGCGGGATTATCGGCCCGGCGTCGAGCAGCAAGGCAATGAACTGCTTTACCAGAGCAGGCTGGTCGCGCCGTTCGGCGATATCGAGCTCGTCTATACGCTGGCGCGCCTGCCGATCGGCGCCGGCGGCCAGGTCATCATCTGGTCGGCGCTGGTGCTCGCTCTGGTACTGACCGTCGGCTGTTTCATGTTGTGGCGCCTCGGCCGCCGCCAGCTGGCACTGGCGCGTCAACAGCAGGATTTCGTCTCCGCGGTCAGCCATGAGCTGAAGACGCCGCTGACCTCGATTCGCATGTACGGTGAAATGCTGCGCGAAGGCTGGGCCGACGAGCAAAAACGCAAGTCGTATTACGACTTCATCTTTCACGAGGCCGAGCGCCTGACGCGATTGATCAACAACGTGCTGCAGCTGGCGCGCCTGTCGCGCAACGAACAGCCCGCGAGCCTCGCCGCGACGACAGTCGGCTCGGTAATCGACGAACTGCGCCCGCGGCTCGAGTCGCAACTCGAAGCGGCCGGTTTCGAACTCGCGATCGATGTCGAACCCGCGGCCGCGGCTGCGAAGATCGATATCGATACCGATGGCTTTCTGCAAATTTTCATCAACCTCGTCGACAACGCGGCGAAGTTTTCCGCGGCCGCGCGGCAAAAGCGCATCGATATCGCCTGCCGGCGTCTGCGTGACGGCCGGGTCCAGTTTTCGGTGCGCGACTACGGTCCGGGCATCGCCCCCGACCAGTTGAAGAAAATTTTCACGCTCTTCTACCGCAGCGAAAACGAGTTGACCCGCGAAACCGTCGGCACCGGCATCGGCCTCGCGCTGGTCCGACAACTCGCCGACTCGATGCGGGCCGAGATCGATGTGGTCAACAGCGATCCCGGTGCCGAGTTTCGAATTCGATTTCCAGCTACCGGATAAAGGCGGTTCCTGCTATCGTTGCCGATCTGTTCGGTTTTTATGCGTGGCAGAATCACCATGGTGGAAGAAAAGGCCGAGACCGGGCGCCTGCAGCCGCTGCTGTCTCGGGTGGGCGAGAGCCTGGATGAATACCTCAAGTTCGAAAACCCCGATGCCCTGAGCGCGCGCGAGCGTTGGCAAGCCGCTCTCGAGCGGCCCGTGCCGCAGCAGGGAATCGGCATCGACGCCGTGGTCGACGAAATCGTTACCAGCCTCGTTCCCTACGGCCCGCCGGTGCCGAAACCGGGCTTTACCGGTTACATCGTCACCGGCGGTACCACCGCGGCGGCACTCGCTACCACCGCCGCCTATATCGCCTCGCCCGTCCGTTACCTGCCGACTGCATTCAACTTCGTCGAGGAACTGTCGCTCGACTGGCTGGCGCAGATGTTCGGCCTCGGCGCGATGAAGGGGATTTACTCCAGCGGCGGTTCGGTGGCCAACCTGCTGGCACTCGGCGCGGCGCGCCAGTCGGCATTCGAAAAAATCGGCCGCGATCCGGCCCGGGACGGCGTCGACCGGCCGGTTGCGGTCTATGCGAGCCGCGAGTGCCATCATACGATTCAGCGCTCCTGCGGTGTGCTCGGCGTCGGCAGGCGTGCGGTGCGGGCGGTCGATTGCGATATCTCCGGGCGCCTGCGCGTGGACGCACTCGCCGCCGCGATCGAAGCCGATCTCGGTGACGGGATCCTGCCGATGGCCATCGTCGCCAACGCCGGCACCACCAATACCGGGGCTATCGATCCGCTGGCCGAAATCGGCGCGATCGCCCGGGAACACGAGATCTGGCTGCACGTGGACGGCGCCTATGGCTTACCCGGTATTCTCGATTCCCGGGTAAGCGACCTGTATCGCGGTATCGAGATGGCCGATTCGGTGATCGTCGATCCGCATAAATGGCTCGGTGCCGCGGCCGGGATCGCGGCAACCTTCGTTCACGACCGCGGCTTGCTGGAACGCGCTTTCACCCAGGAACCTGCAGACTATCTCGAAGGCACGATCCAGCAGTCCGACGCGCCGGAACCCAAGGTCGAGCATTCGATGGACGATTTCGGCATTCCCTACTACGACTACGGGATCGAGCTGACAGCCCCCTGTCGCGGTATCGTGGTCTGGGCGATGCTGCGCGAAATCGGCGTCGACGGTATCCGCGAGCGCATCGAGCGGCACAACGATATGGCGCGCGAAGTCGCCGACTTCTGCCGGCAACACGAAAACCTCGAATTGCTGCTCGAACCGACGTTGTCGATTTGCTGCTTCCGCTACGTCGCCCCGGGGGTGGACGATCCCGACCTACTGAACCAGCGCCTGCACCGGCGCCTGATTCACGAAAACGAGTTCATGCCGAGTACCACGCGCGTCAATGGGCAACTCGCGCTCAGGCCCTGTTTCCTCGGTGCGCGAACCGGTAGCGGCCAGGTCGACGGTATGCTGCAATCGATCCTCAGAATCGGGGCGGCGCTGGCCGCCGAAAACGGGTAAAATATCCGCCTGACGGCCCTTCAAAGCGGATTTTGCGCAGCCTTCCGGAATCCGGACGGCTAGATTATTATTCGCTTGACTGGCTATACCATGAGCAGATAATCACGCGACCGAGCGGCAAAAGATTGAATAACAATAACTGCGTCAAAGTCGACCCGATCACGATCCGGCCATCTCCGCCGGCGGCCTCGTTCGGCCGTTCGGCATTCCTCCTGACGGTAATCGCGACGAAGCCGAGGCCGCCCGCATTCGGACCCGTCGAATCCCGAATATTCCCGGGGACAGGCGCATGAGCGGCTCGAAGATCTTTGCGCCCGAATTCAACGGCCTGACCTCGGCGCAGCCGACGCTGCCCCTGTCCTGGTACTACGACGATGCCCAGTACCGCCGCGAACTCGACACTATCTGGTCGCGTAACTGGATTTACCTGTGCCGCGCGGAAACCCTGGCCGCGAGCGGCGACTATCGCGTATTCGAGATCGCCGGGCGTGAAGTCATCCTGCTACGCGACGATACCGGCGGACTCGCGGCGTATTTCAACAGTTGCCGTCATCGGGGTTCGACGCTTTGCGTGGATGCCACCGGTTGCTTCAAACGCGGCCGCATAACCTGTCCCTACCATAGCTGGATGTATGACCTGAAGGGCCGGCTGCTGGCCACCGGTACCGCGCGCCCGGTAGCCGGCTTCGAGCGCGATGACTATTCGCTGAGCCCGGTCGCGATCGCCGAGTGGGGCGGCTTCGTGTTCGCCAACCTGCAGGGCGACGATGCGCCGGTTTTCGAGACCTCGCTGGGCGAGGAGCTGGCGCCGCTGTCCGACTGGCCGCTCGCCGAACTGCGCGTCGGCCACCGCTTCAGCAAGACGCTCGCCTGCAACTGGAAACTGTTCTGGGAAAATTTCAACGAGTGCCTGCATTGCCCGAAGGTACACCCCGGATTGTGTCAACTGGTGCCGATCTATCGCCGCGGCATCATGGTGCGCAACGACGATCCGAAATGGCGCGAACGCGCGGACAGCGACGATCCGAAAAATACCGGCCGGCTGCGCGCCGGTGCCGAAACCTGGTCGCCCGACGGGCATAGGGTAACGGCGCCGTTCGCGGGTCTGAGCGAGGCCGACCGGGAACGCGGCCACACCTACGCGGTCGCGCTGCCGTCGCTGTTCGTCGTCGGCCACCTCGATTACGTGCGTTCGGTGCAAATTACGCCGCTCGGCAGCGAACGTATGCGAATCGACGCCGAGTGGCTGCTGTCGCCGGCGGCGCTCGACGACCCGGGTCTCGATCTGCCCGGACTCGCCGGTTTTGCCGAGCAGGTGATGCGCGAGGATGGCGAGGTTTGCGAAATCAACCACAGGGGTATTCGCTCGGCGGACGAGCCGCAGGGCGTATTGATGCAGGAAGAATACGAGGTGTTCGCGTTCCAGGAATGGATTCGTCGCGAACTCGGCGATGTGCCGCTCGCCGAAGCGCGGGCCAGCCGTGCCAGCCGGCGCCGGGAAGCGGCCGGGGAGGGCTAGCGGCATGGGTGCGGATATTTCGATCAGCGCGCGCAACGTCATCAAGGACTTCGGCAGTTTTCGCGCGCTCGACGACATCAGCCTGGAAATTCGCAAGAACGAATTTTTCACGCTGCTGGGTCCTTCGGGCTGCGGCAAGACCACGCTGTTGCGCCTGATCGCGGGATTCGAGGTGCCGACGAAAGGACATATCGAGCTGTCCGGCCAGGACATCACCAACGTACCGCCTTTCCGGCGCCCGGTGAACACGGTTTTCCAGAGTTACGCGCTGTTCCCGCACCTGACCTGCGCGCAAAACATCGGTTTTGGCCTCGCGCGCCTCGGCCGCGAAAAGTCGGAGATCGACGAGGTGGTGCGGCGAATGCTGAAACTGGTCAAGCTCGAGGAGCTCGCGTCGCGCAAGCCGCACCAGCTCTCGGGCGGGCAGCAGCAGCGCGTCGCGCTGGCCCGCGCGCTCGCCCCCGCGCCCGAATTGCTGCTGCTCGACGAACCGCTGTCGGCACTCGACCTGAAGCTGCGCAAGGGCATGCAGATCGAACTCAAGCGTCTGCAGCGGGAAACCGGCGTCACCTTCATCTTCGTCACCCACGATCAGGAAGAAGCGCTGACCATGTCGGATCGGATCGGCGTGATGAGCAACGGCCTGCTGCAGCAGGTCGGCACGCCCAGGGAAATCTACAATCACCCGGCCAATCGTTTCGTCGCCGATTTCATTGGCGAGACCAATTTCCTCGCCGCCGACGTCGGCGATACCGCGGGCGAATACATCGCCGTCGCTCTCGACTGTGGCTATCACCATCGGGTGCCGGCATCGCGGGACTTGCAGCCCGGCGACTCGGTAGTCGCCGCGATACGACCGGAATCGCTGGTGCTGACCGACAGCGGCGCCGAGGATTCGATCGCGGCGACGGTCACCGACGCGATCTATTTCGGCACCGATACCCATTGCCACGTCGAGCTCGACAACCGGGAAGTGCTGGTCGTCCGGCTGCAGAACGCGCGCGCCGATCGTGTCGATCTGAACCCCGGCGCGCGCGTCGGGGTGCGTTTCGATCCCGACGCGGTGCAGGTACTCGGAGACTGATGGGCATGCCGGACACGGACATCAGCGATCGGCTGGAACGCAAGCGCGGCCGGCAGGCCTGGCGGGTCCGCGCCTTTACGATCGGGCCGGCGGCGGCGATGCTGATCCTGTTGACGGTGCTGCCGCTGTGTTTGATGGTGTACATATCGCTGCAGGAGCGCGACTGGTCGGGCAGCGTGATCTGGGGCAATTATTCATTCGAGGCCTACATCCGCTTCATCTTCGAGCGCAACCTCGACGACAGCCTGCAGCTGAACGCGGATTACGTGCGTATCTTCCTGCGCTCGTTCTGGCTGTCGCTGCTGACCACGGGACTGTCGCTGCTGGTCGGCTTTCCGACCGCGCTGTTCATCGCCACGCGGCCGCCGAAGTGGCGCGCGACCCTGGTATTCCTGACCACGGTGCCTTTCTGGACCAACCTGCTGGTGCGCAACTATGCCTGGATATTGCTGTTGCGCGATACCGGCCCGATCAACGCGGGCCTGCTGGAGCTCGGCGTGATCGACGAGCCGGTGTCGATGCTGTATACCAATTTCGCGGTCTCGGTCGGGCTTACCTATTCGTTTCT
Source organism: Gammaproteobacteria bacterium (assembly GCA_050118655.1). GTDB lineage: Bacteria > Pseudomonadota > Gammaproteobacteria. The sequence goes on along the minus strand of JASFKL010000014.1, from coordinate 1,261 downwards.
GCCGTTCATGGTGTTGCCGATTTACGCGGCGATGGAAAAAATGGATTTCCGCCTCGTCGAGGCATCCTTCGATCTCTACGCGAACCGCCTGCAAACCCTCTGGCAGGTGATGATTCCCGCGGCGCGCCCGGGCATCATCGCCGGCTGCATCCTGGTATTCGTGCCCTGCCTGGGTTCCTACGTGACGCCGGCGCTGCTCGGCGGCGGCAAGTCGATGATGGTGGGCAACCTGATCGGCCTGCAGTTCGGCGCCGCGCGCAACTGGCCGTTCGGCGCCGCGCTCGGCTTCGCGCTGCTGACCCTGATCCTGTTGTCGATGCTGTTTTACGTGCTCAAGGTCCGGCCCGAGGAGAATCGCTGATGGCGGTCGGCGCGCGAACCCATCCCGGCGACCCCAAACACTGGCCCGGCCTGGTTTTCATGGCGATATCATTCTTTGCCTACGTATACCTGCCGATCGCGATACTGATCGGATTGTCGTTCAACGAAAACGAGCAGGCGACTATCTGGACCGGATTCAGTCTCGACTGGTACCTCAAGGCGCTGCAGAACAACGATATGATCAGTGCCGCGAAAAATTCGCTGATTATCGCCTCCATCGCGAGCGCGCTTTCGACCAGCCTGGCGACGCTGGCGGCGACGCGCATGGCATTCGACAGGTTCCGCGGCCAGACCGCGGTGGGCGCGTTGATCGCGCTGCCGCTGACGCTGCCGGAAATCGTCACCGCGGTCGCCACGCTGATGCTGTTTTCGCTGATCAGCCTGCCGCTCGGACTGGTATCCGTGATCCTCGCGCACACGGTATTTTGCATTCCCTTCGCCTACCTGCCGATCAAGGCGCAACTCGACCGCTTCGACCCGAAACTGATGGAAGCCGCCGGCGATCTTTACGCGAAGCCGATACCGACCTTTTTTTTCGTCACCCTGCCGCTGCTGGCGCCGGGCATCATGTCCGGGGCGGTGCTCGCATTTATTATTTCGCTGGACGATTTCGTGACCACTTTTTTCGTCGGCGGCGCCGGCTCGACCACGCTGCCGCTTTATATTTTCGGGCTGATCCGGGTCGGCGTTTCGCCCGAGGTCAATGCCATATCAACCATCATGCTGATCATTTCGATCGCCATGGTTTCACTTTCACTGCTGCTCAACCGGGGACAGGAGCGCGGGGATGATTAATCGACACACTGACCCCAATGGGAGAATCCTATGAAAAAACTTAGCAAGCTTCTGGCGACGGCTGGCGTTGCCCTGGCCATGCTTT
>JASFKL010000013.1:0-22339 GCA_050118655.1 Gammaproteobacteria bacterium | reverse complement strand
GCCGGCTCGGGGTGCTCACCGGCGTGGACCTGGATATCGCCGCCGGCGAAACCCTGGCGATCGTCGGCCCCTCGGGTTCTGGCAAGACCACGCTGCTGTTGCTGCTGGCCGGACTCGAACGGGCGCAGCAGGGCAAAATCCTGCTCGACGGCGAAGATCTCGCCAGCCTCGATGCCGACCGTCTCGCGGACCTGCGCCGCGATCGCCTCGGTATTATCTTCCAGTCCTTTCATCTGGTGCCGAGCCTGACCGCTCTCGGCAACGTCGCCTTGCCGCTAGAGATCGCCGAGCGGGAAGACGCCGGCGACCGCGCCGCCTCGATGCTCGAGCGCGTCGGCCTCGCCGAGCGGGGTCACCATTACCCGAAGCAGTTGTCCGGCGGCGAGCAGCAGCGCGTCGCCATCGCGCGGGCGCTGGTGCATTCGCCGCGCCTGCTGCTGGCTGACGAACCTACCGGAAATCTCGACCTGGAGACCGGCGCAAGGGTGATCGACCTGCTGTTCGAACTCAACGCGGCCAGCGGCTCGACTCTGGTGCTGGTCACCCACGACGAGCAGATTGCCGGGCGCTGCGGGCGCGTGCTCAGGCTGCACGCGGGCAAACTGGTCGAGACCGCAAACCATGCGCTTCCTGCTTGACCTCGCCTGGCGCGACCTGCGCCACAGCAGCGGGTCGCTGTGGGTGTTCTGCGCCTGCCTGGCGCTCGGCGTGGCGCTGATCGCGTCCTCCGGCAGCCTCTACCGGCTGACCAGCCACAGCCTGCATGAGGATACGCGCATGCTGATGGGTGGCGACCTGGAAGTCGACAGCAACGCACCTTTGCCCGCAGAAGTACTCGCCTGGATGCGCGACAACGGCGAGGTTTCGCTGGTCACCGAGCTCTACACCATGCTCGGCGGCTCGCGCGGCGAATTCCTGCGCGTCCAGTTACAGGCGATGGACGAGCACTACCCGCTGTACGGCGACCTCGAACTCGAACCAGCGGTCAAACTCGGAGACGCGACGGCTCTGCGCGACGGTCGCTGGGGAATCGCCATCGACCCGCTGCTGGGCGTACGCCTGGGGCTGGCGGTAGGCGACCGGGTGAAGATCGGCGAGCTCGATACGGAAATCCGCGCGCTGGTACGGCGGCAGCCCGATCGCGGCCTGAACGCCGACTGGCGCGGACCGCCGGTACTGCTCTCCGCCGCGGCGATGCAGGCTTCCGGGCTGGTACAGCCCGGGAGCCGCATGGACTATGAATACCGGGTTGCAACCCGGGGCCGGACCGATGCCTGGCGCGAGCGTTTCTATGAACGCTTCCCCGACGCCGGCTGGGAAGTCAGGACATTCGAGGACCGCAGCCGGCGCATCGCCGAGCGACTCGGGCAGGTCGCCTCCGGGCTGCTGATCATCGGTTTCAGCACGTTGTTCATCGGCGGTCTCGGAGTTTTCAACAGTATTCAGTCCTACTTGCAGGGCAAACTCGAGACCATCGCCACGCTGCGTACGCTGGGCCTGCGCAACCGCCGACTGGCGTCCCTGTACCTGCTGCAGGTCGGCATGCTCAGCGGTGCGGCCAGTCTCGCCGGCTGTCTCGTCGGCAGCGCGCTGGCGATCGGCGGCGCGATGCTGATTGCCGAACGCTTGCCGTTCGAAATTACTCTCGGCAGCCTGATGCCGCCGAACCTCGTCGCCCTGCTGTTCGGCCTGCTGACCGCTTTCAGCTTCGCACTGCCGGCAATCGGCCGCGCCCTGTCGGTAACCCCGGCGGCATTGTTCCGCCGTCTCGACGGCGACAGGCTCGAGACCCCGCCGCGCTGGCGGCTGGCCGCCGGCGGCGGTGCGCTGGCGATCGCCCTGCTGGTGATTTACGCGATGCCCGACGCATTGTTCGGCGCCGCGTTCCTCGCCGTGGTCGGCGGCTTGCTGCTATTACTGGAACTGCTGGTACGCGTCATCCGCCGCACCGCGAGCCTGCTCGACCGCCGACGGACGGGCCATCGCGGCTTCGCGCTCAGGCTGGCGCTCGCCAACCTGCATCGCCCGGGCAACCCGCTGCGCAGCGCCTTGCTTTCTCTCGGCTCCGCCCTGACGCTGCTGGTCGCCTGCACGCTGGTGGTGGCGGCGCTGTTACGCAGTATTAATGCAACCATTCCCGATGAAGCCCCGGCCCTGGTGCTCTACGATATCGGTAGCAGCCAGTTGACGGCAATCGACGAAGCGATCGCCGCCAGCGAGCCCGACGCGCGGCTGCAAACCGCGCCGCTGGTACGCGCGCGCATAACCGCGGTCAACGCGGTGGAGATGGAAAAGCATCTCACGGGCACGTCGGAAGATCGCAGCCGCGCGGCGCGCGACGACTACAAGCTCAGTTACCCGGCCGGTAATATCGACAACCTGACCCTCGTCGAGGGCGCCTGGTGGAAAGACAACACCGGCGAGACACTGCCGCTGGCGATGGAAGACCGTGAGGTCGAGCGTCTCGGGCTCACGCTCGGCGACCGCCTTAAATTCGCTATCCAGGGCGAGTCCATCGACACCGAAATCGTCGCGATCTACAGCCAGAAAGGTTTGCAAACCCGCTTCTGGTTCGAGGGCATACTGCCCGAGGGTTCGCTGGATCGGTTCGTTCACCGCTACGTCGGTACCGCCTACATGAGCGACGCCGCGGCGATCGATGCACAGCGGCGTATCGCCCGCACGGCCGCCAACGTGATCACGGTGCGTACCGCGCGCCTGCTGGAAATCGCCCGCGGCCTGCTCGGCCAGGCTGCTTCCGGGCTGGCGGTCGTCGCCGGCGTCAGCCTCGTGGCCAGCCTGCTGGTATTGATCAGCGTAATGGCCGCCGGGCGCAGCCGGCAGATTTACGACGCCACGGTGCTCGCCACTCTCGGCGCGCGCATGTCGGTGATTCGCCGCAGCCTGCGGCTCGAGTACCTGCTGCTGGCGCTGATCACGTCACTGTTCGCGGTATTGCTGGGATCGGCGATCGCCATACCCCTGCTGCAATGGCGACTCAAGCTGCCGGCGGCCGATCTGACCTGGCTCGGCGCGATAACCGCGTTCGGCGTCAGCACCCTGGCGCTCGGACTCGGCGCGCACTACCTGGTCAGAAAGCTGCATCTGAGGCCCGCGGTTCTGTTACGCAACGCCACCTGAGCCGGTCTGCGCGAGGCGCTTTGCTATTCGCCTCCAGTTGGGATAATCTTTTTTCTCTGCGCGTCAGGCACTCAGACCTCAGGGTCGGAAACAGGAGCCAAACCGCGATCTGCGATCGCGAAAAACAGGTGAAGAAACCATGTACAAGACGACTATAGCGGGCAGCCTGCCCAAACCCTCGTGGCTCGCGGAACCGGAAAAACTCTGGGCGCCGTGGCGCCTCGAAGGCGAAGACCTGGAATACGGCAAGAAGGACGCCTCGCTGGTCTGGCTCAGCGAACAGCAAGCCGCCGGCATCGACATCGTCACCAACGGCGAGCAGTTTCGCGAACATTTCGTACACGGTTTCCTCAAGCACATCGACGGCATCGACTGGAACAGAATGACGACCATGGGCATACGCAACGACCGCTACGATGCCCAGGTGCCGACGGTTACCGGCAAGGTTTCTCGCAAGTACAAGGTGCACAGCGACGAGGTCGCCTTCACCCGTGCGCATACCCGGGCCGAACTCAAGTTCACCCTGCCCGGGCCGATGACGATCTGCGACACTATCGCCGACGATCATTACGGCAGCCGGGCGGATATGGCGATGGCCTTCGCCGAACTGCTCAACGAGGAGGCCCGCGAACTGGCCGCGCTCGGTGTCGACCTGATGCAGTTCGACGAACCCGCCTTCAACGTTTTCATGGACGACGTGAAGGAGTGGGGTATCGCGGCATTGCACCGCGCTATCGAGGGCCTGCCCTGCCAGACCGCGGTTCATATCTGCTACGGTTACGGGATCAAGGAAAACCTCGACTGGAAGGAAACCCTGGGTTCGGAATGGCGCCAGTACGAAGAGATTTTCCCCGCGCTCAACGACAGCAAGATCGACCAGATATCGCTCGAATGCGCCAACTCGAAAGTCCCCATGTCGCTGATCGGCTTGCTCGAGGACAAGCAGGTCATGGTCGGCGCGATCGACGTCGCGAGCTTCGAGGCGGAGACGCCGGAACAGGTGGCGGCGGTTATCAAGGAAGCCGGCAAGTATCTCGCGCCGGAACAGATCACGCCCTGCACCAACTGCGGCATGGCACCGTTGCCGCGCGACCTGGCATTGAAAAAACTGCAGGCCCTCGGCGCCGGCGCGCGCCTCGCCGCAGGAAAATGACTCGCCGCCGGGGCGGCGAGTCATCCCCTAATTGTCAAAGTCGGAGAGTGCCCGCCCTCTCGACCCGGATCATCGGATAGAACGTGCCGATATCGATTTCGGCGTCGAAGCGGTATTCGACGGGCGCGCCGGGATTATCCATCAGTCGCGACAATACATCGAGACTTCCGAGCAGGTCGGCGCGGGCGCGCAGCATGACCTCGGCCTCGCCATAAGCATCGATGCGCGGCAAGTCACTGGCCACGCCCTCGACCACCTTGCTGTCCGCGAGATAGACCCGGTAAGTCAGACCCGCTATTTCAAGCGCCTTGCGGTTGGGATTGGTGACGCGCAGCAGGATATCGAATTCGGGCGTCATGCTGTTCAGCACCCGTGGCTTGACGGAGACGACCGACACGCCGGGCTGCCTGAAATCCTCAGGCAAGGAGACGCAACCCGCGAGCAGCAGCGCGAGACCCGCGATCGCGAACCCGCGCCGCGTCACGGTCGCCACCCCGCGCGGGGACGTCCTTGCGCGGCGGCGGAACCCGGCTGCAAAAGCATCCCGGTCGGCATCGGGAGGCCGGCGGTTCGCCGGGAGATCGACAGCGCGTTTATATCCGTCATCTGGTTTTGCCCGTGTTTCATGAGAACCGGGTCATATGCGAAACCCGGCCACTTAAATTACCATAAATTGCCCTCGAATCCGGGACAATTACATCGCTGGCCCGGCGAGAACGATAGCTCCCGCGACGGCCGCCGGTCTTCCCGGGCGGGCGATTGATGGACCTGTTCGGAAATTCGACGCCGGCGGCCGCCCGACCCGGGAATCCGCGGATCGGGACAAAATTTGAGAAATTTTTGAGATCTTTGTAAGGATCTGTGCCCTCCTCCCTCCTAAGATGCCCCCCGTACCGATTCCCGGATGCGCCGATTAGCCGCCTCCGGGATCGGGATCGACCGAACGAACGAGAACGGCCGAATCAGACCGGCAGGTCTTACTACAAGCGTCAAGTTCGTTCACCGTGCAACTAATTACGGATGAGTAAATAAAATGAAATCAGTGAATCGTTCGAACCGCCAGTCGGGATTTGTCGACCTCGGCATGTCGTTGATTGTTATCCTGCTCGCGGGCGGAGTCGCCTACGGCGTCGAAAGCTCGAAAGCGGAACAGCAAAACATTGCTACCGTGCAACCGTCAATGGCCGAATCCTCGGGAGAGCAAAAGGCCGACACGGTCGCAGCGCTGCAATAGTTGGCATCGCCGGACCGGGGTGATCGCGGACAACCGGTCTTCGGCGACAATCCGCGGTTTCCGCCTGGGCCGGTACGGTTCAGCGCTTCGGCAGCGCCATCTGCAGCGCGCGCGCGACATGCATGGCTTCGCGGCCGGTGCCGTCGCGCACCTGGTGACGGCAACTGGTGCCGTTGGCGATCAACAGCACGTCTTCGGCCGAGGCGCGCACCGCCGGCAATAGCCCCGCCTCGCCGATCTTCATCGAAACCTCGTAATGCCGCGCCTGATAACCGAAAGCGCCGGCCATGCCGCAACAGCCGGCATCGACGGTCTCGACTTCGAGTTCCGGGATCAATGCCAACACCTGATGCAAAGCCGGCATGGTGGCGAAAGCTTTCTGATGACAATGCCCGTGCACCAGCGCATGGCGCGCGGCGAGCGGCTGCAGTTCGAGACGCAGCTTGCCGTCACGCTGTTGACGGGCGAGGAATTCTTCCAGCAACTCGGCCCGCTTCGCGAGCGCATCGGTTTCTTCGCCGGGCAACAGGCTTGTGAATTCGTCACGCAACGTCAGCAGGCAGGAAGGCTCGAGCCCGATCACCGGCAGGCCGCGCGAGACCGGGGACGAGAGCGCCTTTAACAGGCGCCGGGCCTCGGCGCGAGCCTCGTCGACCATCCCCGCGGCGAGCAGGGTGCGCCCCTCGTCCAGGGGTGGGCCGCCGTCGACGGGCCGCGCCAGCTGCACGCGATAACCCGCGGCCTCGAGCACGTCGATCGCGGCGCGCGCGTTTTCGGGTTCGAAGTAACGATTGAATACATCGACCAGCAGCACGACTTCGTCGCCGTCGCCGCCCGAACGCGGCGCATCGCGGAGATCGTCGAAATAATCCGGGCGCCAGCGCGGCAGGCTGCGCCGCGCCGACAGGCCGAATAGCCTCTGGCTCAACCAGGCGAGCCCCGGCAGGCGATCGCGCAGGTTCAACAGCCAGCCGAACCTCGCGGCGAGCGGCGCGTAGCGCGGCAGGCGGGCGATGACGCGCTCCCGGAACGGCAGGCCGTGGCGCGTGCGGTAGTGGTAGAGGAATTCGATCTTCATCTTCGCCATGTCGATCCCGGTCGGGCATTCGCGCTTGCAACCCTTGCAGCCGATGCACAGATCCATGGTGTCGTACATGTCCTCCGATACCAGCGCATCGGCACCGAGCTGGCCGCTGAGCGCGAGACGCAGGCTGTTGGCGCGGCCGCGCGTCAGGTGCCGCTCGTCCCGCGTGGCCCGGTAGGACGGGCACATCACGCCGACGTTGGCCTTGCGGCATGCGCCGTTGTTGTTACACATTTCGACCGCACCGCCGAAACCGCCCCACTCCGACCAGTCGAGCGCCGTTTCCAGGGGCTCGACGCGGTAACCCGGGGCGTAGCGGAACAGGCTGCGGTCGTCCATGCGCGGTGCGCGCACGATCTTGCCGGGATTGAACAGGCCGGCGGGATCGAAGCTGTCCTTGATTTCCTCGAAGCTGCGCTGCATGCGCGTACCGAACATGCGCTCGTGAAATTCGGAGCGCGCGATGCCGTCGCCGTGTTCGCCCGAGTGCGAACCCTTGTATTCCTGCACGATATCGAGCGTCTCCTCCATGATCGCGCGCATCTTCCGCGCCCCGCTTTCCTCCTTCATGTTGAGTATCGGGCGAACGTGCAGACAGCCTACCGAGGCATGCGCGTACCAGGTCCCGGTGGTGCCGTGCTTTTCGAATACGCGCGTCAGGCGATCCGTATACCCGGCGAGATCCTCGAGTTGCACCGCGCAATCCTCGATGAAGGACACCGGTTTGCCGTCGCCTTTCATCGACATCATGATGTTGAGCCCGGCCTTGCGCACCTCCCAGATCGCCGATTGAAAATCCGTATCGAGCGCCTCGACGACCGCGCCCGGAAATCCGAGATCGCCCATCAGTTCGACCAGTCGCGCGAGCCGGGCGCGTTGCTCGTCGGCATCCTCGCCGGCGAATTCGACCAGTAACAGCGCATCCGGCTCGCCCTGTACGAAGCGATCGACGGTGTCGCGGAACATCGGGATATCGCGCGACAGTTCGATCATCCTGCGATCGACGAGCTCGACCGCACTCGGGCCCAGCTCGACGATATGCCGGGTCGAATCCATGGCCCGGTAGAAACTCGGAAACTGGCAGACCCCGAGGACCCTGTGCGGCGGGATGGGCTGCAATTCGAGTTCGAGACTGGAGAAAAAGGCCAGCGTACCTTCCGAACCCACCAACAGGCGCGCCATCGCCGAATCGCCAGGGTGTACGATCTCGTCGATGTTATAGCCGCCCACGCGCCGCAGCAGTTTCGGAAAGCGCTCGGCAACCTCGCCCCTCTCGCGCTGCCCGAGATCCGCCATCTTTCGCAGCAGCCGGGAATAGGTTCCCTGACCATCGGGTTCGTCCAGTCCGGCAAAGCATGCGCGGCAGCCGTCGGCGAGAATCGCATCGATCGCGCGCACGTTGTGCACCATGTTGCCATAGCGGATCGAGCGCGCGCCGCAACTGTTGTTGCCGGCCATGCCGCCGAGAGTTGCGCGGTTGCCCGTGGAAACATCCACCGGGAAGAACAGGCCGTGCGATTTAAGATGACGATTGAGCTGGTCGAGCACCATGCCCGGCTGTACCACGACGCGGCGCTCTTCGGGATCGAAATCACGCACCCGGTTGAGGTACTTGCTGGTATCGACGACCAGCGCGCGGCCGACGGTCTGCCCGATCTGAGAAGTGCCGCCGCCGCGCGGCAGCACCGGAACCCCCTCCTCGGCGGCGACCTGGATTGTCCGCAGGATATCCTCGTCGCTGCGCGGCACCACGACGCCGACAGGCTCGATCTGGTAAATCGATGCGTCCGTGCTGTAGCGGCCGCGGCTGAAGGCATCGAACAGGACCTCGCCCTCGAGTTCGGCGCGCAACCTGGCCTCCAGGCGGGGATCGCCGGCCGGGTGTCCGGCGTGGGCCGGTTTTCGTGTCGGGGTCGCGGACTTCGCCGACAAAGCGGTTTCTTTCATCGAATAAAGCGGTTTAAACTGGGCAGTGCCGGGGTTTGGCCCCGAATCCAGGGATGCGAAACAGTAACAGTGTTAGATCGTCATCTCAACCGCAACCACCTGCCGCGCCGGTCGAAAAGCGGCGCCGGCTGAACGGGAGTCGTCATGTCATTTCCAACGGGACGTCATTTTCTGCAAATACCCGGGCCCACCAACGTACCCGACCGGGTACTGCGCGCGATGGACATGCCGACCCGGGATCACCGCGGGCCCGATTTTCCGGCGCTCACCCGCGAAATTCTCGACGGCCTGAAAAGCGTATTCAAGACCACCGCCGACGTGGTCATCTACCCTTCCTCGGGCACCGGTGCCTGGGAGTCGGCACTGGTCAACACCCTGTCTCCGGGGGACAGGGTGCTGATGTTCGAAACCGGGCAGTTCGCGACCCTGTGGCGAGGAATCGCGGCGGAACTCGGTCTCGAAGTCGAATTCGTCGCCGGGGACTGGCGCCACGGCGTCGATCCGGACCAGGTCGAAGCGCGGCTGACCGAGGATGCGCAGCATGCGATCAGGGCCGTGGCCGTGGTGCACAACGAGACCTCGACCGGGGTCACCAGCCGTATCGGCGAGATTCGCCGCGCGATCGACAAAGCGGGGCACCCCGCGTTGCTGCTGGTGGATACGATTTCGTCGCTGGGCTCGATCGACTACCGTCACGACGAATGGGGCGTCGACGTCACCGTGGCCGGCTCGCAGAAAGGCCTGATGCTGCCTCCGGGGTTGAGTTTCAACGCGATCAGCGCCAAGGCCCTGGCCGCGTCGCGAACCTCGACCTTACCCGCCGCCTACTGGCGCTGGCAGCCGATGCTCGACAATAACGCCAAAGGCTATTTTCCCTACACCCCGGCCACCAACCTGCTCTACGGGTTGCGCGAAGCGCTCGCCATGCTGCGGGAGGAAGGTCTCGACCAGGTATTCGCGCGCCACCGGCGACACGGCGAGGCTACGCGCCGCGCGGTGCGTGCCTGGGGACTCGAGATACTCTGCGCGAATCCCGAGGAATACAGCGATGCGCTGACTGCGGTGCTGCTGCCCGACGGCGAGGACGCCGACCGGCTGCGCGAACTGATACTCGAGCGCCATAACATGTCGCTCGGCACCGGGCTCGGCAAGGTGCAGGGGCGCGTGTTTCGCATCGGTCACCTCGGAGATTTCAACGACCTGATGCTGGCCGGTACGTTATGCGGCGTCGAAATGGGCCTGATCGCGGCCGGCACTACTTTTAACCGCGGCGGCGTCGATGCCGCGCTCGCCTACCTGGCCGGCGAGGTATGAGCCCCGGATCGGGCAACGGGCGCCGGCACGGCTAACAGGCGATGTCGAAGATCGACGACGAGGGATTTCTCGAGCTCTGGCCGACCACGCTGCTGCAGCGCTTTCTGCCGGGGCACGAACAGGCCAACCCGGCGCTGGCGGCGGTCATCGAACAGCTCGAAGCAGCGAATAGCGAGCTGACCACGGATTACCTCTCCGACAATCTGCTGACTCACGAACACCCCGCGTTGCAGTGGCTCAAGGAATGCATCAACAAGACCGCAGTCGATTACCTGCAGCGGCAGGGCCTGGATTACCCGGTCGACTGGACCCTGCACGGCTGGGCGAATATCAACCGCTTCGGCGACTACCACGATTTGCATAACCATCCGCACAGTTACCTGAGCGGTACCTACTATGTAGTTTTGCCGTCGCAGGAGCCGGAGGCCGGGACGCGCAACGACCTGAGCCCCGGCGCGATTTCGTTTTACGATCCGCGGCCGCAGGTCAACATGACCGCGATACGCGGTGACGCGCAGATATCGCCGCAGTACACGATTCATCCGCGGCCGGGCATGATCCTGATGTGGCCGTCTTTCCTCCACCACCTGGTCCATCCGAACCTGACGCGGCAAAAGCGCATATCGATTTCGTTCAACCTGGTGCTGAAGTGGTCCGAGGATTATCTGCCCGCGCAGTAACAGCGCAGCACCTGGAGTCGCGGTAGCGACGGATGCAGGGTAGCGAGTTATCGCGGACGCGCGGCACGGCAGGCGCCGCGGTCCGGGTGGATGCTAGTTGTACGACCAGACCGCGTTCACCGACAGAAAACTGGTATCGAGGTCGCCGGCGCCGCCGAAGCGGTCGAATTCTTCTGTCTTGGGGTACATCGTGTATTCCCCCTCGATCGCAAATGTATCGCCAAGCTCGAAACCGACGCCTGCGCCGTAGGCGAGACCGTAAATCCTGTCGGAACCGGAGCCGCTGACACTCTGATCTATCCAGCTGTAACCGACCCTGCCCTTGAAATACACCGTCCCGACGGTTCTGGCGACCAGGAATAATCCCGTGGTATCGGTTTTTACCTTGGTGACCGAACCGAGGAAATCCTCCTGTCCCGCAGATACGGTCTGCGTGTAATCGAATTCGAGCGACATGTAGTCATTGATGTGGCCGCCGAACATGAAGCCCAGATTGTCGGTTTCGATATTGTCCGCACCCGAAGTATCCGGCTCGATGGTCAAAACTCCGTATTTGACGCCCAGGTAAACCTTGGTCGAGCCGATGGCGCTCGTTGTATTGTTGCTTCTGTACGAACCTGCCGCGTAGCTGGTAGCGGGTACCAGCATGGCCAGTGTCAGGACCACGGCAGCGATTTTATTCTTCATGACCTACTCCTAAAATTTAATATCGAAGAAACCAGGTAGTGCGATCGCCGTATCGATTCGAATTGAATTCGGCTCAAACCTGCTTTTAGTGTAGTACATGAATAGATAATTGTAAGCTATTACCGGCATTGGTATTTTTATCGCCTGAACTACCCTCCGGACAGCCGATCAGGGGCCGTCATGGCTGTCTAATCCGGGCATTTGGCCGCTTTTTCCGGCCGCTGCTGCGAAACGCATCGCGGGCCGGACAGAGAAACGCTATACCAGCCGATAGCGATTGGTTTCGGGTACGTATTCGCGGCCCGCGATGGCATCCGGCGCCTTGCCGGAAAGCACCTCGGTCATGTCGGCAACCACGCGCGGCGAATCGAGGAAGTAGGAATGCTCGACGACGCCATCGACCACCGGCGTGACGTCGATCAGCGAAACCTTGCCCGGAATACCGCGCGGCACGCGCGGGCCGTCGTCGCCGAGGCGATCGGGATTGCCCTTGGTCTTGTCGGAAACGGCCATCGCGCGATCCTCGTTGTTGAAGTACACGTTGACGCGCTTGGCGAGCCGGGGCAGCGGCTTGAGTTTGTAGTCGTGCTCGAAGGCATCGTCGTCCTCGTCGGCCGCCATCATGAAGACCTGGTCGAAAATCCGCACCGGCCGGCCGGAAGACTGGTGTACGTATTCCTGGACCGTATGCCGCAAAACGTAATTGCCCATGGAATGGGCGATCAGGTGCAGACGGTGTTCGCAGGCTTCCTCGGGCGTCGAGCCGCGCAGGAAATCGGCCAGCTTGAGCAAGCCGCGCGCGAACGCCGGGCCCGAGGCGGCCGCGTCCTGGCGGTCGTTGCCGTAGGCGATATAAGGCATCATCGAACCGTCGGAGGGCCATGAAAAGGCGACCACGTTGATACCCGGGCCGCCGGCCGAGGTGGAAAAGTTCTGCTTGATCCGCGCCGCGCTGGTCAGCGCTTCCTTGAAGCTGACATTGTAACCGTGAACGAAAACCACGGTATCGCGAGAATACTCGACCATTTTTTCGCGTACGCGCTTGAACACGTTTTCGCTGCCGAGCACCGATCCCCTGGCTCCCTTGATCTTGCGCTTGTAGTCGGTGTTCAGACGCTCCGGGGCGATATAGAGATCGAAATGGTCGAGATCGTCGCCCGAGACATCTGCCATGCCGAAGCGTAGATTGGCGAGACCGTCTTCGCTGAAACCGGTACCGAAATCGTCAGGAGCTTTCTTGCGGTTGGGTTTGCGGTTGGTGCCGTAATAGACTTTTACCATGGTCGCCTCCGTTCGATATTAATCGGTCGTCGAATATTATCGGAATTGCCTTTCCATTGCATCGCCGCCGCCCGTGAGCCGCGACAACGGGTCCTGGAGATAATACCGGCCGAGTTGTTCATAAACCGCGGGATAGAATTCGGCCAGGATGTCTGGCCGCTCGAAAAAGACCTCGCTCAGCACGGCGAAGAATTCGGCCGGATCGCTGGCCGCGTAAGCGTCGATACCGATATGCTCGCCGCGCTCGCACCTTTGCCGGAAATCCTCGAACGCCTCGCTGAAAACCCGTGTCCATAAGGCCGCATCCATGCCGCGGTGAAGCGGCGGGAAGCCGTTGGCATGGCCGTTTTGCATGTCGAGCTTGTGCGCAAACTCGTGGATTACGAGGTTATAGCCATCGATATCGCCGGCATGCGCGGTATCGTCCCAGGACAGCAGCACGGGACCGCGCGCCCAGGCTTCACCGGACAGTTCGTCGCGCCGGCGGTGTTCGACGCCGTATTCGTCGGTGAACACGTGCTCCGGGGCGAAACCCGACGGGTAGACGATTACCGTTTGCCAGCCGGCGTAACAGTCGAGGCCCAGTTCGAGTACCGGCAGGCAGGCCTGCAGCGCGATGATCAATTTCATCGCCCTGGTTACCTCGAGACCGCGCACGCCATCGAAAACCTTGCGATGCATAAACAGGATGGCGAGGTCGCGTAAATCCTGGCGCTGGTCCGCATTCAGCCCGTCGAGTACCGCCAGCGCGGCAAACGCGGAATCCCATTCCGCCGGAGAAATATCGGAACCTTCGACGATTCGACGATCCAGCCAGTTGCGAATTTTCCTGAACATGCCCTGCCCCGCATTGCGACACTGCCGATTGGACACCAACTCGTCGGCAGGGGACAAGTAGGCGCGCGAAATATTTAACACCCGGAATAAAACGACCTTAAGGCAGCAAGCAATCCCTCGAATCGCGGGACAGGCTTCGAGGGGCCGGATCTAACCCGTCGCAGGACCGGTTGCGGTCAATGGTCTTTTACGCGGACGATCGATATCTTCGCCACCGGGTTGCGCCAGTCGTAGATCGCGGCGTCGAGATCGCCGACACCGTGAATGCCGCGATGAACGAGCACGTGGCCCTCGTCGCCGAAATTCGTACCGGGCGACGGTCCGACACCTTTACAGGTCGGTCCGGGGATATTGGCACACCATTCGTCGTTCGCCTCGGAACCCGCGTCGTATCCGGGCGAGTAATAAACCGAGTGGCGCTTGCCGGCCCGAACGCTGTCGAGAGCGATGAAACCGTCGTTGGTCGGCAGCATCATCGAAGCAAGGCTGATGTATCCCGCCCCGTGCGTGGCATTGACGATCACGGTCACCGATTCGCCGGGACCGAGCAGTCCGCCCGAATTTTGCACATCGACCACTTGCGGGTCAGCCTCCAGGACGGCCGGGTCAGGATCCGACCGGCAGCGAGAAGCGGAAAATCGTGCCGCGGTGCAATTCACTGTCCACCGTCAGGCGCCCGCCGTGCAATTCGACGATTCGCGATGCGATCGCAAGCCCGAGACCGAGGCCGTTGTCGCTCTCGTCGCGGCGATTGCGGTTGCGATAGAAGCGTTTCAATACGTGCGGCAACTCTTCCTTGGAGATACCGTGACCGGTATCGGATACCTCGATTTCCACGCTGTCCCCGCGGGGAATCAGGCGCAGCTGGATGCGGCCCTGCGCCGGGGTGTGCTTGAAGGAATTTTCGATCAGATTTTCGAGCACACGCTCGATCATGCCGACATCGGCATTGACACTGGGTACCGCCTCGTCGGCGATGACCTCGAAATCGATATTCTTTTCGCGCGCGCGCAGGTAGAACTGGTGCGAGATATCGAAAGACAGCTCGGCGAGCGAAAACTGCTCCTGCTGCGGCTGCACCTCGTTGGCATCCAGCTTGGCGAGTTCGAACAACTCTTCGACCAGGTGCCGCAGGCGCGCGGCATTGTCGCAGGCGATCTTGAGGTAAGTCTGTTTTTCCTCGTCGCTCAACACCGCCGATTTGAGTTGCAGGGTTTCGAGGAAGCCGTTCAGCGACGACAGCGGCGTACGCAGGTCGTGCGATACGTTGGCAACCAGTTCGCGGCGCATGGCTTCGACCTCCTGAAGATGATTGACCTGGGTCTGGATGCGTTGCGCCATTTCCCGGAAGGTCAGCGCCATCGCATCGATCTCGTCGCCCGGCTTGCGGTCGCCTGTTTCCGCCTCCTCGAGATCCATCAGGTTGTTCTGCTTGAATTCCTGCATCGCCTGGCTCAACACCCTGAGCTTGCGCATCAGAATGAAAAACAACACCAGTCCCGCGACGAAGGCAAAAGCCAGCGCGATCAAGATCGTGCTGGTGCTCCACTTCATGATCAGGCTGCGTTGCAGGAGATCGGTGATGCGGTTGATTTTTTCGCTGCCCAGGATCGCGTATATGTATCCCTGCCGCTGGTTGCCGAAATCGATCGGGGCAACCGTAAAACTGTTGACGCCATCCTTGTGTACCGGGTCGTCGCCCAGGATCAGGCCGTGGTCGGGATTTTCGAGAAACTCGTTGATAGGCAACAGCGAAACCTGCTTGCGCACGACCCTGTCGGGTTCCAGCGAATGCGCCACCACGCGACCCTTTGCATCGAGCAGGTAGAGCTCGAGGCTGGGATTGATGATCATGACGTCGTGAAACAGTTTCTCCAGGTTGTCGTGCTGCACCACGCCGTCGCGGATCAGGACATGTTCCTCGACGATGTAGTGAGCCAGGTCGTGGTTGAGGCGCTGACTGACTTCCTGCTGGTACATCGGCGCGGTGTAAAGGACGACGGCGAGAAACACCCCGCCGATAACGATGAACAGGCAGAACAGAACCAGGACCAGCTTGAGGTAAAGACTATTCCGCATCGCGTTCCCTGCCGGCTTCGCGGAACCGGTAACCGACGCCCCAGACGGTCTCGATAAACTGCGGTTGCTCGGGTCGAGGCTCGATCTTTTTACGCAAGCGGTTGATATGCGAGTTGACGGTATGCTCGTAACCGGTATGACTGTAGCCCCAGACGAGGTCGAGCAGCTGCTGCCGGCTGTACACCCTGCCGGGATGGCGGGCGAAATGCAGCAACAGGTCGAACTCGCGCGCGGTCAGTTCCACCGCCTCCTCGTCGACCGTGACGCTGCGGCTGGCAACGTCGATGGCCAGCGATTGCGAGAGGATGCGCTCGTCCTCGGCCGTTGCCTGCCGCGCCGGTTCGATACGGCGCAGAATCGCGCGAATCCGGGCCTGTAATTCCTTCACCGAGAAGGGCTTGGTCAGATAATCGTCGGCGCCGAGTTCGAGGCCGAGCACGCGGTCGAGTTCGGATGACCTCGCGGTCAAAATCAGGATGGGAGTGGTATTTGCCTGGCCGCGCAGCCGCCGGCAGATTTCGAGCCCGTCGAGTCCCGGCAACATCAGGTCCAGCACGATCATGCAGTATTCCCGCTGCCGCGCGCGCTCGAGCCCGTCGAGACCGCTGCTTGCGACATCGACCTCGAAGGCGATGTCGGCGAGATTTATTTCCAGCAGACGACTGATGTCGGGATCGTCTTCGATGACCAGGATACGCCGCCCCGCATCCGCCGCAGACACAGACGGGATCGCGTCGCGGTTTACCCTGTTCGCATGCCGATTCATATTTTTCCCCGATTACAAAGCCCGTGGCATCAGGACTTTGAGTGATTTCGGGAGGTCAAGTTCAAATGCCGTCACGGCGGGGCCTCGACAGGTCGAGGATAAAAAATACCGGGCATTACCTGTCGGCGATGCCCGGCTTGCACGCACGGTAATCGAATCAGCTTTCGAATTTACCGCCGACCTCGTCGCACTGCGCCTTGGACATCTCGAGGAAACCCTGTCCCTTGCAGGAATTCAGGCCCTTGCAGCTGCTGTTCGCGGTCTTGCAGGCACTCTGCCCCTTGCAGGAATTGGCGCCCATGCACTTGCCGGTCTGGCCGGCATTGGCGGTCATCGGCGCAATCGCCAGCAGCGCTGCCGCGGTCACCGCAATTGCGCTTCCAGTGGTTTTCAATTTCGTGTTCATCGGTATTGCTCCTTTCATTCGGTTGCATAAGGCAGGATATGCCGGGTTCGACGTATTGCCGGGGTTATATTCAAGCCCCGAACGAATTCGACGGTGCAGGAGTATTGCGAAAAATGATCACGAAAGTATCACGGTAAACAGGGGTTTAAATAAAAATACCGGGTTGCTTTGGCGCGGTTTGGAGTCAGGTCTTGCCCGCCCTGGTCAGAAATTCAGCGCTACCGGCAGCGACGAGTTTCGGCAAGTGAGTGTAGATGTACTTCACGCCCTTGCCGAGCACCGCATCGACATTGTTCGCGGCCGCCGGCATCCCCGGAATGCGGCCCGCGGCGCGGATTTTCTGCAGCATGCCCTCGATCGCGGCGGCCACGGGCCCGGCGCCGGGATCGCCCGGGTGACCCATGGATTGCGACAGGTCGGAAGGCCCGATAAAAAACACGTCGATATCCTCGACTTCGAGAATATCGTCGAGATTGTCGATTGCCGCGGCATGCTCGAGCTGCACGCAAACCAGCGACTGCGCATTGCTGTGGTCGACGAAGTCGGCCATCGAACCGGACAGGCCGTAACCGTCCGGTCGCGTCCCGGCCGCGAGTCCGCGCCGGTCGCCGGCGCCGAACTTGACTGCATCGACCGCCTGCCGTGCGTCTTCGGCGGTATTCACATGCGGAACCTGAACTCCCATCGCACCGCGGTCCATGACGCTGGAAATATCCTCCTTGCGGTTGCTTCGCGGGCGCGCGATCGGCGTCACGTCGCTCGCTTCCGCGGCCATGATCATGAGCTCCGCGGTTTCGAGATCGATGGTGCCGTGCTCGAGGTCGATCAGGACCCAGTCGAAACCGGCCCGGCCGATCATTTCCACCATCTGCGGCGACGGCACCATGATCGAGCAGCCGAGTGCCGGCTCGCCCGCCAGCAGCCTGGATTTCATACGATTGATTTTCATTTACCTGTCCCCCGGCTCAGCCGCCGCAGCAGCGCGTCGACGACCGGCTTCGTTTCCGCGGGCCTGGCGGCGAATTCGTCCGCCAGCCCGAGCGCCGTCGAACGCTCGAAAAAACGCCCGGTCGCCTCGCTCATGATGGCGTCGAACGACATCTCATTCAGCAACTCGTTGACTTGCAGCATTTCATGATTGCGTCTTTCGTGGGCCGTGGCGTGCGAGCAAATCCAGTTGCGCGCGACCTCTTCGAAGCGGCCATCGGCCATTAATTCCGTCACCTCCCGCCAGAGGTCGTCTTCGAGGCCGGCCTTTCGGCCCGCCGCGAGAAATTCGATCAGCAGCGCCTCGAGACCCTTGGAAAACACGCTGCGCAGCATCTTGAAGGTCGACGCCTTGCCGATTTCACGACTGTAAGCCTCGGTATTGAGGCCCAGTCCGTTGAGGATTTCCGAGAGTTCCCGCGCCCGGCCGCCGCCGAGCAGGATTCTGGTTTTCGCGCCGCTGACGCCGATTGCGCCGAGGATCGCGCCCTCCACGAACAAGGCGTCGCTGGCCTCGAACATTTCGGCGAGCTGCCGCTTGATTCGGGGCGCGGTCGAGTTCAGGTCGCAGTACACCTGACCCGGCATCATCACCAGCAGGCTGGCCTCGGCCGCATCGAGCGCGGCGTCCGTGGTCACGGTTGACAGTACGATATCCATTTCGGCCAGCAACTCGGACAGGCGGCAAAATTCGATGCCGGAATGCTCGTCGCGCAATTGCGCCAGGCGCGCATCGTCGGCGCCCTGCCAGGCCAGGTCGTAGCCGTAGACTTTGGCGCCGGCGGCAGAGAGCGCGGCGGCGAAAGCCGAACCGGCTTCGCCGAATCCCAGAATGCCAATGCGTGTCATCGCGCGCTTTCCCCGGCCCCGATACGTAGCGCTAGGATAAAATCCCGATCCGCTAAAGTCTACCGGGCAGGCGGCAGCCCGAAACGCGCGGACGCCAGGTACGGGCTTGATCTGTATCAAGTGGGAAGTATTCCGATTTCCAGCCCGGCGTTGCATAATGAAATTCGTCATGTACGTCGCCGCCGTAAAGATTCGAAGCGCAAACCGAAACGACAGATCGCAACGCGATGCAGTCGGGTCGCGGCCCGGCTCGGGGTAACAGATGGAGTTTAAAGATTATTACGACACGCTCGGTATAGAGCGGAACGCCAGCCAGGACGAGATCAAACGCGCCTATCGCAAGCTGGCGCGCAAGTACCACCCCGACGTCAGCAAGGAAGCCGATGCAGAGGAGCACTTCAAGCTGGTGGGCGAAGCCTACGAAGTACTCAAGGACCCGGAGAAACGCGCGGCCTACGATCAACTCGGCGCCGACTGGCAGGCCGGCCAGGATTTCAGGCCGCCGCCGGACTGGGACCAGGGTTTCGAGTACGAGGGCGCCGGTTTTTCCGACTCCGGTTTCAGCGATTTTTTCGAGAGCCTGTTCGGGCACCGCGGGGGCGGTCGGCGCGAGTATCACGCGCGCGGCATGGACAGCCACGCGAAAGTGCTGATCGACATCGAGGACGCGTACCGCGGCGGCAATCGGACGCTCACCCTCAAGCATTCGGAACTGGGCGCGGACGGCCGTCCCGTGCTCAGCGAGCGCACGTTGAACGTGCGCATCCCGAAGGGTGTGCACCAGGGCCAGCATATCCGGCTCGCCAGGCAGGGCGGCGCCGGCATCGGCGAGGGCGGTGCGGGCGACCTGTACCTGGAGATCGAATTCAGGCGTCACCCGCTTTACCACGTCGAAGGCCGGGACGTTTACCTCGACTTGCCGGTAACCCCGTGGGAAGCCGCCCTCGGCGCGACCGTGAAAGCGCCCACTCCGTCGGGCACGGTCGACCTGAAAATACCCGCGAACTCGTCTTCGGGCCGCAAACTGCGCCTCAAGGGCCGCGGCATACCGGCGCGTGAGCCCGGCGATTTCTACGCCGTGCTGCAGATCGCCTTGCCGCCCGCCGAGACCGAGGCCGCACAGCAGGCATACCGCGACTTCGAGAAGAATACCGATTTCAATCCACGCAGCAAGCTGGGGGTTTAGAGCGTCATGAAGAAAGACAAACCGACGACGATTAGCGGCGAGATTCTCGAGGAAAGCGCCGAGCTGAGTCTCGCCCAGCTTTGCAGCGCCTGCGAACTCAGCGAGCAGGAAATTTTCGAGCTGGTCGAGGAAGGCGTGATCGATCCGCTGGGCAGCAAGCCCGCGAGCTGGCGCTTCCAGGCCGTCAGCCTGCGACGAATCCGCATTTCGCGCAACCTGCAACAGGAGCTCGGCGTCAACACACCGGGCGCCGCGCTGGCGCTGGACCTGCTCGAGGAGCTGGAAGAACTGCGCGCGAGGCTGAATCGACTCGAAAGCTGAGCGCGCCCCGGTACTGGAAATTCTTGCCATCGCCCCCATTTAACCAGCCATCTTTTCAGAAACCGAGATAGCAAGTGAGCCAGTCATTACACGTTGTCTGTCCCGGCTGCGGTGCAACCAACCGCATCCCGGCGGCGCGCCTGGAAGAGGCTGCGAAATGCGGCAAGTGTCATGCACCTCTGTTCGGCAGCGGGCCGATCGAGGTCGAGACGGCCGAATTCGACAAACACATCGACCGCGACGAGATTCCGGTGGTAGTCGACTTCTGGGCTCCCTGGTGCGGGCCCTGCAAGGCCATGGCCCCGGCTTACCAGCAGGCCGCATCTCAGCTCGAACCGCGCTACCGCCTGCTCAAGGTCAACACCGATGCCGAACAGCAGCTCGGCGCGCGTTACAATATCCGCAGCATCCCGACCCTGGCCCTGTTCCACAAGGGCCGCGAAGTCGCACGCCAGGCCGGCGCGATGGGAGCCGCCGATATCGTACGCTGGGTCAACAGTCACAATCACTCGCTGCACTGATCCGGATGCACGGGAAGGGCAATATGCAAGCGAATCGAGTTCCCGGTATCGTCCTCGCCGTATTCCTGTCGGCGGCCGCCGGCCTGGTTGCGGCCGGCGCTTCGACCGCCGCCGTCGAGTCGACGTCAGCCGACGATATCAAGCAGGAAACCGCCCAGCTGCTGCAGGCGCTCGAGAATTACGGAGCCGAGCAGCGCGACGAGGCACTGTCCAGGTCGCGCAGCGCGCTCGAAAATATCGACCGGCGGATCGAGGAGCTCGAATCGAGAATGCTGGAGAAGTGGGGGGATATGGACCAGGCCGCCCGCGAGCAGGCGCGCGCCAGCCTGCAGGCGCTGCGCGAGCAGCGCACACGCGTGGCCGAGTGGTACGGCAGCATGAAATCGAGCTCGGAGGGCGCCTGGGGCCACATCAAGGAAGGCTTTGCAAAGGCTTACCGATCCCTGCAGGAGGCCTGGGAAAAATCGGAGCGGGAATTCAGCTCCACCGATCGGAAGTAATCGCGGCGGCACTCGCCGGCACGTCAGTCAATCGGTATCTATATCCTTGTCGGGGCCGAGCGACAATATCCACAGCGCGGCGGCGGCGACGCCGACAAAACCGACGACGAAAATGAACGGCATGGTGCCGTAGCCGAGTATATGCCAGAAGATACTCTCGAGCGTGCTCACGGTTTTCGATCCTCCCTCATTGCCACCCCTCGACGCCCCTCATGTCCGGTAAACGGTGCGCGACCCCCTTGTGGCAGTCGACACAGGTTTTCTCGCCGGAGGCCAACGCGGTGGAATGCTGCGCGACGCTGCGCCGACCCTGTTCCGAAAAATCCATGTAATCGAAATCGTGGCAGTTGCGGCATTCCTGCGAATCGTTGTTCTTCATGCGCTGCCATTCGCGGTGCGCGAGATGACCCCTTCGGGCGCGGAATTTTTCCGGCGTACTGATGGTGCCGAACGCCCAGGCGACCAGTTCCTTGCTGGCCTGGACCTTGCGCACGATCTTGTCGGTCCAGGGATGCGGGACGTGGCAGTCCGAGCAGATCGCGCGCACGCCGGAACGGTTCGAATAGTGGATGGTTTCGCGGATTTCGTCGACTATCGGCGCGTGGCAGGCGGAACAGAATTCCTCCGTGTTGGTCGCTTCCATGCCGGTGTTGAAAGCGCCCCAGAACAGAATACCGCCGACGAAGCCCATCGCCAGCAGGACCCCGGCTGCCGCGTTGCTCGGCCGCTTGAGCCTGCGCCAGAACGTTTTGAGCAGTCTTTTCATGCCGTTACCGTTGTATGCCCGCGCTACTGCAGGGAGTCCACGCGCTTGAAGGTGTTTTCGATCAGCGGCTCGGCGTCGGTCTGCTCGATATGACACTGCAGGCAAAAGTAACGCCGGGGCGATACGTCCGAGAGTACGGTTCCCTCGCGCGTTTCGTAGTGCGTAACGCTGATCTTGGTGGCGCCGGAATCGACCGAATTCTTGAAGCTGTGACAGGACAGGCACTTGTTGGCATTGGTCGATAGTTCGTAGCCGCGAATCGAGTGCGGTATCAACGGCGGCTGGTAGACATAGTCACTGACGAAAGGACGGCGATCCCTGAGCACCCGCTTGAAGGGGTCGGCAGGCCGGGTTTCGTCCAGTTCGGTGAGCCCGCGCAAAGACGCCTCGCCGCCATTGCTCACGTTGGCGATGCCGCTGGCGCTGCTTTCCTGCGCCTGCGCCGCCGAGGCCGTCAGCAGCGCGCCGATCAGCACGCCGGCGAGGAACGGGAACCTGAGGATACCGGTAGGGATATTCATGTCCGTCACACCTTCAATATCTTGACCGCGCACTTCTTGAAATCGGTCTGTTTGGATAACGGGTCGGTCGCGTCCAGGG
>JASFKL010000012.1:0-22568 GCA_050118655.1 Gammaproteobacteria bacterium | reverse complement strand
CACCATTTGCGCAAAAAACTGGACAGCAAGCTGATCAAGACGGTACGCGGGATCGGCTACAAGCTGGATGTCGAAAATGGCTAACAGCGCTTCGCTGCGCCGGCGGCTGACCTGGTACGTGGTCGCGACCCTGGTGTTGATGACCACGATTTCCGGTTTCGCGGTCTACAAGGGCACACGCCGGGAAGCCGACGAGGTCTTCGGCGCGGCACTGGTACAGACAGCCCTGGTTCTCGACAGCCAGGTCTCGCGCGCTTCGATCGAGTCGAATCGGCAGAATTTACAGCACGCGATGCAAAACTCTCCGGAATTCAGGGACTATGGCCGAAGACTGTTTTTCGCCGTATTCGACGCCGGCGGCGAGATGCTGCTGGGTTCCAACACGGCGCCGCATTTCAGTAACCTGAATCTTACCAGGGGATTCTCCGAATTCGGTTCGAAAAACAAGAAATGGTTCGTTTATACGCTCGAATCCAGTCATGACGATTTACTGATCGTCGTCGGCGAGCGCAGCGACTACCGCGACGAGATTACCGAGTATATCGGCAAGGGCTTGCTCATGCCGCTGGTCTTGCTGCTGCCGTTCTTCCTCTGGATTCTCTGGTATATCGTCGGGGTTGCGCTGAAACCCTTGCAGGATGTCGCCGAGCAGGTGCGGCGGCAGGATCTCAGGCAGCTCAAGACCGTTGCCGCCGACGGGGTGCCGCGCGAGATCGTTCCGCTGGTCACCGCGCTCAACCAGATGATCGTCGATCTCGACGCCGCCTATGCGCGCGAACGGCGTTTCGTCAGCGACGCGTCGCACGAACTTCGCAACCCGCTGGCCTCGTTGTTGATCAATGTCGACAATGCCATCGAGGAGATCGACGACGCGGGCGCGCGCGAGTCGCTGGAAAGCATGAAAGCCAGTATCAGGCGCCTGTCCCACCTGGTTTCGCAATTGCTCGCCCTCAGCCATTTCGAAAACCCGCTGTCGAGCAGAACTCTGGGGCGCCTCGATCTGGGCCGGCTTTGCCGGCAGGTAGTCGAGTCCTTCGAGTCCCGATCCGCGGATCGCGCCTTCGAGATCGATTTGCAGTTGCCGCAAGCAGGTTGCGAAATCAGGGGTGACGAGTCGCTGCTATCGAGCCTGGTGACCAACCTCCTCGACAATGCCGCCAAGCACGGCGGCGCGGATGTTCACATCCGCCTGCGCTGCACGCGCGACGCGAATGGAATTGTGCTCGAGGTCGAGGACTCGGGCGAGGGCCTCGACGCGACGCAACGCGCCCAGGCACTGGAGCGTTTTTACCGCGCCTCCGATACCAACACCACGGGTGCCGGCCTCGGCCTGTCTATCGTCAAGACCATTGCCGATATCCACGGGGCCGAGGTCAGGCTCGCGGATTCCGAACTCGGCGGCCTGGCGGTCAGGATTCGCTTCGACAACGACTGATAATACGGCCGGATTTGGTTAGAATGTCCGGGTCGGCGGCAGCCGGCGGATCGGCAACCCAGACGGAAAAATGCATGAGCTATGACGATCAAAGCGTTCGTGTCGGTGCCGACATCGGCGGTACCTTTACCGATGTCGTACTGGAAATCGGCAGCGAACAGTTCAGCACCAAGGTGTTGACCGATTACACCGAACCCGGGGGGGCGATCATCGACGGCTTGCTCAAGGTAACCGGGATCGCCGGGGTGGGTATCGATGCCATCGACCAGTTCATCCACGGAACCACGCTGGCGACCAACGCGTTGATCGAACGCCGCGGCGCGAGCACCGCGTTCGTGACCACGAGCGGATTTCGCGACGTCATCGAGATGCGCACCGAGGGACGCTTCGAGCAATACGATCTCAACCTGCTGTTGCCGCCGCCGCTGGTATCGCGCGAACACCGCTATGCCGTCGGCGGCCGCATCGCGGCCAGCGGCCGCGAGCTGGTGCCGCTCGACGAGGGCGGTCTGCGCGAGGTCGCCGCGCGCATTCGCGACGGCGGTTACGACAGCGTCGCGATCGGCTTCATCCATGCCTATGTCAATGCCGATCACGAGCGCCGCGCCCGCGACATCATCGCCGCCGAGGCGCCCGGCGTCAGTATCTCGATTTCCAGCGAGGTGTCACCGCAGATGCGCGAGTTCGAGCGCTTCAACACGGTTTGCGCCAACGCCTTCATCAAGCCGTTGATGGCTTCCTATCTCCAGCGCCTGGTGGAGCGCTTCCGCGCCGAGGGCGGGCAGTGCCCGCTTTTCATGATGCACTCGGGCGGCGGCCTGATCTCGGTCGACAGCGCGATCGAGTTCCCGGTGCGGCTGCTCGAATCCGGGCCCGCGGGCGGTGCGATCTACGCCGCCGACTACGCCGCGGGCTACGGCCTCGACAAGGTGCTGTCCTACGACATGGGCGGCACCACGGCGAAGATTTGCATGATCGAAAACCGCGTGCCGAAGACCGCGCGCACCTTCGAGGTGGCGCGCACCTGGCGCTTCAAAAAGGGTTCCGGCATGCCGGTATCCATCCCGGTCATAGAAATGGTCGAAATCGGCGCCGGCGGCGGCTCGCTGGGATGGGTCGACGAAATGAACCAGATTCGCGTCGGTCCGGAAAGCGCGGGTTCCGAACCCGGGCCGGCCAGCTACGGCCGCGGCGGCAAGAAACCGGCGGTGACCGATGCCGACCTGCTGCTCGGGCGACTCGACCCGCAGCGCTTCGCGGGCGGCGATATCCGGCTCGAGACGCAAAACGCCGTCGATGCCATGCAAGCCGAGATCGGCCGGCACCTGGACATGAATGCCGAGGTCGCCGCGATCGGCATCTGCGAGGTGGTCGACGAAAACATGGCCAACGCGGCGCGCGTGCACGCGGTCGAAAATGGCAAGGAACTGGCCGATTTCACGATGATCGCCTTCGGCGGCGCGGCGCCGCTGCACGCGAGCCGGCTGTGCGAAAAGCTGGACATCGACCGGCTGTTGATCCCGCCCGGCGCGGGCGTCGGCTCGGCGATCGGTTTCTTGCGCGCCCCTTTCGGCTTCGAAGCCGTGCGCGGCGCGTTTCTGCGCCTCTCCGAGTTCGATCCCGAATGGACCAATCGCCTGATCAGTGAACTCGATACCGAGGCCCAGCGCTTCGCGCAGGCCGGCGGAGCGGGGCTGGAACTCGAACGCGAAATCAAGGCTTACATGCGCTACGAGGGGCAGGGCTGGGAAATCGTCGTGCCGCTGCCCGACCGCGATTTCACCGCCGGCGACGCCGACGAGATCCGCCGCCGTTTCGAGGATGAGTACCGGCGCCTGTTCGGCCGCGCGCTCGACGGGCTAGATATCGAAATCATGACCTGGTCGGTGCAGGTACGCAGCCGGCTCGACGAGCCGCGCCCCGTGGCGCCGGCCGACACCGGGAATATTCGCGCCAGCGACGAAACCCGGCGCATCTACGATGCTCGCGAACAGCGCTTCGTCGACGCGGCGGTCTATCACCGCGAGGAACTCGAGCCCGGCGACCGCATCGACGGTCCGGCGGTCATCGTCGAGCGCGAGACCAGTACCATCGTAACCAGCCGTTACCGGGTGGTCCGGCAGTCGGACGGTTGCCTGTTGCTCGAGCGGAAGGAGGATTAGCATGGCTGAGGGAATTTCCAACGTTCACATGCAGGTGATGTGGAACCGCCTGATCGCGGTAGTCGAGGAGCAGGCGCTGACCCTGGTGCGCACCGCGTTTTCGACCTCGGTTCGCGAGGCCGGCGACGTCTCGGCGGGAGTATTCGACCGCGAGGGCCTGATGATCGCGCAAGCGGTTACCGGGACGCCCGGCCACGTCAACGCGATGGCCGCCGCGGTGCGTAATTTCATCGACGAGATCGGTGAGGACAATATCTACGAGGGCGATTCATACCTTACCAACGACCCCTGGAAGGGCACCGGTCACCTGCACGATTTTACCTTCGTCAACCCGTCTTTCCGCGGCGGCAGGCTGGTCGGTTACTTCGCCTGCACCGCGCACGTGGTCGACGTCGGCGGCCGCGGTTTCGGCCCCGACGCGACCGAGGTATACGAGGAAGGTATCCGCATTCCGATCATGAAGTTCGCCGAGCGCGGCGAGGTCGACCTCGGGCTGGTCAAGTTGATCCGCAACAACGTCCGCGAGTCCGGCCAGGTGATCGGCGACCTTTACTCGCTGTCATCCTGCAACGACACCGGCCACCGCCGGCTGATGGACATGATGGACGAGTTCGGGATCGACGATCTGCAGGCCCTGAGCGAGTTTATTTTCGAAAACAGCCTCGCGGCGACCCTGGAACACCTCAAGGACTTGCCGGCCGGTGCCTGCGACAACGAGATGACCGTCGACGGCTACGACGAACCGGTAACCCTGAAGCTCAGGCTCGAGGTCGGCGCCGACGGCGTGCTCGCCGACTATGCGGGCACCAGCGGTCTCAGCGCGCGTGGCATCAACGTGCCGCTGATCTACACCACGGCTTATACCTGCTACGCGCTGAAGTGTGCGCTGGCGCCGCAAATACCGAACAACCATGCGTCGCTGTCGCCGTTCAAGGTCACCGCGCCGGAAAATTGCATCCTGAACGCGCTGCATCCGGCGCCGGTTTCGACACGCCACATGCTCGGGCAATTTCTGCCCGACGTGGTATTCGGCGCGCTGCACAAGATGGCGCCCGGCACGGTTCCGGCCGAGGGCTCCAGCGCGTTGTGGATCGTGCAGCTCGGGGCCTCTCCGGTCACCGGCGGCACACCGGCGGACGGCGAGTCGCTGCGCAGTTCGCAGCTATTGATGTTCAACTCCGGCGGCAGCGGTGCGCGGCCCGGGCTCGACGGCCTGTCGGCGACCGCGTTTCCGTCCGGGGTGCACACCATGTCTTCCGAGGTCATGGAGTACGCCGGGCCGGTCACCATCTGGCGCAAGGAATTGCGCGAGGGTTCGGGCGGCGCGGGCGAGCGCCGCGGCGGCCTCGGCCAGGTGATCGAATTCTCCGCCAATCCCGGGCACAAGATGTACATCAACGCGATGTTCGATCGCTGCCAGAACCCGGCGCGCGGCCGCGACGGGGGACGGTCCGGCGGCCCCGGCGAGGTCGGTCTCGACGACGGCAGCCGGTTATCGTCCAAGGGCAAGCAGTGGGTGCCCGACGGCCGTCGGCTGGTGGTGAAACTGCCGGGCGGGGGCGGCTTCGGCGATCCCGCGAAACGCGACCGCGGGCTGGTAAAGCAGGACCTCGCGCGCGAGTACATCAGCGAAGACCAGGCAAGAAAAGACTACGACTACGAATAACCCCGATTCCGTCAACCCCGCGCAAGCGGGAATGACATCGGAGCCGGGGCAGTCATACAAACGCGTCGGTTCTCCCGAAAAGTTGCAGGGATCCGCTTTGAGCGACCTTCGGCCGCGGCCGGAAGCTTCGCTCGCTTCGAGGGGGACAGGGCAGGCGTCGGTACCGACAGAGGCGACAGGCCGGGCGCGGCGATGCCTGTTCTGTCCCCGATCCTCCCGAAGTTGCGAGTCCAATCGACGAAGCGTTTCCCGGCCTCGGAAAATTGCCAGCGGAAATTTGACTCTGACCCAAAATTAGAGCAAGTCAGATCAGGGACTGGCGGGCGTAATCGAGGTAGATTTTTTGCAGGTGGCGGGTCAGCAGGCCGGGCTTGCCGTCGCCGATCGGCCGGTCGTCGATTCGTATCGCCGGCATTACGTAGGCCGACGAGGCGGTAACGAAGGCTTCGTCGGCGGAGAGTGCCTCGTCGAGGGTAAAGCGGGTTTCGTCCAGTTGCAGTTCGTGGCTTTCGCACAGTGCGATCACCGCGCGGCGCGTGATCCCGGGAAGAATGCCGTTCCCTTCCAGCGGCCGGGTCAGTACCCGGTCGCCGCGAATGATGAAAAAACTCATGCTGCCGCACTCGGTGACATAACCGTCCTTGTCGATCATCAATGCCTCGTCGGCGCCGGCCTCGTGCGCGGCGTGCTTGGCCAGCACCTGGCCGAGCAGGTTTACGCTCTTGATGTCGCGCCGCGCCCAGCGGATATCCGGCGTACTCGCGAGCCGGATTCCGGACTCGCCCGCCGCGTTTTCGGCGGCGGATTTGGGCTGCGTAAACATCAACACGGTCGGTTCGAGATCGCCGGGCCAGTCGAAGTCGCGTTCGGCGACGCCGCGCGTGACCTGCATGTAGACCAGCCCCTCGTCGACGGCATTGAGCTCGACGAGGCGGCGAAATGCCTCCAGGATCTGCGCCTCTTCGAGGGGCGATTTGATCTCCAGCTTTTCGAGCGAACCGCGGTAGCGCTGCATATGGTGCTCGAAATCGACCAGCTTGCCGTCGAGCACGCCGGCGACCTCGTAAATCGCGTCGCCGAAATTAACCGCGCGGTCGAAAATCGAGATCTTCGCCTCTTCCGGCGGCAGGAATTCACCGTTCAAATAGACCCTTCTACCCATGCTCACGTAAACCTTACAATAACCGGCCAAAATGCTAGCATACCGCGCATGTCACAGACTCGTCGCGAAAAACTCGCCGCCCGTTTCCGGGAAATTCTTCCCGCCGAGAGCGTCATCGACCAGCCGACCTCGCTGAAAGCCTATGAATGCGACGGCCTGTCGGCCTATCGCGAACAGCCGCTGCTGGTCCTGCTGCCCGAAAATACTGCGCAAGTGCAGCAAATCATGCAGCTTTGCCACGAGCAGCGCCTGCCCGTGGTCGGCCGCGGCGCCGGCACCAGCCTGTCGGGCGGCGCACTGCCGAATGCCGAGGGTGTGCTGCTGTCGCTGGCGAAAATGAACCGTATCCTCAAGGTCGACAAGCTGGCGCGCCTGGCCGTGGTCGAGCCCGGGGTACGCAACCTGGCGATTTCGGAAGCGGTACGCGATAAAGGTCTCTACTATGCGCCGGACCCGTCGTCGCAGATTGCCTGCTCGATCGGCGGCAATGTCGCCGAGAACGCCGGCGGCGTGCATTGCCTCAAGTACGGCCTGACGCTGCACAATATACTCGCGCTCAAGGTGGTCGCCGCGGACGGCTCGCTTTTCGAGATCGATCAGCGTGCGCTGCAGCGCGACGGCTACGACCTGATGCCGTTGCTGGTCGGTTCCGAGGGAATGCTCGGTATCGTCGTCGAGGTCACGGTCAAGCTATTGCCGATACCGAGTTGCGCACGCGTCGTCATGGGTATTTTCGACTCGGTCGAAAAAGCCGGCGACAGCGTCGCAGCGATCATCGGCGAGGGGATCATCCCGGCGGGCATCGAAATGATGGACAACCCGGCGATTCGCGCCGCCGAGGACTTCGTCCACGCCGGCTACCCGGTGGAGGCGGAAGCGATCCTCATCTGCGAACTCGACGGCACCGAGGAAGAGGTGCAGGCGCAGATCGCGCTGGTCGAGCGGGTGCTGGTCAGGGGCGGGGCGGTCGAAACCCGCCTGGCCCGCGACGAGGCCGAGCGCCTGCTGTTCTGGTCGGGGCGCAAGGCCGCGTTCCCGGCGGTCGGCCGGATCTCGCCCGATTACTACTGCATCGACGGCACCATTCCACGCAAGTCGCTGGCCGCGGTACTCGCCGGGGTACGCGAGCTTTCCGAGGAGTACGGCCTGCGGGTGGCCAACGTTTTCCATGCCGGCGACGGCAATCTGCACCCGTTGATCCTCTACGACGCCAACAACGAGGGCGAGCTCGAAAAAACCGAGGAACTCGGCAGCCGGATTCTGCAACTGTGCATCCACCACGGCGGCACGATTACCGGCGAGCACGGCGTCGGCGTCGAAAAGCTCGGTGAAATGTGCGTGCAATTCAGCGAACCCGAACGCAACCAGTTCCACGCCGTGCGCGAATGCTTCGATCCGCTGAAAATTCTCAATCCGGGCAAGGCGATCCCGACGCTGGCGCGTTGCGCCGAGTTCAATGCCATGCATGTTCACGACGGAGAAGTGCCGTTCCCGGATCTGGACCGATTCTAATGACCGGCATCGCCGATCTCAGCATCGAAGACGACCTGCGGGCCCAGGTCAGGTCGGTCGCCGCCGGCGGCGGCCAGATCGAGATCGTCGGCGGCGGCAGCAAGCAGTTTTACGGCGAACCCGTCGAGGCCCTGCCGATCGATGTCAGCGGGCACAGCGGGATCATCGATTACGATCCCGCCGAACTCGTCATCACCCTGCGCGCCGGTTGCCCCCTCGCCGATGTCGAGGCGCTGCTGGCCGGAAAACGCCAGATGTTCGGTTTCGAACCCCCGCAGTTCGGGGCGGACGCGACTATCGGCGGCATGGTGGCCGCGGGGATCGCCGGACCCCGCCGCGCCTTCGCCGGCGGGATTCGCGATTTCGTGCTGGGTATAAAAATGCTCGACGGCCGCGGACAGCTACTGCATTTCGGCGGCCGGGTAATCAAGAATGTCGCCGGGTTCGATCTCTCCCGGGTACTGGTCGGATCGCTCGGTACGCTGGGCGTGATTCTCGAGGTTTCGATTCGCGTGGTGCCGAAACCGGAGACGGAAACGACCCTGGTTTTCGAACACGAGACGGCCGGCGAACACCTTCGCTGGATCAACGGCCTCGGCTCGCGTCCTTACCCGATATCGGCGTCGCAATGGGAGGCCGGCCGGAGCCGCCTGCGCCTGTCGGGCAGCGAGCAGGGACTGCGCGAGGCCGTGGCGCAGCTCGGCGGCGATGAAACCGATTACGATTGGGCCGCGCTTCGCGAACAGCGGCTCGAATTTTTCGACCCCGACCAGCCGCTCACCCGGATCACGCTGCCGCCGACGCACTCCGATCTGCCCGTGGATCTGCCGCAGTTGATCGAGTGGGGCGGTGCCCTGCGCTGGTTCAGCGGCGCGGCCAACATCGCCGATCTGCGCGCCGGGCTCGACGGGGCCGGTGCCAGCGTTTGCGCCTTCCGCGGTCACGACGCCGGCATTGGCGTGTTTCACCCGCTGCCGGAGGCGATGCTGCGCTTGCAGCGCAGCCTCAAGTCCAGCTTCGATCCCGCCGGTATCTTCAATCCCGGCAGGATTTATCCAGGCCTGTAGCCATGCAGACCAATCTCGCGTCAAGGTTTCTCAAGCTCGGCGAGGCCGAAGAAATCGATTCCATCCTGCGCAAGTGCGTGCACTGCGGTTTTTGCAATGCGACCTGTCCGACTTACCAGCTGCTCGGCGACGAACTCGACGGACCGCGCGGGCGCATCTACCAGATGAAACAGTTTCTCGAGGGCGAGCCCGCCAACGCGGAAATGCTCAAGCACCTGGACCGCTGCCTGACCTGCCGCGCCTGCGAAACTACCTGTCCCTCGGGAGTCAGGTACAGTCACCTGCTCGAATTCGGCAGGCGCGCGATCGAGACGGAGCTGCCCCGACCGGGCTGGGATCGATGGCGCCGGCGGGCGATCGTCGGCTTCATCAATTCCGGCTGGCTGTTCTCCACGGCGCTCGGCGTCGGCCGGTTCTTCAAGCCCTTGCTGCCGGGGCGGCTGGGGCGCGCGGTGCCGGCGAGACAGAAACCGGTCGCGCGGAATAGTTCGAGCCACGCGCGCAAGGTACTGATGCTGGCCGGTTGCGTGCAGCCGGCGCTGGCGCCGAACACCAACAGCCATGCGATCAATCTGCTCGACAGGCTCGGCATCGAAGTCGTCGAGTTGCCGGAACGACTCTGCTGCGGCGCCGCGGCGATGCATACCTCGGAACCCGGGTACGCGATGCGCCAGACGAAGCGCCTGATCGACGCCTGGTGGCCGCATGTCGAGGCCGGGGTCGAGGCGATCGTGGTCACCGCTACCGGCTGCGGCGTCAGTGTCTCGGATTACGGGCGCCTGCTGGCCGGGGATTCCGAATACGCGCACAAGGCGGCGCGGATCTCGGAGCTTTATCGAGACCTGGTCGAAATCGTCGAGGCCGAGATCGATTCGCTGCAAGCGCCGGGAAACCCCGCCATGCGCGTCGCCGTGCATACGCCCTGCACCATGCAGCACGGGCTGGGTCTCGCCGGCCGGGTCGAGCGCCTGCTCGAGAAGCGGGGCTACGAAATCTGTGCCGTCGAGGATGCCCACCTGTGTTGCGGCTCGGCCGGCACCTACTCGATGTTGCAGCCGGCTCTCGCCGCGCGCCTGCGCACCAATAAGGTCCGGGCCCTGACGGTCGATCATCCCGATATCGTGGTCACCGCCAACATCGGCTGCCAGGTGCACCTCGCCGAGGATGGCAATCTGCCGCTGCGCCACTGGATCGAATTACTGTAAAACCCGCAAGGTTTCAGTCAGTTAAGTCGAAACGCAGAATTCCCCCGTAATGGCGCCGGCCCGTAACCGGGCGGTAACATTTCGCGGTCATAATCCTTACTCGTCGCGGGGAGATTGATTATTCCCCCAAGGTAGGTTAGTTTTAGGTGCCCGGCGCTTACCGGGTGAGCAGTTGATAACAGACCAGATACCAATAATTCAAAGGGCTCTTGAGGACACTTCCAATGAAAATACTTCGATATCTTACGACTGTCGGCCTGATGGTCGCGGCAGGTTCGGCGCTGGGCGCGGGCTGCCCGGCGATTACCGTCGACGACATGCAGGGCGTTTCCGCCGGTAAATACCCGCAGCAATACGACCTGGCCGAGTTCGAAAAGCTCGCCGGCTGCAAAATGACCTTCCAGGAAAATCCGGACATCGCCAAGTTGAACGGCCGCATCCGCGGTAACCCGTCCAAGTTGCCGCCGGTGGCCGAGCGTATCCCCGAAGAAGCCCTGGTCGTGGCGCCTTACCGCAGCATTGGCAAGTACGGCGGCACTTTCGACATGATGTCGAACGCGACCGAGGCCGGCACCTCGGACTTCCTCGCCATCCGCCATGTCAACCTGGTGCGCTACTCCGACGATCTGCAGACCATCGTGCCGAACGTCGCCAAGGGCTGGAAGTGGAACGACGATTACACCCAGTTGACCTTCTTCCTGCGCAAGGGCCACAAGTGGTCCGACGGCGAGCCGTTCACGGCGGAAGACGTCAAGTACTGGTACGACAATCTTTCCCTGAATCCCAAGGTATTCGAAAAGCCGAAGAACTACGTACTGGTCGCCGGCAAGCCGATGACCGTCGACGTGATCGACCCGCAGACCGTGCGTTTCAACCTGCCGGCGCCCAAGCCCGGCCTGCTGGTGCACTTCGCGAATTCCTACGCGCAGGGTTTCCAGCCCAAGCATTTCCTCGGCAAGTGGGACCCGACGATCAACCCCGACGCCGACAAGCTGGCGCAGTCGATGGGCTTCAAGGACGGCTACGAGGTAATCTCCAATTATTACGGCAACTCGGACTGGACCGATACCCCGACGCCGATGCTGCGCAGCCCGGACAAGGTCGCCAACCTGCCCAGGGACACGATGCCGACGCTGGAATCGCACATCCTGATCTCGGAGTCCACCGACGGTCGCCACCTGGTCGCCAACCCCTACTTCTTCCAGGTCGACACGGCCGGCAATCAGCTGCCCTATATCAGCGAACAGGATGAAATCTTCGTCAACGAGGACGAGGTGCGCCTGCTCAAGCTGGTCAACTCGGAAGTCGATTTCAAGGCTCAGTCGCTGCAGTTGTCGACCGCGCCGCTGTTGCTCGAAAACCAGGAAAAAGGCGATTACACGGTCGAGCTCCGGCCCGAAGTCACGATCTCGGTTTTCGGTATCAACATGACTGACGAGAACCTGGAAAAACGCAAGGTCTTCTCCGATCTGCGATTCCGTCAGGCAATGTCGGTGGCGATGAATCGCAACGAAATGAACGAGGTTGCCTTCTTCGGCATGGGTGAGCCCAAGCAGTATGTCGGTTTTACCGATTCGCCTCCGTTCGTCGATGACAAGTGGAAACAGTACTATGCCCAGTACGATCCCGCGCTTGCCAACAAGCTGCTCGACGAGATGGGCCTGAAAGACGTCGACGGCGACGGATTTCGTGAGCTGTTAAACGGCGACCCACTGGTCATCAACCTGCAGTTCTCGGTGCAGGGGGTTCCCGCTGCGCTGGTCGAGCTGGTCGGACAGCAATGGGCCGCGGTCGGCATCAAGACCACGGTAAAAGAGGTCACCCCGGACGAGTACCGCTCGGCGCAGTCCGCCAACAAGCTGGACATCACCATGTGGCGTGGAGGCCAGCCGCTGGCGATCGTGCTCGGCACCAACCAGATCTGGGTGCCGCCTTACCACGATTATTTCACCGTGCGCACCAACATGCTGTGGGCCGAGTACATCGACTCCAACGGTGCCAGCGGCGTAAAGCCGCCAGATTTCGCCTACCAGATGATCGACGATATCAACGCGTTCCAGTCCGCCCCGGTGGGCAGCGCGGAGTCGAACAAGCTGGGCGCGAGGCTGGTCAAGAACCTGGTCGAAAACCTGTTGTTCATCGGCACGGTGCAGGTACCGGCGCCGATCTATCACCGCAACCGGGTGCAAAATTTTGTAACTTACAAGACCCACTCGTTCGAATACTACCGTTCCTATCCTTACCGCCCCTCGCAGTGGTGGCTGAAGATATAGTTACCGGTAGTTGACAATAAAAATGGCTGCGGGCAGGATTGCCCGCAGCCGAATAATAACGATTCCTTATGGGTTGAAACGACCACAAGAGGACTAGACGGGGAGCGGCAAGACAGTCATGTTCCACTTCGTTCAGTTCGCCGCCACGCGTGCCGCGTTGGCGATCGTCACGCTGATCCTGGTGTCGTTCATCGTCTTCAGCCTGATGGAACTGGTGCCGGGAGACTGCGCCGAGCGCTACCTCGCCTTCAAAAACACCCAGGGCAACCAGATCTCGGTCGCCGACATCGAGGCGGAGCGCAGGCGCCTCGGCCTCGACAGGCCATATATCGTGCGCTGGGGATCGTGGATCGTCAACGCCTTCCAGGGGGACTTCGGCGACAGCTGTATCCTGCGGGTCAATATCGCGTCGCTGTTGGGGGAAAAATTCTGGATCAGCCTGGCGATCTGCCTGACATCGCTGTTGCTCGCCTACCTGATCGCGATCCCGGTGGGGATCATCTCGGCGACTTCGAAAAGCCCGATACTGAACAACAGTCTGCGCCTGGTCAGTTACCTCGGCCTGGCGATGCCGAATTTCCTGCTGGCGCTGATGATCATGCTGTTTTCGACCATGGTGTTCGGCGACAGCATGACCGGGTTGTTTTCCAAGGAGTTCCGCGATGCGGCCTGGTCATGGGAAAGGGTGCAGGACTTCCTGTCACGGGCCTGGCTGCCGATTTTCATCCTCGGCTGGTCGGCGACCGCGTTCGCGATCCAGACCGTGCGCGCGCTGCTGTCAGACGAGGTCGGCAAGCTCTACGTGCTCGCCGCGGCGGCGCGCGGGGTAACCGGAAGGCGCCTGCTGTGGCGCTACCCGGCGCGGCACTCGCTCGGCCCGATCATCAACTCGCTGGGTTTCGACCTGAATCGCATCTTCAACGAGTTGCCGATCGTCGCCCTGATCCTGACCCTGACCGAGGCCGGGGCCCTGCTGATCGAGGCGCTGGCGCGCTCCAACGACCAGCAATTGGCCGGCGCGATCATCTTCCTGTTGACGGCGAGTATCGTCGCCATCAACTTCGTTACCGATATCATCCTCGCGATCACCGATCCGCGTGTTCGCCGCAGCATTCTTGGATAGCGATATGAGCGATACCGCAGCCATCGGAGACAGCGACACGAAGCTCGACCAGAAGCGCAAGGAAGCCTATTTTACCGCTTCCCAGGGCCAGCTGATCTGGACCCGCTTCAAGAAGCAGCGCGCCGCGATGATCGGTGCGGGTGTGTTGATCGCATTGATACTGTCGGGAATCTTCGCGCCCTTCCTGACGCCGTACGATCCGACCATCGCCGGCCGCGACCCCGATTACCAGAACGGCGCGCCGAATATTCCCAAATTCTGGGACGAGAACGGGTTTTCTTTCAGACCCTTCATCTACAGTCACGAGCGCTACCGTTCGATCGAAACCAATTTCCGCTGGGTGACCAAGGTCAACCGAGACAAGCGCCGCTACGTGGTGCTGTTTCCCGAGGGCGACAAGTACACGCTGTTCGGGATGGAATTCAGGACCCATCTGTTCGGCGTCGACAAGGGCAAGATCCACCTGTTCGGCACCGATGGCACCGGCAAGGATATCTTTTCGCGCACCTTTCATTCGATCAACACCTCGCTCGCGGTCGGCACCATCGGCGTGCTGATCGCGTTCGTGCTGGCGCTGATCATCGGCGGCGTCTCCGGTTATCACGGCGGCTGGATCGATTCCGTGCTGCAAATGATCACCGACGCGATACGTACCGTGCCCCCGATCCCGCTGTTCATGGCGATCGCGGCTTTCATTCCGGACACCGTGAGTTCCGAGGGGCGGTTTTTCATCATCTCGATCATCCTCGGCTTCATCGGCTGGCCGACGCTGGCGAGACGGGTTCGCACCCACTTGCTGACCGAGCGCAACCAGGAATACGTGCTCGCCGCTAAACTCTGCGGCGCGCCCGCCGGACACGTCATCCGCCGTCACCTGCTGCCGAGCTTCACCAGTTACATCATCGTCGACCTGATCATTTCGTTCCCGTACATGGTGCTCTCCGAGACCGCGCTCAGCTTCATCGGCCTGGGCCTCAAGGAACCGGTCAACTCGCTCGGCGTCATGCTGCAAAACGTCACCAAGGCCGACGTGCTGCTGAACTACCAGTGGAATTTTATCCCGGTGATATTTTTCATCACCCTGGTGCTCGCTTTCGTATTCGTTGGCGACGGCTTGCGCGATGCCGCGGATCCCTATTCGGAAACCAGTAAATGACCCGGCCGCTGATTTCGGTGGAGAACCTGACCCTGCGCTTCAGGACCGACGAAGGGCTGGTCACCGCGGTCAACGACGTATCCTTCGATATCGCGCCGGGCGAGGTGCTCGGCCTGGTCGGCGAAAGCGGTTCCGGCAAGTCGGTGACCGCGAAATCGCTGATGATGCTCAACGCCGAGAACTCGGTCTACGACGCCGACAGCCGTATCACGCTGCGCGTCGACGACCGCGAGGTCGACGTGTTGTCGCTCAGGCGCCCGCGCGAGCAGATGATTATCCGCGGCGGCGCCATCTCCATGATCTTCCAGGAGCCGATGGCGAGTTTCGCGCCGGCGATTACGATCGGCGATCAGATGATCGAGCAATTGCTGATCCATTCCGACATGACCAGGACCGAGGCGCGCGAAATTTCGATAGAAATGCTGGCGCGCGTGGGCATCCCCGAGCCGTCGCGACGGTTCAGCCAGTACGCGTTCGAATTTTCCGGCGGCATGCGCCAGCGGGCGATGATCGCGATGGCGCTGTCGACGAAACCGAAACTGTTGATCGCCGACGAGCCGACCACGGCGCTCGACGTGACCATCCAGGCCCAGGTCATCGAACTGATGAAAGACCTGGTCGATGAATTTCACATGTCGATCCTGTTCATCACTCACGACCTCGGCGTCATCGCGCAGACCGCCGACCGGGTCGCGGTCATGTACCTCGGCAACCTGGTGGAAACCGGTACCGTGCGCCAGGTCATCAATTCCCCGGCGCACCCCTATACCCGCGGTCTGTTGAATTCGCTGCCCAAGCTCGACGACCTGGAAGCGCCGCTGACGCCGGTGCCGGGGGATATTCCGTCGCCGCTCGACCGTCCCTCGGGTTGCGTGTTCCATACCCGCTGCCCCGAATTCATCGGCGACATCTGCAAGCAGCAAGTCCCCGAAACCACGGTCGACAGCGCCAGTCACGAGGTGGCTTGCCACCTGGCGACGCAAGGAGAACCCGCATGAGTGACGTATTGATCGCGGCGCGCGACCTTTCCGTCCATTTCCCGTTGCGCGGGTTCCTGCTCGGCGAACGTCCCGTGGTGCGCGCCTGCGAAGGAATCAATCTCGAAATCGAAAAGGGCAGTTTTTTCGGCCTGGTCGGCGAATCGGGCTCGGGCAAGACCACGCTCGGGCGCGCGATGCTCAAGGCCGCCCCGATCAGCCACGGCGAGGTCGTCTATTCCGACCACGAGGTAACCTACGACCTGGGCACCCTGAAAGGCCCGGAACTCAAGGATTACCGCAAGCGCGCGCAGTTGATCTTCCAGGATCCCTATGCGGCGCTTTCCCCGCGCATGACCGTGCGCGATATCATCGCCGAGCCGCTCGAAGTCATGAAGCTGACCTCGAGCCGCGAGGAAACCGACCGGCGGGTGCGCGAAATCGCCGCCATGTGCCGGCTCAATCTCGAGCACCTGCGGCGTTTTCCGCACGCCTTTTCAGGCGGGCAGCGGCAGCGTATTTCGATCGCGCGAGCGCTGGTATCGGATCCCAAGTTCATCGTCGCCGACGAGAGCGTGGCCGCGCTGGACGTATCGATCCAGGCCGACGTGCTCAACCTGCTGAACAAGATCCAGGAAGAAAGCGGAATTACTTTCCTGTTCATCAGCCACGATCTGTCGGTAATCGCCCATACCTGCGATTTCGTCGCTGTCATGTACCTCGGGCAAATCGTCGAATCGGCGCCGACGCGCAAGCTGTTCGCGGAAACCGCGCATCCCTATACCAAGGCCCTGCTGTCGGCGATCCCGTCGCTCGACCCCGACCATCAGAGCAAGGCGCAAAAGCTCGAGGGTGAAATCCCGAGCCCGATCAATCCGCCGCCGGGCTGCCGTTTCAACACACGGTGCCCCCATGCCCGCGAGCGCTGCCGCAGCGAAGTGCCCGAGTGGCGCGTGATGAGCAGCGGGCATCACGTCGCCTGTCACTTTGCCGAAGAAATTGACTGAGTCGCAGCTCGAAACGAGCCCGATCCACGAAGAGTTCGGCGCGCGCATCGCCGGTGTCGACCTGTCGCGGCCGCTCGATGCCGCAACCTTCGCCACAATCGACGCGGCGATCAACCGCTACTCGATCCTGCTGTTCGAGGGGCAGGCCATGAACGATGGCGCCCACCTCGATTTCACGCGCCGCTTCGGCCCGCTCGAGGAAGAACACGTCAGCTATTACGGCCAGGGCAAAATCACTTACATCGGCCTGGTCGGCAACGTCGATGCCGCCGGCAACAGGACGACCCAGAGGCGGGTCAAGTCGGCGCGCGGCAACGAAATGTGGCACTCGGACTCGTCGTTTCGGGAGATCCCCGCGATGTACTCGATTCTGAGCGCATACGAGGTGCCGGACGAGGGCGGGGAGACCGAGTTCGCCAGCGCGCGCGCCGCTTACGCGCGCCTCGACGGCGAGACGCGCGCGTTGATCCACGACCGGGTCGGTATCCACGATTACATCTACTCGCGAACCATGATGGGAGAGGATGCGGTCAACCAGAGCCAGCGGACTTTCATGCACCCGGTGCGACAGCGGCTGGTGCGGCAAAATCCGGTCACCGGCGAACACAACCTCTATGTCGGCTCTCACGTCAAGGCGATCGAAGGCATGCCGGACGACGAGGCGAAACCGTTGATCCAACGCCTGATCGCCGAGGCGACGCGGCCCGAATCGATTTACCGTCACCGCTGGCGCCCCGGCGACCTGATGATCTGGGATAATCGCTGCGTGCTGCACCGCGGTGTCGGTTACGACGAGGCCAGGTATCGCCGCCGCATGCACCAGACGCGCGTGCGCTGCCCCGACCCGTCGCTAGCCGAACTCCTCGACCCGCTTTGAGAAGGCCGGGAAATCCCGGTAATTGCGCCAGTTGTCGGTCGAAGCGGAAAGGCTTCGGACCCGGGAAAGCGGAAAAATTCGCGACGTGGCTCAAATTTAATAATGGATGCGGCTTTCTGCCTTTCCCCGGTTTAGGCAGAATCCACCGATTACAGTAATATGCAGATTCTGTTTATATCGCTGTTATAACGCTTCACAGTCTCATGCGAAAATGAAAATTCCCGAAAATATAGATTGGCCTGAAACCTGGGTGCCCGTAACAGATCAATCCTTAGTTCGGGAGCTGCGGCGTGAAACCGGTCCTCTCCATCCTTTATTTCCGAGAAAAGTCACGGCATTAGGAAGGCGTCTAGATCGTGACGACGTACTATTCTTCGCGTATAGAAAGCAAAAACCATTTGCATTGGTACATTTAACGTGGGGGAGGGCTTGAGTGGTCTCCACAATGGCCTTCCACGGTTTTCTATGAAAACATTCATGAATGTCTCAAAGCGTTATAACAAGCGCATGCAGTAGGACGCCAGCAAAGCCGGCGCCGCTGATGTGGAGCGTTATGAGCGCGCCATAGCTATCTAAATGCCTGTAATTGAACTGGACACTGAAAGACTGCTATTACGGCAATGGAAGGATAGTGATCTTCCAGAGTTTGCCTCGCTAAATTCGGATCCTTTTGTGATGAATTTTTTCCCGGAGGTGCTGAGTCGTGATGCAAGTAATGCAATAGCAAAAAAATTCCGATCGCTTATTACAGAACGGGGGTGGGGATTCTGGGCAACCGAACTGAAATCAAATGGAAACTTTATAGGCTTTATCGGAATACACGAGCATCCAACGAAATTTTCATTTTCTCCCTGTACTGAAATTGGTTGGCGGTTAGCAAGGCCTTATTGGGGCAAAGGCTACGCGACAGAAGCAGCAACAAAGGTGCTAGAGTTTTCTTTCGTGACCCTGAATCTAGATGAAGTGGTATCATTTACCGCAATGCAAAATACCAAGTCTCGCGCCGTCATGACACGTTTAGGCCTAACAGACACAAATCAAAATTTTGGGCATCCCGATATACCAAAAACCCACCCGCTTTCACAGCATGTCCTATACAAACTTACCAAAGCCGAATGGCAAGAATCGCGCTCATAACAAGCGCATGCAGTCGGACCAAATTGCCTGCTGCACCGTCAATTTGACCGCTGTTGCGGGGCGTTAGAGCTAACAAGGATTCGAGTTGTGGAACCAAGAAAAGTAGTAGAAAGATGGGTTGAGGCATTTAATAAAGCGGATGCCGATCTCATCTCGAGCTATTACTCGGATGATGCAATAAACCACCAGATAGCTAATAGCGAAGTCGCTGGTAAAGACGCGATACATGCAATGTTCAAAGAAGAATTCGCAGCAGCCAAAATGGTTTGTATCGTGGAAAACCTATTTCAAGATGGCGAATGGGCCATCCTGGAGTGGAAGGACCCACTTGGTCTGCGTGGCTGTGGATTCTTTCATGTCAAGAATTCCAAAATCGTATTTCAAAGAGGTTACTGGGACAAACTATCTTTTCTGAAGCAACACGGGCTTCCAATTCCTCATGACTAATAGCCATCAAGGCCCTAACAATTTGCTTTTGTCGCCGCGAGACGGCTGGGACAGCCTGCTCTCCGCTTGGCTCTGTTTCCGCTGCCACAAAGCAAGGGGTTAGGGCTGACATCGAAACCATGCCGGACTTCATTGACTACGATTCAATTGCCGATCTGTATGATCACTATGCTTCAGCAGATTACGACTATGACTTTTTTACCCGGCGCATCACGCCAGGGATGCCTGTACTTGAGCTCACTTCGGGTACCGGACGGCTGTCTATTCCGTTAATTAAGGCAGGTGCGGTCCTGACTTGCGTAGAAATTTCGCAGAAGATGTTGAACGTTTTGGAACGCAAACTTGAAGCGGAGGAGCTTAACGCCGAAATTTGTTGTTCCGATGTGCAATTTTTGAATTTCGATAGAGCTTTCGAAATTGCAATTCTTCCCTTTCAATCTTTTATGGAACTGGTCGGAAGAGAAAAACAGCTAAATGTTTTACGATCAACTTTTCGTGCTCTCCTTCCGAAAGGACGATTTTATTGCACAATGCACAATCCGACAGTTCGGCGAAAAACAGTAGATGGGGTACTGCGCGGAGTTGGTACATTTAAATTCCCCCAGGGAACGATTGTAGTGAGTGGATTCGAGGCTGGAGGAGATCCTGTAGTCAGACGCAGTCAATTTATCGAATGCTTTAACGAATCCGGTGAGTTCGATAAGCGCATTCTTCAATACATGGAATTCGAAATGATTGAGGAAGATGCTTTTCGAGAAATGGCCATCGACGTAGGTTTTAAGGTTAAAGCCATCTTCGGTGACTATCACGAGAATAAATTTGACTCAAAAACAAGCCCAGTAATGATATGGGATCTCGAGAGGCATGAGCCCTAAAAAACGCATGCAGCCGGACGCGGCGAAGCCGCGCCGCTGATGCGGGGCCTTAGGCGTCGGGAAAAATCGATATCGTGCCGATAGTTGGAGTCATTTCAGACACGCATGGGCTTCTAAGAGAAGAAGCAATTTCAGAACTTAATGATTCTGATTTCATTATTCATGCTGGCGACATTGGGAAAGAACAAGTAATAAAAAGACTCTCGGAAATTGCGCCTGTCATAGCTGTCCGTGGAAATATAGACA
This sequence comes from Gammaproteobacteria bacterium, assembly GCA_050118655.1. Classification (GTDB taxonomy): domain Bacteria; phylum Pseudomonadota; class Gammaproteobacteria. Next base: position 2,241 of record JASFKL010000012.1, on the reverse strand, counting down.
AAGACGATTGGGCTGCAAAATATCCCGAATATGAAACAGCACAGGTAGATGACGTGTCCTTTTACGTACTTCATAGAATCGAAGATTTGGACCTGGATCCAGTTGCCGCGGGTTTTCAGGTTGTAGTCACAGGTCATTCACACAAACCTGATATTCAAAAGAAGGAAGGCGTAATATATCTGAATCCAGGTAGCGCCGGGCCCAGACGGTTTACATTACCCATATGTCTGGCGAAAGTTGATGTAGAGGGGAAAAGTGCGAAAGCAAAACTCATTCACCTCGACGCCTGACAAGCGCATGCAGCCGGACGCGGCAAAGCCGCGCCGCTAATACGGGGCGTTATGTGCTTATTGAAAATTAATTCTAATTTCCTCGAGAGGAGGCCCTAAATGGCAAGCCAATTAAAAAAATGCGAGGCGTTTTCTCTTCTACACCAACAGGATCAGGCATTTATTATTCCCAATCCTTGGGATTTAGGTTCAGCGAAACTGCTTCAGGGTTTAGGATATAAGGCGCTTGCCACAACCAGTGCCGGGCTGGCATTTGCGCTAGGCCGCCTCGATGGCAATGTGACTCTAGAAGAAACATTAGCACACTGTTCCCAGCTGGCAGAACACATAAATATTCCGATCAATGTTGATTTTGAAAACGGGTATTCTGATGATCCAGAAACGGTAGCAAAAAATGTATTAGCTGTAGTTGAAACAGGTGTGGCAGGCTGTTCAATAGAGGATTTCTGTTCTGCCAAACAAACTATCTATAGTTTTGACCTGGCAGTAGAGCGTGTTCAAGCTGCAGCTGAAGCAGTTGCGAATTTGGGTTTTCCATTTCAACTCACCGCAAGAGCGGAAAATTTATTCCATGGAGTCAATGATACAGAGGACACCATAAAAAGACTTAAGGCTTTTGAGTCGGCTGGAGCTAATGTGCTTTATGCACCAGGGATCGCTTCATTGGCTCAGCTCGCTGAAGTTACAAACGAACTTCAAGCTCCTTTCAACGTTCTGGCTCCATTTATAAAGGGTGCTTCAGTCAAAGAATTTTCCAATGCCGGAGCTGCTCGCATCAGCGTCGGTGGTGCGTTATGTTTTGCAGCAGTCAATCCGATACTAAATGCGGGAAATGAAATGTTATTAAAAGGCACTTTTGAATGGATTAATCAAGTCGCACCAAGGAATACAGTTAACGAGTTGTTAATCTCCTAGTTGCGGCAGCATGAACCAAAAAACACATAACAAGCGCATGCAATCGGGCGCGGCAAAGCCGCAGCGCCCCGCGCAGCGTTAAACTGCTGGGCTATGCCGGGCCCGCGGCACGGGGTGGCGTCAGGATGGCGACGGCGGTCGGGCGGCAAGCACTGGATTACCAACCCAATGTGGCGCATCGGGCGCCGGATTATTCGAGAAGGACAGCACAATGCGTGACCGCGATGTGATTCCGTTTTTCCTCATGACCTTCGTCATAGCCTGGGGCATCCTCGGGCTTTATATCCTCGCGCCGGCTGCCATGGGGGATGCGTTTGGCCATCTAACCGGCTCGCATCCGCTTTTTTATCTCGCGGTGTACGCACCGGCGATCTCGGCGGTGATCATGATCGTCTATCGCCGGGGCCTTGCCGACCTGGGAGGTTTTTTCTCCCGTCTCCTGTTGTGGCGAACCACGTACCCCTGGTACCTGTTGCTGCTGGTCGGTATGCCGCTGGTGTTTTACCTGTCTGCGTTATTGAAGGAGGATGCCTATAACGACGGGTTGTTCCCCTTTGCCTCGGTCCAGGCCTATGGTTTGGCGTTGTTGTTGATGGCCATTAAAGGGCCGGTCGAGGAATTCGGCTGGCGGGGTTTTGCCCTGCCGCTGTTGCAACGGCGTATGGCGCCCCTCTATGCCGCGCTGCTGTTAGGGGTCATCTGGGCCTTCTGGCATTTGCCGGCTTTTCTGCTCAGTGGCACTCCGCAAAGTACCTGGTCGATCATGCCTTTTTTTCTCGGCACCATCGCCCTGAGCGTGATCGTCACGCCGTTGTTCAATCGGTCGGGGGGCAGCATCTTGCTGGCCGGTATTTTTCACCTGCAGGCGATTAATCCGCTTTGGCCGGACGCGCAGCCTTACGATTCCGGGTTTTTTGTAGCCCTGGCGGTGGTGATTGTCTGGTTGAATCGCCACGCCATGTTGTCGCGAGAAGGCGCTGTCACCGAGGTGGTGCGGCGGTGAGGTGGGTGCCCTGGCTGTCGTGTCTCCTGGCCG
>JASFKL010000011.1:0-23380 GCA_050118655.1 Gammaproteobacteria bacterium | reverse complement strand
ACAGGAAGCCCTCTCCCCAGATGGTGTGCAGCCTTTCGATGAAATGATCGGGGTACTGGATATCGTCGCTCATCGCCCTGATCCAAAATGACAGAATCACGATGCCAGCACATCGACAGGACGGCGGACCTTGGGCAATATATCGGGATGTCTTCGGGGGATCGGGAATGAGTATCGAATCGATCGACACGCTCGTCGTCGGCGGCGGGCAGGCCGGGATCGCGATGAGCGAACATCTCGGTAAATGCGGCGTGCCCCATCTCGTCCTCGAACGCGACCGCATCGCCGAGCGCTGGCGCACCGCGAGGTGGGATTCGCTGGTCGCCAACGGTCCCGCCTGGCACGACCGCTTTCCGGGCATGGAATTCTCCTCTTGCGGTCCGGACGACTTTCCCGGCAAGGATAGCGTCGCCGATTACCTCGTCGCCTATGCGCAAATGATCGATGCCCCGATACGTTGCGGCGTCGAGGTCACCGAAGTCTGCCGGTACGACGGTAAACCCGGCTTCCGGGTGCAGACTTCCGAGGGGGTCCTCGAGGCTTGCAGCGTGGTCGCCGCCACCGGGCCGTTTCAGAAGCCGGTCATCCCGCCCGTGATCCCCGAATCGGCGGACATCTTGCAGATTCATTCGAGCGGCTATCGCAATCCCGAGCAGCTGCCGGAGGGCGCGGTACTGGTGGTCGGCGCGGGATCCTCGGGCGGCCAGATCGCCGACGAATTGCTGCGCGCGGGCCGCGACGTTTACCTGTCGGTCGGCCCGCACGACCGCCCGCCGCGCAGCTACCGCGGTCGCGATTTCGTCTGGTGGCTCGGGGTCCTCGGCAAGTGGGACATGGCGGCCCCCGATGCGGGCACCGAGCATGTCACCATCTCGGTGAGCGGTGCGCGCGGCGGCGAGACGGTAGACTTCAGACGCCTCGCCGCGCGCGGTATGACCCTGGTCGGCCGTACCGAATCCTTCGCCGACGGCTTGCTTCGCTTCGCGCCGGACCTCGCCGAAAATATCGCGCACGGCGATGCTAACTACCTGTCGGTGCTCGACGAGGCCGATGCCTGGGTCGCGCGCAATGGACTCGATCTCGAGGAAGAGCCGGAGGCGCGTTTGCTGGAGCCGGATCCGCCTTGCGTCACCGAACCCATGCTGGAACTGGACCTCGCGCGGGCCGGGATCTCGGCGATCGTCTGGGCGACGGGGTTCGCCGTCGATTACAGCTGGCTCAGGGTCGGCGCCGTCGACGAGGCCGGCAAGCCGATTCACCGGCAGGGTATTTCGGCCGAGCCCGGAGTTTACTTCCTGGGTTTGCCGTGGCAGACGCGACGGGGTTCGTCGTTCATCTGGGGCGTCTGGCACGATGCGAAGTTCGTCGCCGATCACATCGCCACGCAGCGCCAATACCGGGCATATACGCCCTCGCGAAACACGGGTCCGCAATCCTGAAGTCCGAATTCGCGAATGGAATGCTTCGGTCGGCACCTGTGTGGCTTACGAATCGCTGCGCCGCCGGGGCACCGGAAGCGCTCCCCGGGCCGATTTTTTCTTCGCCTGTCGCGTCGGGTATGCGGTTAACCGCCTAATCGCCCCGGGATTGTCGGCAAAAGATGTTTTTCGGGGAGGGCCAGTTTTGACAGGCCTGCCGTCGCGAGTTTTCGATGAGTTCGCGGGTCTGGCCGGCCTGGGCGGCCCGTGCCGCCAGGTAGACGTAGCGTGAATCTTCCTGCTTGGAGTGGAGCCCGCCGCGGTCGATGTCGGCGAGCCGGGCCTGGTAGAACCCCGGGCTGATGGCGCTTTCGCCGCGCATCGAATCTTCCAGAAAGTGCAGGACATCGGTATCCGATCTCACCAGCCCCGAAATTGCGGTCGACAGATATTCCTCGAGCCCGGCTTCGCTGGCCTGTTTCAATGCCGCGGTCATGATGAAGATGGCCCTGTGTCTCAACTGGGTGATCGCGATGCGCGTCCAGGGATCACGGGTGTAATCGGGCGCACTCCACTGCATCAACAAATCGATGTCCCGGGTGGTCAGGGTGTGCCGCGGTTCCGTCTCCGGTTTTCCGAGCCTGTCGACGTACAGGTTTCTGGTTACGGTTTCGAGACCATAATAGTTGTTGGCGACGTAAAACGCCTGTTGCGGATTTTCCCGCACCAGCGTTTCGATGAATTGCTTTTTGTCTGCCAGCCGATAGTCGAACAGGCGATTGTCGAACAACAGGGCGGAGGAAGAATACAGCGTGATGTCGGGCCTTTGGCCCTTGATAAAATGGTAATAGCCGAGTAATCCCGCTTCGATCTCGCCGTCTGAAAACAGCGTCGCATTTTCAGGGACCTGCTCGAAAATTTTCTGTGCGTATTCCTTACCCCAGGCGTAATCGTGCCGATCGTTTATCGGGATCGAAGTCAGTGCGTTCAGTGCCAGGGCTGCGAGCAGGACGATGACGAGGTGTTTTCCGGTCATGCGGATCTGGGTAATCCGGTCGATCGCCGCCATTCCGTAACCGGCCAGGACGAACAACATGGCGATCGAAACGATCGGATAGACCCTGAAAACCTGCCAGTAAAAATCGCTGTAGTCGAAATCGACCAGCAGGGCGAGCAGCACGCTGTTGGCAATGACCGCCCAGCCGACAGCCAGCCCGACGATGCGCGTTTCGGGAAACTTGATCAATCGATAAAAGCCGAGCAAGGAAAATAGCAGTAGCAGGTTCAGTTCCCGGGTCGACTGCAGCGCCAGGTCGCGGACGAATTGCAGCTTGTCGAACCAGCCCGCGGTGCTTTGAAAATCCACCGATGCATAGTGACTGCGCAATACGAAGTCGATGAATTCCCCGAAGCCTGCAAATTTACCGTTGAAATTGATGAACGGACCCGACTGGTTATTGATATACAGCCAGCCATAAAACACCGCGCCCGCGACCAGCCCGGGCAATACGGCGATCAGCTTGTTTTTGAATTTGAAAAATGGCCTTGCAACCAGCAACAGGTAAGCGGGGGCGGCCAGTACGGTCAGCGGCCAGTGATTGGAAACCGCGAGACCCATCGCCAGGGAAAACAGCATGAAATTACGCGCCATCGCGCTCGATGCGGCGCGGTTGGCCTCGAAATCGAGGTGAATGCGCAAACCCAGCAACAATAGGCACAGGTTGAGAAATACGTTGAGACTGTAGACTTCGGTAATGATGGCCTGCGACCAGAAGGTGGCGGAAAAGGCGAATACGAGGGTGGCGAGAGCCGACAAGCGACGCTCCAGCCCGGTCAGGCACAAAATGTAAAACAGGCTGCAGCAGGCCAGCGCCGCGAAAAATGCGCTGCTGGCGTGGGCGCGCGCGGGAATGTCGCCAATCGGAATCTGCGTGAACAGGTGCAGAACGAGCGTGTACAGAGGATACCCGGGCGGATGCGAAACGCCGTTGAAATATCCCGACAGGATGAAAATGCTGTCGTCCTCGAGCGCCACGGTTTTCGGCATCGACAGCAGATACCCGGCAAAGCTGACCGTAAAAATGGCGGCGGCCAGCGCGTCCCGGTAAAACGGCATGCTCGTCGAATCGGTTTTGCGGGCATCGACCGAACCGGCTTCCGGCAGGTCCTGGAATCGCTTCCTCATGCCTGCTGCGCCCTCCAGGTCAGAATGTTGGACATGGTGTAATTCCAGATCGAGCCGAATACGGCGCCGAGCGGACTCGCGATCCACCAGATGCCGAGAGTCTCGAAACTGAGATCGGCGACGAATACGTTGATCGTCGCGCCGATGGAGCAGGCCAGTACGAAGCTGAGGTAACCTTTGATCAGTGCGGCACCGGTCAGTCGGCGGTCATAATGCGTAAACCAGTTGTTCAGAATAAAGTTGCTGGTCATCGCGACCCCGGTAGCGACGACCGTCGCCGTGACAAACTCGGTGGCGAGCACGATGTGCAGCAACCAGACGAACAATAGCTGAACCAGGACACCGGTCGCGCCCACCATCAGGAACATCAGCAGCCGAATCGGAAAGTAGATGCCGATGGTTTTGTCCGCGATCAGCAGAAAATAATCGTAAGCGACCTTCGCGTCGAGTTTGCTTTCGCCCTGGTGCCTCGAACGCATCTGGTAGGGCAATTCCTCGACCTTGAAGCCGCTCCTGGAAGACATCAGTATGTCGAGTAATACCTTGAAGCCGATGCCCGACAGCTGCGGCGCGATTTCCTCCAGTTTGCTGAAACGCAGCATGAAAAATCCGCTCATCGGGTCGGTAATGGAGGTGCGCGCGAACAGCTGGCTGAAGCGGGTTGCCCACTCGCTGATTTTGACCCGATGGCTCGGCAGGCTGCCCGTGGAGGCACGCTCGCAATAGCGGGAACCGACGACCAGGTCGAGGGAGGGATCCTGCGCGAGCCGGTCGAGCATTTTCGGCAGCAGTTTCTCGTCGTGCTGCAAATCGGCGTCCATCACCGCGACGAATTCCGAGGTGCAGGCCAGCATTCCCTCGATACAGGCGGATGACAGGCCGCGCCGGCCGATGCGGCGAATCAGGCGAACCCGGCGGTCCTCCTGGCTGAGGGTCACGACCTCGGCTGTGGTGGCATCCCTGGATGCGTCGTCGACAAAAATAATTTCCCAGTCCAGGCCTTCCAGCGCCTTCGCGACGGCCGAATAGACTTGCCCGACGTTATCCTGTTCGTTGAAGGTCGGTATGATGACGGACAGCCTGGGCATATCGGGGACAGTTGGATTCGGCGGTGGAATCGTACAAGTATAGAAGCGATGCCGCTGTTTAGTTAATTATCGGCCGACGATTTAGTCCGCGCCGTCGACCGCAACCCGCCGCCGGTACCGGGTCGCGGTACGCCGTGGCGACAGGCACGGCGTATCGAAGAGGCGTGTCGCCGGTCTGGTCGAGCAGCCGATCGTCGGGGATTACGACCTGCGATCCGGTGACGGCCGGGTAATCGCCGCATCGTCCCGCTTACTCCGCTAACCCGCGAGCCTCGTCGATTTCGATCAGCGTCGGGCGGTCGGCGGCTGCCGCCTGCTGCAAGGCCTCGGTCAACTCCTCGAAATCGTTGACGACCCGGGCATCGCAGCCGAAACCGCGCGCGATGGCCTGGAAATCCGGGGTATAGATGTCGACCCCGATGGCCGGGATGCCGCGCTCGACCATGTATTGCTTGATCTCGCCGTAGCCGTGGTTGTTCCACAGCAGGATCGGCACCGGCAGACCGAGTTCGACCGCGGTCGCGAGTTCGCCGATGGTGAATTGCAGCGCCCCGTCGCCGATCAGCGCGACGACCGGCAGGTCGGGCCGCGCGAGCTTCGCGCCGAGCGCCGCGGGCAGGCCGTAACCGAGCGTGCCGTAACCGGTCGACGAGGTGAAATAGCGCCGCGGGTTGTCGGGCTCGTAGGTAAAGTTGCCGCCGTAGACCGGCTGGGTCGAGTCGCCGGCGACGATCACGCCGGGAAGCGCCGCGGCCACGGCATCGAGAAAGCGATGGTGCAGGCGGTAATCCGCGCGCAACCCGGCGAGTGCCTTGCGGCGCAGCGCGGCTACCTTTTCGCGGGCAGGGTCGAGGTCCGGCTCGAAGCCTTCGAGCGCGTCCGCGAGCGCGCGCATCGCGAGTCCCGCGTCACTGCAGATACCGATTTCGGGCAGCGCGTTGCGGGTCAGTTGCTCCGCCTCGATGTCGATCCGGATCACCCGCCCGGCGAGGTTCAGGCGCGTGTCGAACAGCAGCGTATCGGTCTCGCCGAGTTCGGTGCCGATGGCAAGCACGATGTCGGCGCCCTTGAATGCCTCCATCACCGGTTCGAGCGGCAGCAGGCTGCCGAGGCTCAAGGGGTGACCGGCCGGCAGCACGCCCTTGGCATTGATGGTCAGCGCGGTCGGCGCGCCGAGAGCGTCGACGAGTGCACGCGCCTCGCCGGGCGCATCGATGCTGCCGCCGCCGAGTACCACGAAAGGGGTCTCGGCGCCGCGCAGCAGGTCGGCGGCGCGCGCGATCGCATCGGGGTCGGGACCCGGCCGGTTCATGCCGCGGTGTGCCGCGAGATCGAGGGCGTCGCCCGGCGCGGTAATGACATCGAGCGGCAGCTCGATATGCACCGGCCCGGGACGCGCGCTGTCGAATACCGCGAAGGCGCGCGCCAGCACCGCCGGCAGTTCGGAGGTGTTCAGTACGCTGTGGCTGAACACGCTGACGCCGCTGACCAGCGCGCGCTGGTCGGGCAGTTCGTGCAGCCGGCCCTCGCCGAGGCTGAGCTCGTCGGTGCGGTTGACGCTGGAGACCACCAGCATCGGGATCGAGTCGGAGTAGGCCTGGCCCATCGCGGTGACGATATTGGTCATGCCGGGACCGGAGATGATGAAGCAGGCGGCGGGGCGTCCGCAGGCGCGCGCGTAGCCGTCGGCCATGAAGCCCGCGCCCTGCTCGTGGCGCGGGGTGACGTGGCGGATGCCGGTATCGGCGAGTCCCCGGTACAGTTCGACGGTATGTACGCCGGGGATGCCGAAAATGGTGTCGATGCCGTAGTCTTCGAGTATCCGTACCAGCACCTCGCCGCAGGTTTTCATAGTCGTAATCTCCGTGTCGGTTAAGCCGATTCTCTCACGATTTCGCCGATAGTCGACTGCTTCACTCGCCGAGCCGGTCGAGCCACTCGCCGAACAGGATGGCTTCGGGCTTCAATTGCGGGCGGGACTCGGGTTCGACGAGGTAAATGGCCTGTTCCATATCCATCTCGATGGCCAGCGGCGCGGCCAGCCGCCGCGATTGCAGGTAGTGGCCGAGAAAGCGCTGCTGGATCAACCCGACGCAGCTGCCCGAGGCAGCGATTTCGAGCGCGGCGATCGTCGAGTCGACATGGATATCGGTATGCTTGACGTCGAGGCCGAGCCCGGCCTGGTCGAAATATTTCATCCACAGGTCCTCGATTCCCATGACGTGAATCAGCGGCCGGGCGGCGATATCCTCGACGCCTTTGATCCCGCGCCCGAGCCGTGGATGGCAAACCGCGGTCACGCGGTCGCGCAGCACTTCGCGCGCCCGGCAGCGCGGCCAGTTGCCGAAGCCGAGACGCAGGTCGATATCGGTTTCGTCGGCAGCGATTTCGTCGGCCCAGATCGACGAAATCAGGCGTATCTCGATTCCCGGGTATTCCCGCATGAAACCATCGATCAACGGTCCGAGCCACATCACCGAGTAAGAGACCGGCGCACGCACGGTCAGCGATCCCTGGTCCTTGCGGCCGAAGATCCCGGCGGTCGACGAAAAGATTTGCTCGAAAGCCTTGCGAATCGACGGCAGGTAAGCCTTGCCCGACTCGGTCAGCCTGAGGCCGCGCGGCAAGCGTTCGAACAGCGGGTAACCGAGGTATCTCTCGAGCATCCTGACGCGATGGCTGATGGTCGACTGGGTGAGATTGAGTTCGTCGGCGGCGCGCGCGAAGTTGCCCGTTCGGGCCGCGGCCTCGAAGGCGATCAAACCGTTGAGCGGCGGAAGACGATATTTCATCGATGGCAGCGGGTTGCGATAGCCACGAATTATTTTAACCCAAAGGGTCTTAAGATTTCGTTTTATTTGAGGGTAAACTCGGCATTAGCATATCCCGATCAGGTCGTTCGAGCGGGGAAACAGGGCATGAAAATCGGCTTTATCGGTCTCGGCAATGTCGGCGGCAAACTCGCCGCGAGCCTGCTGCGCAAGGGCTTCGATCTGACCGTGCTGGACACGGATCCGGCCGCGGTGCAAGCGCTGCAGGGGGCGGGTGCGCGGGTTGCCGGGAACGCGAAATCGCTGGCCGAGGACAACGAGGTGATCATCACCTGCCTGCCGTCGCCGCGCATATCGGCCGAGGTGCTCGAGGCCGAGGACGGCGTCGTCGCGGGCCTGGGCCCGGGCAAGGTCTGGCTGGAAATGAGTTCGACCGATTCCGACGAGGTCAGGCGTCTCGGCCGCCTGGTCGAGGCCCGGGGCGCCGATGCGCTGGACAGTCCCGTATCAGGCGGCTGTCACCGCGCGGCCACGGGCAACATCGCGATCTTCGCCGGCGGCAGGCGAGAGGCATTCGAGCGGGTTCTGCCGCTGCTCGCGGCGATGGGCCGCAACATTCTGTACACGGGCGATCTCGGCACGGCGTCGATCATGAAGGTGGCGACCAATTACCTGGCCGGCGTGCAGCTGATTTCGACCGGCGAGGCGTTCATGGTGGCGAAGAAAGCCGGGGTCGACCTCGGCGTCGCCTACGAGGCGATTCGAATATCGTCGGGCAATTCCTTCGTTCACGAAACCGAGGGTCAGTTGATCCTGAACGGCAGTTACAACATCAATTTCACCATGGATCTCGAAGTCAAGGACCTGGGCCTGTTCGACGAGCTGGGCAAGGCCCACGAGGTGCCGCTGGAACTTTCGCCCCTGTGCCTCGACATCATGAAGGACGGCCTCGCTCGCTACGGACCGCGAGCCTGGTCGTCGATGGTGGTCAGGCGCCTCGAGGACGATTGCGGGGTGGATCTGCGGGCGCCGGGATTTCCCGAGTACCTGACCGACAGCGAGCCCGAGCAGGAAGGGGCCGAGGTCTTTGTCAGGGGGCGGGACGAATCGTCGGCAAACAAGGGAGAAACGACATGTTGAGCGAACGTCAACTGGAAGCTTTCCGCCGCGACGGCTTTCTCGTCGTCGAAGACGTGCTCGACGACGGCGACCTGCGTCCGCTCGAACTCGAGTATGCGGCGTTGCTCGACGAGATCGCGAGCGGTCTGTATGCCGACGGCAAGATCGACTCGGATTTCGCGCAATATGATTTCGCCGGACGCTTCGCTCGGGTCGTCGCGCAATACCCCGACTGTATCGATCGCATGAATATTTCGTTGCCGCTGGTCAACGGCGAGATCGATGCGGAGCGCTATCACGCGCACACCGGCCCCGCGGTCTTCGGGCTGTTGCGCAACCCGAAAGTGCTCGACGTGGTCGAGGCCGTGATCGGTCCGGAAATCGCTTCCAGCCCGGTGCAGCAAATGCGTATCAAGCCGCCGCTCGCGCAACTGTCGGCCGGCAATATCGCGCATTCCGGCGTCGGCAATACGACCTGGCACCAGGACACGGTCGCGGTGCTGCCCGAGGCCGACGACACCGACCAGGTGACCGTGTGGATGGCGGTGACCGACGCCGACGAGGAAAACGGTTGCCTGGTGTCGATCCCGGGCAGCCATCGCGAGGGCGCGCATCGACACGTGCCGGGCAGCATACCGCGTGAACCCACCGTGCCGGCCGGCATCATCCGCGGCCGCAGGGGACGCGCGTTGCCGGTCGGCCGCGGCGGCCTCGTCATATTCCACAAGCACAATATTCACTGCTCGAGGCCCAATCGCTCGCAGCGCCTGCGCTGGAGCCTGGATTTGCGCTATCACCCGGTGGGCCAGGCGAGCGGGCGGCCCGCCTTTCCAGGTTTCGTCGCGCGCAGCCGCGCGAACCCCGAATCCGAACTCGGGGATCCGCAGCGCTGGAATCGGCTGTGGCAGGAGGCGCGCGAGAAGATCATCCGCGGCGAATACCGCGGCCCCATTTTCCGGGACTGGAACGCCTGAGGCCCCTGTTCCGCCGCGGCAAGGATGACCCGAAAATCGGATTGCGCCGCGATCGAATCGGGCCGGCGTTTGAAAAGCCGGTGTCCGTCAGCTAAATAAAGAGTAATACGAGCGGATTTCCCGGCGCGTCGTCGATCGACCGATGCGCGGTATCCGCCAATTAACTTTCGATTTCGGGCGACGTTCATTCGATCCCCGTCGCGAGCAGATTATGAAATTATTGCGAGGAATGCCGGGCACCGGGGAAACCGGCGGTGAGCAGGCCGGCGATCCGCTGGCCGAAGCGGACAATGGAGTTGTCGAGAGCCCGGACGAAAAGCCGGACGACAACCAGGCTCTGAAAGCGCTGTTCGCCCGCGCCGACGAGATCAGGATGCGCAACGGGCTGGGTGCGACCACCGACAGTTCGGTCGGGGCGCAAATCGTGGTCACGGCGCTCGCCATGGAGGTGCTCGGTGTGGGCGACAAACGGGTTCATCCCGAGGCCATGGATTCGCGGCAGGCGGCGCTCGCCTGGGCCTATGTCTGTTGCATGAGCGCGCCGGTCATCGCGATCGTCGACAAGCGGGACGATTTCGATCATCAGGCATTCGTGCTGGCGGTCGCCAGCGCCGTGTTACAGTTTTACGATCCCCGGTCGCTGGTGCAGATCATCCAGGACGGAACGGTTCTGTTTCACAATATCGTCATGCAAGGCGAGCAATCGCAGGCGTTTGTGGATTTCAACGACCGGGTCCACGCCCTCGTGCTGGCATACCTCGGCTCTGGCGGGGGCGACGCGATCGCGGGTCTGCGCGAGCGGTATTCGGCATTCGCCAGGCTGGTCGCCTGAGGCGCTCGCTCAGGGATTGAAGAAGCGCCTGATCTCGGGTTCGATCAGGTCGCGCAACGGGGCCGGCAGCGAAGAATGAATCCGCAGTACGAAGGAAACCCGGCGGGGTTCGTGAAAGCTGCGCGATTCCGGCCATTCGCACTGATCCGGGGTCATTAGCCCGCGATTGATCAGGGTAACGCCCATCCCCGCCGATACGATTCCCTGCACGCCGGCGAGACTCGGCGATTCCATCGACACGTAGTAGTCGACGCCGGCGGCTTTCAGGGCCGCGAACGCCGCTTCGCGGTAGGTGCAGCTGGGCGAGAAGGTGACCAGCGGAACCGGGCGATCGAGCGGATAGTCGTTGGAGCGGCTTTGCACCCAGACCAGTTCGTCGGTCCACAACACGGTATCGTCTTCTCGGAGCATCGGGTCCTCGATCGGCAACACGGCCAGATCGATGCTGCGATCCTCGAACCAGTCGAGCAGGGCGAGCTGCTGTTCGACCCGGATCTCGAGCCGCACGGCGGGGTAGCTGCGATGAAAAGCGCTGACGAATGCCGGCAGCTGCGCCGACGCCAGGTCGTCGCTGATACCGACGACGATCCTGCCTTCGGTCGGCGACAGGTGAAACTGCCGCACCGCCTGATCGTGGGCGTCGAGAATGACGTCGGCATACTCCAGCAACTGGCGGGCATCCCGGGTCGGCTCGATCTGGTGGCCGTTGCGCGCGATCAGCTTGCGTCCGACACGCTCCTCCAGCCGTTTCAGTTTCCAGCTGACCGCCGAGGTGGTCAGCGACAGGTGCCTGGCCGCGGTAGTCAGGCTGCCCAGGTCGATCGCGGTTTTCAGCGCGCGCAACGATTCGGTGTCGAGTCTCATCCCGGTTATTTTGACAAAATTTTTATTTTTCGCAACTTTATTGTCATTTGCTTAAAAAATTACCCGGTGGTAACTTGATTCGACACATTCGGGGTATCCAACATGGCATCAAGTGACGGCAAGACGCGCGACCTGGTTTCGACCATTCCCGGCGCGGGATGGGACTTTTCGCTGAATCGGCATCCTTATCACGAAATCGAGCGTCCGCTGGGGCCGCATTATTGTGTCTACAATCGCCGCCTGATGGCCTGTTGCTTCGACGAACTGTCGACCGAGGAAGGTTACTGGCGGTTGCGGCGGAAAGCCGCGGTGCTGAACACCGGAGAATACGTACTCCAGTTCGAAGGGCCGCACGCCGAGCGCCTGCTCGACAAGCTGTTTACCAAGGATATTACCAAGGTACGCGTCGGGCGCTGCGGCTACGGCCTCGCCTGCTACGAGGACGGCGGCTTGCTCGTCGACGGCGTACTGCTGCGGCTCGCCGAGGATCTTTTCTGGTACGCCCAGGCAGACGGCGACTTTTATAGCTGGGCGCGCGCCCATGCCGTCGGCATGGACGTTCGGATCAGCGATCCCGAGGTGTTCGTATCCCAGGTCCAGGGCCCGAACTCGATGCAGATCCTCGCCGATGCCGCCGACGACGGCATGCCGGAGCCTTTCGGCTACTTCGGCATCGCCCGGGTCCGCTTCGGCGGGCAGGAAGTCATTATCACCCGCACCGGCTACACCAACGAACTGGGCTGGGAATATTACACCGAGCCGGGGCACGATGCCGATGCGCTGTGGCGGCATCTGTCGGCGGCGGGCGCGCCGCACGGCATGGAAATCTTCGGACTCGACGCGATGCATATCCGCCGTATCGAGGCAGGCATCCTCAATGCCGGGTCCGATTTCGATCATACGATGACGCCCTGGGCCGCGGGCCTCGCGCGTTTTGTCGACGAGGGCAAGGGCGACTTCATCGGCAAGGCGGCGCTCGCCGAAGCCCCGCGGGGCAGCCGCCTGAGCGGGCTGTATTGCGATGCCGAACCGCATATCGGCGGCGAAATCCTGCGCGGGGATCGCTTCGCCGGGCGCGTGACGGCCGGCGCCGTATCGCCTTACCTCGAGCGCGGCATCGGTATCGGGCGCATGGAGGAAAGCGGCTTCTCCGAGGGCGAGGCGGTGCGCATCCGCTGTATCGACGGCGAGTTGCACGATGGCGAGCTGGCATCGTTGCCGCTATACGACAAGGAATACGAAATTCCGCGCGGCCAACGCGTCGATATTCCGCAAAGAAAGGGCTAAAATTGGTATAAAAACGGTATAATTTAAAAAATTTATTATAAGCCGGTACACTTTGGTGCATAATAAAAGCTGAATTTCATTCGCCTGTGAATGGCTTATGTAATTGATTTTTAGATAAATTCTTTTAAAAAGAATTCAAATCTCACTGGTATATTGATTAAATCAATCGGTCTATAAGAGGTTCTTTACAAATTTTTGAAAAGGGGTAGTATTAACCTCACAAAAAAAACCATAACAATAATATCAGTCCCGTTTTCAGCAAATTTTTGCTGCCCAGAGGAGAAGTCAAATGAAACTGCATCAATCCAGAACAGTCCGCGCGTTGGTCGTTGCCGGCTGCCTATCAATGCTGGGTGCGACCGGCATGGCGAAAGCCGATAGCACCAAGCCGATCGTTATCCCGATCCACAACTGGTCGAGCCAGATCGTCATGGCTTACGTCATCGGCGGAATTTTCGAAAGCCTCGGCGACAACGTGGAGTACGTTCCCGCCGATTCGCAGGCCGTGTACGAATCGATCCGCAACGGCGACGTGACGATTTCGCACGAAGTCTGGCAATCCACGTTCGGCAAGTCATTTTACAATGCGATGGAAAAGGGCGGCCTCATCGACGCCGGTACGCACGCCGCGACCACGCTCGAGGAAATGGGCGTACCGACCTGGGTCGTCGAAAAGGGCCTGTGCCCGGGACTGCCTGACTGGAAAGCGCTGAAGAGCCCGGACTGCTACAAGAATTTCACCACGGCCGATTCCGGCGGCAAGGGCCGCTGGCTCGAAGGTCCGCAAAGCTGGCACGGCGACACCATGCCGAACCGGCTCAAGGCTCTCGGGCTCGACGAACACTGGACGATCAAGTTCGCCGGCGGCGCGGATGCGCTGTGGACCGAGCTTGCGGCCGCCAAGAAAGAAGGCCGTGGCACGGTGGTCTTCAACTGGACGCCGAACTTTACCGACGCCGAGGGCTACACCTTCATCGAATTTCCGCCGTATCACGAAGGATGCCGCGTAGAGGATGGCGGTGACGGCGCCTGTGGATCGCCCAAGGGCTGGCTCAAGAAAGCGGCCAACTACCGTTTCCCGAAGACCCATCCGACGGCTTACACGGTGTTCTCGAAGATTTCCTTCACGACCCCGCAAATCGGACAGATGGCAGCACTGGTCGACATCGACAAGATGGACCACGAGGATGCCGCCAAGAAGTGGCTCGCGGACAACGAAGACGTCTGGAAGCCCTGGACCAAGAAGTAGACGGGTGAGCCTTCACGCCGCCTGAAGACTAAAGACCCCCTGGCGAGTTATCGTGCAGGGGGTTCTTTTTTTTCGGGGACGCTACAGCTGTCTCTGGCCATGCCAGGTATGGTAAGTTAATAAATCAGGGGGAGAAAAAGAACAAGCTTATGTCTGCTCAAGTCGAAACGGCCGCTTCGAGCGAGCCTGTCATCCGTTGTGAATCCGTCTACATGATATTCGGCGACAATGCGCAAAGCATGCTGGAACAGTCCGGTGGCAAGGTCGACGCCGAAAAGTTCCAGGAGGCGGGTTGCATCGTCGGTGTAAACAATGCCTCCTTCGAGGTCTATCCCGGCGAATTGCTGATCATCATGGGCCTGTCGGGTTCCGGCAAGTCGACGCTGATGCGATGCATATCGAGGCTCAATGAGCCGACGGCCGGGAAGATATATATCGAGGGTGAAAATATTCTCGAGATGGATAACAAGCAGCTCATCGAACTGCGGCGCAGCAAGATGGGCATGGTGTTCCAGAGCTTTGCTCTCCTGCCGCACAAGACCGTGCTCGAAAACATCGCTTTCCCGTTGCAGGTCAAGGGGGTTAGCACCCAGGAAAGCATGCAGCGCGCCAAGGAGATGGTGGATCTCGTCAGCCTGACCGGGCGCGAAAATTACTTCCCGCGGCAACTGTCTGGCGGCCAGCAGCAACGCGTCGGCATCGCACGCTCGCTGGCGATCGAGCCCGATATCTGGTTTCTCGACGAACCCTTTTCGGCGCTCGATCCGCTGATCCGCAAGGAAATGCAGGATGAATTTCTGCGCTTGCAGAGCGTTCTGCACAAAACCATTCTGTTCGTCACCCACGATTTCGATGAAGCGCTGCGTCTTGCCGACCGTATCGCGATCATGAAGGAAGGCATCATCGAGCAGCTCGATACGCCTGCCAATATCGTCCTCAATCCGGCCACTGAGTACGTGCGTAAATTTACCGAGGAAGTGCCGCGCGAAAAGGTACTCAAAGTCAACGCGGTCATGGACGCCTTCGATCCCGGCGAAGACTTTACCGATTTCACGGTGTCCGCAGATGCCATCATCGAGAGCGTGGCCGAGTCGGTACTGAATGCCGGCAAGGCAGTGACCGTGGTCGACGAATCGGGCAATGCCGTGGGTGCGCTGCACGCCTCCCACGTGATCGACGTCTTGTTCGGGGGAAGCGCCAAGCAATCGGCCGGACCGGCATCATGATCGATGCGCTGCGGCAAAAGAAATCGCTGCAGTTCGCCCTGCTGGTGGTTGTTTTCCTGATCCTGTGCGCCGTCATTCCCCAGTCTGACGGCAACTGGTTATGGCGCCTGCCGCCGTTGCTCAAAAAATTACCGCTGATCATCAACGACTCGGTCAACTATGTCATGTTCGACTGGTGGCCGATCCAGGTCTGGGACCCGGAGATCGAGATATACGAGGAAAAGCCGCTCATGAACGAGCTTACCCGTTCGGTATCCGGCGTGATCCTGTTCCTGATCGAATTCGTACGGGAAATCTTTCTCGGCGGCGTCAAGACTATCGTCACTTTTACCAGCTGGGACTGGGCCACCGAAAATCAGTGGGCGCGCTGGCCGGCCCTGCCGTGGACCGTGGTGGCCGGCGGCGGCGCGATTCTCGGTTATGCCCTGAAGGGCCCCCGGCTGGCCCTGTTTACCGGCTTCACCTTCGTTTACATCGCCGTGTTCGGCCAGTGGGAGCCGTCGATGGAAACGCTGTCCTTCGTGCTGATCGCCGCCCCGGTGTCGGTCATACTCGGGCTCCTGCTCGGTGTCTGGGCTTTCAGGGTTCCGCTCGTCGAGACGATACTGAACCCGATCCTCAACGTCATGCAGATCATGCCGCACTTCTCGTACCTGATTCCGGTCATGGTGTTTTTCGGCATCGGCGACCACGCCGGTGCGATCGCGACGGTGATATTCGCCACCCCGCCAATGGTGCGCCTGACCATTCTCGGCCTGAAGAAACTGTCGCCCGAGGTCGGCGAGGCCGGGTTGATGTGCGGATGCACCGACCGGCAGTTGTTGATCAAGGTGCTGATACCGACCGCGCGGCGGGATATCCTGCTCGGCGTCAACCAGGTCATCATGTCGTGCCTGGCGATGGTCGTCATCGCCTCTCTGATCGGCGCGAAAGGGCTCGGTAACGACTTGCTGATCGCGCTCAACCAGCTGCGCATCGGCCTGGCGCTCGAAATCGGCATTTGTATCGTACTGATCGCGATCATGCTGGATCGCCTGTCGCTGGCCTGGGCCGACAAGCAGACCGACTACTTTGCCGATCTGTCGTTCCTGCAACGGCACAAGTACCTGATTCTTTTCGGGGCCGTGTTCGTCGCCGGTGTGCTGCTGGCCTGGGCCGGATCGTACATCTTCCGCGAGGGCTTCAACTACCTCTACCTGATTCCGCACAACAAGGGACTGACGACCCAGGATTTCTGGCAGGCGGGGGTCGACTGGATCTGGGATACGTTCTTTTATTCGCTGAAGGCTTTCAACGAGTGGTTTATCGTCGACTTCCTGTTGCCGGTCAAGCACGCCTACCTGTCGATGCCCGTGGTGGCAACCTTCATGTTGGCGATGGGTGTCGGCTACATCGTCGGCGGGGCCAGGGTCGGTCTCTACGTCGGTGGATTCCTGCTGTTCATCGCGCTGACCGAATGGTGGGACCGGGCGCTGATTACCGCCTACCTGATGACGCTTTCGGTATTGATTTCGACCTTTATCGGGGTTGTCGCCGGGACGCTATGCGCGCAGCACCCGGTGTCGACCCGCATCATGCTGACGATATGCGATACCTTTCAGACCTTTCCGTCGTTCATCTACCTGATCCCGGTGATGATGCTGTTCGGCGTCACCGATACCTCGGTGCTGATCGCGATCGTCGTCTACGCCACGGTGCCGGCCACGCGTTACACGATACAGGGCCTGCTGAGCGTCCCGCCGGAGCTGCAGGAAGCCGCCTCGATGTCGGGTGTCAACCGCGTACAGCGCTACCTGAACATCGAGTTGCCGCTGGCTTTCCCGCACCTCGCGCTCGGCGTCAACCAGACCGTGGTGTTCGCGCTGTCGATGGTCATCATCGGCGCGCTGATCGGCACCGACGATCTCGGCCAGTTGATTCTGAAGTCGTTGTCCGATCGCGCCGGCGTCGGCAACGGCATCGTGCTCGGACTCTGCGTGGCGTTTATCGGCCTGGCCATCGACCAGGTGCTGCGAACCTGGGCCAACCAGCGCAGGAAGCAACTCGGCATAAACTAGTCTGCGAGAGCTCAGGTGCCGCAAAAAGTCTGCTGCACGATCTGCTCGGGTCTCGGCGGGGTGGCCAGCAGAGCGTCTTCCGGGGAGTAGTCGAAGGGTTTCCCGAGTCTTTCCAGCAAGCGATCGAAGGACGCGAAGTCGCCCTCGTAGGCGCGCGCGATGGCTTCCTCGACGAGATGATTGCGGGCGATGAAGGCCGGGTTGACCGCCGTCATTCGCCGGTGGCGTTCGTCGGCGTCGATCGAGTCGCGGCCGCATCGCTCGCGCCAGCGAGCGAGCCAGGCGGCGAAGGACTCGGGAAAATCGAACAATGCATCGATCTCGGAAACCTCTCCGGCCAGGTCCGCGAGCCGGCGGAAGGCGAGCGTGAAGTCGATCCTGCCGCTTTCCATCAAGTCGAGAAAATCCTGGATCAAATCGGCATCGCCCGCTTCCGTGGCCGCGAGGCCGAATTTTTCGCGCAGGCGCCCGAAGTAAGCTTCCGCGTAGAGTTCGGGAAAGCCGTCCAGCGCGGTTTGCGCGATGCCGGTGGCCTTTTCCTCGTCCTCGGCCAGCAACGGCAGCAAGGTCTGCGCGAGGCAGGCCAGGTTCCAGTGCGCGATACCGGGCTGGTTACGGTAGGCATAGCGGCCGCCGTGATCGATCGAACTGTAGACGGCCGCGGAATCGTAGGCATCCATGAAAGCGCAGGGTCCGTAATCGATGGTCTCGCCCGACAGCAGCATGTTGTCGGTATTCATGACCCCGTGGATGAAGCCCAGCGTTTGCCAGCGCGCGATCAGTTCCGCCTGGCGGACCAGCACCTGTTCGAACATTGCGCGCACCGGATTGTCGGCCTCGGCCGCGTCGGGATAATGCCGTGCGATGACGTGGTCGACGAGTTGCCGCAGCGCGTCGATGTCCTGTTTGGAGGCGAAGTACTGCAGGGTGCCGATGCGGATATGGCTTTTCGCCACGCGCAGCAGCACGCTGCCGTCGAGCCGGGTTTCGCGAAACACCGACTCTCCCGTGGTAACCGCTGCGAGCGTACGGCTGGTGGGCACGCCCAGCGCGGCCATCGCCTCGCTGACCAGGTATTCGCGAATCACCGGGCCGAGCGGCGCGCGGCCGTCGCCCATGCGTGAAAACGGCGTGATGCCGGAACCCTTGAGCTGCAGGTCGTAGCGCTCGCCGTCGCTGCCGATGACTTCGCCCAGCAGGATCGCGCGGCCGTCGCCGAGACGCGGATTCCAGCTGCCGAACTGGTGCCCCGCGTATACCGTCGCGATCGGATCCGCTCCCTCGGGTATGCGATTGCCGGCGACGACATTGACGCCTTGTTCGGATTCCAGCCATTCCGGGTCGATGCCGAGTTTGTTCGCGAGGGGACGGTTGATCCGGATCAGTGCGGGATCGGCTACCGGTACCGGCGCCTGGCGGACGAAGAAGCGGTCCGGGAGGCGGGCGTAGGAATTATCGAACTGCGGTGACATCGAGGGTTCTGCTATGGCCATGACGGGATTTTACTAGATGGGGATCCGAATGCCGAATTGCCAGTCTTGCCGGCCGCTTACCCCGATATCTCCCCGCGCTGCGGGGCCGGGCAGTCCCGACTGGCGATAACGAGCGATTCTCGACGACAACGGATTTACCGGGGTCGCTGCACGGGTCTTCGTCCAGGGGGTATTCGATACCTCGACGGATCGTCCGGGGGACGGGTGGCGGTGGCTCAGGGGGGGCGTGCGCGGCAGCCGACCGCGGCGTCAGTCCTCGCCGAGGGTGATCTGTTCCTTGGCGACCCGCAATTTCTTGCCGTTGACGAAGATTTCCGTGTGATCGTCCTCGGGGTCTTCCTGGATTTTCTGGTACTGGGCAACCTTCTCGGAGAGTGATCTTTTCAGCTCCTGCTCGCGAATTTCCTTGATTTTTTCCTCTTTCTTCTTTTTGGACAGCCAGTCAATCATAGGTCGTAATCTAGGTTCGAAGGTTTGAAACGGGAGTCTAGATCCATCGCCAGACTTAGGTGGGCAGCGTATCACAAAAGTCGGGAATCCAGAGCGGAAATAATGCACAACCTGACGCCGGTCACGATTATGACGCGCCCGACCGGGCGGGTTACCGCTCTCCCGGATCAGTTCATCCGCGCCTGCGCGTAGGCGTTGCGGCTGGTGATCAGCTGGCGAAACAGGTCGGGTAAGTCGGGTACGCGCGCCGATTGTACCTCCGGCATGGCCAACAGGCGCTGCGCCCAGGCCCGGATGCGAGGCAGGTCATCCGTGATCCGCAGGTCGAGCAAATCCTCGAATACGTCGAGGCGGATGAAAATCGGCGCATAGGCCGCGTCGATCAGCGCGAAATCCTCGCCGTTGAAGTAGGGGCCCTCGCCGAGCGCCTTTTCGACCTGGCCGAGATTGTCCCTCAGCTCGGCGACCGTATCCTCGAAGGATTGCCTGTCGGGGGCTACCATGAGCTGGAAGGTCAGGCTGCAGCAGGTGCCGCCGAACTCGATCCAGCTCCTGTTGAGCGCGCGCTGCAGCGGATCCTCGGGATGCAGCTGTCCCGGCGTGACTTCGTCGAGAAATTCGTTGATTACCGCCGATTCGAAGATTACCGTCTCGCCGTCGACGCGCAGCACGGGGACTTTGCCCATCGGTGAGATTTCGAGGAACCAGGCGGGCGGGTCGTCGAGATCGACGAATACCATTTCGTGATCGATACCCTTGTAGTTGAGCGTAATGACGGAGCGCTGTACGAAGGGGCAGCGCCTGGTGCTGATCAGTTCCAGTTTCATCGGCCTTCTCCCCGGGCAAAACCGCTATTATACGCCTGCTGCCGCCGCGTCTCCATCCGGGGCGCCCGCGACAGCGCGCGGCGCCGCTTGTTCGAGGAATTATTCATGCTATCTTTGGCGGGCTGACGTTTCCCGATCGATCGACTCTGGCGGTACCCATGAATAGCAGCGGTTCGACTCCCGGCGAACTCGATTTCGGCGAACTCGAAGGCAGTTCCTTCGGTGTCCTGCTCGAGTTCGACGAACCCGATATCGATGCCATCGTCGCGCGTTGCGCTGCCGACGCCGAGGGGCTGCGGTCGCGTTTTCACGCCGCGGGCGGCTTGATGATCATCCGGGGGCTGCAGGATATCAGGCAGCAGCCGGGAGCGCTCCTCGAGCTGAGCCGCCTGTTCGGGCCCGAAGTGGAAAATTACCGCGAAACGCTGACCAGCCCGCGTTTCTTTCACGACTCGGTGGATGAAATCCTGATCCTGACCAATGCGCCGCCCTGCAACCATCCACCGCCGCCGCGCATGTATGGCGACGACGGAAATTCCTCCACCCTGCGAGTGCAATTCCCGCACCGGGTCAACTGGCACACCGACCAGAGTTACCGCCGCCCGCCGCCCGACATCACGCTATTGCTCGCGCTCGACGTGCCGCCGCCGGAGCAGGGCCGCACGCTTTACGCCGATTGTACAGCCGCGTTCGCGGCGCTCGATGCGGACAGGCAGCACTATCTGCAAAACCTCGAGGGCATCCACGCGCCCAGCTGGGTCGGCCGCTCGCGCGCCGCGGTCGAAAACGGCGAGCCGGTGCTCGAACTGTTGCCGCACCAGCGGCCCCAGCGCCATCCGCTGGTCAGGCGTCACCCGGTTACCGGGAAACCCGCGCTCTATATCTGCGAGGAAAAGCAGATGGATTACGTCGATGGCCCGGTGGCCGGGCTCGAGCCCGGGCCGCGGGGCGAGGGCGCGGCATTGGTTCGCGAACTGCTAGCCCACGCCACCCGGGAGGAATTCGTCTATGCGCACGAGTGGCGCCCGGGCGACCTGCTGATCGGCGACAATCGCAACCTGCTGCATTGCGCGACCTGGTACGACGCCGATCGTTATACGCGGCTGATGTGGCGCACCACGGTAATGGGCAATCCCGGCGACGAGTACGCGGGCGAAGGCAAATCCTGGATTCCGCGCGACGGCAGCGCGGTCATGGCGGGCATGGATCACGCCTGAGCGCCCCGTGTCGGGCGTTGTTACAGGTTCGCGCTGATGCGTTCGGCGAGCTGGCCGATCGCGTCCATGTCGCCGGTTTCCAGTCCCCAGTTGAGCTTGAGGTCGTCGCCCTCGCTGCGCGGCAGTACGTGCATGTGGAAATGAAACACCGATTGCCCCGCCGCCTCGCCGTTACACTGCACCAGGTTCAGTCCCTGCGGGTTCAGCGTCTCGTCGATCGCGGCGGCGACCTTTTTCGCGCTGATCACGGTGGCCGCGATGGCGCCGTCGGAAATCGCGTGGAGGTCCGCGGCGTGTTCGCGCGGTATCACCAGCGCGTGCCCCGGACTTGCCGGGTTGATGTCCATGAAGGCGAGCGTATCCTCGTCCTCGTAGAGTTTGAAGCACGGGATTTCCCCGCCGATGATCTTGCAAAAAATGCAGTCCGGATGCTGACTCATGCCTTGTCTCCCGCGTTTGCCGGTATTTTCGCGCGAGTATATGTCCTAACCGGAGGTTCACAAAATTCCTGTATGCCCCCCGAATCGAAGCGATCCGTCTGCTCGGGGGATCGATTAATGAAATCCGGTTCAGGGGCATCGATATTACTCGGCGTACAATCTGTCGATGCGGGCCCGCTTTGCGGCGCCAACTCACGGGGCGGTTTTTCCCGCCTGCTACAGGCCGCTGCCCTTACCCTGATCGATGCTTTCGAAGAGACAGGTGATCCATCACCCCGACTCAGAAACTGACGGCGAAGAGTAATTCGGGATTCGTGGTAGAGCAATCGGCGAGTGCGGAGCAGTTTTTGAACTCTTCGTAGACGACTCCGCCACCGATAGAAACCCCGTTCCTGGTCGAGAAGTAGGCGCCCGCCCGGTAACCGAACGAATCCCGGTCGTCGATCTCTATACCATCGAACTCGCCAAAGTGAGTACGACGATAAAAGGCACCGACATAGGGTTTGATATTATTCGACCGGGTAAATACGTACCTGATTTGCGGGCTGACCTTGGTGATCGTCGGATCACCGGAGATCCAGCGCTCCACGTCTATCCCGAGCTCCAGACCCTCGGCCACGTAGTAGCCGACGCCGAGACCGAGAATCGTATAGTTGTCGTTGAAGGCAGTGCCGGAACCGACGACCAGGGAAAGACTGGTCGAGTTTTTCGAAAACGAGGTACTTACGCCGCCGGTACCCGCGCTTGCCGCCAGGGTACTATGGCTGGCTCCCGCTAATAACATCAACAGGACTAGTCTTGTTATTCGTTTCAATTTCACCAGGATATACTCGAATTGTCGCTCGGCTAGTTTAGCATTAGCAGATAACAGGCCAACGAAATTCTTCACAACAGAACAACGGAATACAGGGGATTCACCACCCCGGTACGCCGGGGATGAAACCTCGCCGCCGATTGGATAGGATGGCGTCATGAAGCGGATCCGTTTTCTGGATACCACGCTGCGCGACGGGGAGTTATCGCCGGATTTCAGGCCCCCGGCGGCCGAACGCATGCGTATCGCCCGCGCGCTCGAGGAGGCCGGTGTCGACGTGATCGAGCTGGCATCCACAGCCGATGACGACGAGAGTTTCGCGAATTCGAAGCGAATCGCCGGGAGTTTGGAGCGAGCGACGGTTTGCTGCATCGCGCCGATCGGCGAGGCGGACCTGGAAAAGGCCTTTGCCTTCCTCGACGGCCTGGCCCGCCCGCGAATCCATTTATATCTCGATGCGCGCAGGATTCGCGCGCTCGAAGCCGACGCGGACCTGCGGGAGCGGACCTTTGCGTCGATGGCGGCGATCATCGGCCGCGCGCGGACGGAGTTCGCGGAAGTCGAATTCAGCCCCCAGGATGCGACTCGCACCGATACCAGAACGCTGGCGGGACTCTTGCAGGTAGCGCTCGACGCGGGCGCCACGATCATCAATATCTCCGACACTACCGGCACGGCCACGCCCAGAGAAATCGGCGACCTGTTCGATTCGCTGTCCGCGTCCCTTGCCGATTACGACCCGCCGTGCTGGTCGCTGCACGGACACAATCATCGCGGCCGGGCGGCGCAGAATGCGCTGGCCGCGCTGCAGCGGGGCGTGTTGCAGATCGAAGGCACGATCAACGGGGTAGGTCCTGCGGGCGGTAATGCCAACCTGATCGAGGTCGCGGAAACGATCAAGGCCGACGAGATGCTCGGCGACAGGCTCGCCCATATCGATCTGCGGCGCCTGCGCAAGATAGGTTCGCAGTCCGGGTTGCGCGAATTTCTCTGATCGCTGGCCGGCGGCCGGGCGACCCGCCGATCAGTTTTCGATCGGTAATCCGATCACGATCAGCACCGCGTAGTC